>DATKSN010000358.1:0-47557 GCA_035531595.1 Pirellulales bacterium | reverse complement strand
AATCGGTTCACGTTATCCCTATTGAAACAACATCCAGGCAAAGACAGCTTGGTCATGAAACGCCGTTCCTGCGGATGGAACGACGAATTCCTCGTCGAAACCCTCACTGGAATAACGACTTAGTGAGCGCTGGCCCTGGGGGCTTGCACCTTCGAGTATTTTTCTCTCGGCCGGTGCCAACCGCAAATCTCTATTGGTGGTTGCAATCGCTGGTTGCCGATCACGCAGACTTCGGTTTTGAACAGCCACCCGAGACATTTCCCAAACAAGAATGCGTCGATGCGGGGAGGCCCTACGGCAATTGGTTGCGTCTGCCCGGGCGGCACCACACACGACAGCATATTTCCCGCGTTTTGGACGGCGAGTTTTGGCTGGAAGGTAACGCGGCAATCGACGCCATCCTGGCAATCGAGGGGGACGACCCGGCCTTGATGCCGTTCGTCGAACCACCAAAGATTTACGCGGGGTCGCACGGCCGCGATGGCCACCTAGCCGAATACTCAACGATTCCTCGCGACCCATCCGACAACACAGTTATCGACCGGGCCATCGCGTTCATGGCTTCGCAACCGCCAGCGATCGGCGGAGTCGGCCTTCGTGGTCACAACGTGGCGATGAAAGCGATCGGCGCAGTTCACCGCGGCTTTAGTCTGACTCGCGACGAAACTTTCCAGGCAATCCAAGATTGGAACCGGCGATGCGTTCCGCCCTGGTCCGACGACGAGCTTTGGCACAAGATCGACGACGCTCAGAAGTACCCTGGCGATCGTGGTTTCCTGCTTGACGACGATCTTGGAATCGTGTTCTTCGACGACTCGGTCCAAGACGAACCGGTTCGGCAACACGGATCGCGACCACTGAACGATTACCGCGATGACATGAGACGCAAACGGGAGGAAGCTGTTGCCACACCAGGTGTCTACCTCGACCATTCGCCAACCGGAAGCGGCAAATCTCACGCCGACTTGGAGCCGGCCGCGGCCGCTGGAAGCTCCCTTACGATCTTGCCGACCCACGCCAATTGTCAAGAACACAAAACAACGATGAACGACAACGGCATTCCGGCATCCGCCTATCCGGCATTGACCGGCGAGACGTGCAAGAACCTCGACGCCGCAAACAAGGCAATCACGAGCGGATTGAGCGCGAGTAGTGCTGTTTGCCCGAAATGTCCTGCCCGTCCCGGCTGCCAGTACCACGAAGCAATGGGAGAGGCCGACGCCGCGCGCCATGCCATCGCAACACATCAGCGGGCGGCAACCGGCGGCTTTGACGGACTGGCCAAGGGGCACGCCTTTGTGAGCATTCACGAAAACGCGGCAGGGCTTCTTCGGCCAACCGTAGAGTTTAGCACCGGGCTTGAAAAGCTCATCGCCGTCGTTGAAAACGCCTACCAGGAGTCGATGCACTGGATGAAGGATGATGGCGCTGCCTTTTTCTGGAACATGGGAACCGTTGCACGGGTGCTTTTAGATCGGCTCGCCTCCGCCGTCGTCACCGAATCACTTCAACCCATGCTCCCCGCGCCAATCAGCAAGCCGCGGAACGTCGACGTCAACCTCTACCGCTCAATGTTGTCGCTGGATGTTTGGCCCAACGCGGATACCGTTTGTGTTGTTCGCGCGGCTACCGCCGGCGAGTTGGGCGAGATCGTCGTGAGAGTAGACCACGTCCTGGCACCGGGGCGGGCCGAGACGATCCGCAGGGCCGTTATCGCTGTTTGGGATACACGCCTACCGAACAATGCCACGGTTCTTTTCGCGGACGCTACGCAGACGGTGGGGGAACTAGAACGCCTCACGGGGCGCCCTGTCACCGACATCACCCCGGATGGCCACCCCGAGGTTCTCCATCCACCCCTGCAAATCACCAAGGATGTGAAAAAGTCGTCAACACCAGCGGCCGCGGAAAAGGTTCTACGCAGCGTCATCGCGACATACCCGGAGGCTCAGCAAATTGGCGTCATCTGCCACGTCTGCCACCAGGCAATGGCCGAACGTGTCGAGCGCGTCGTCAAAGCCGATCACTTCCACGGATCGGAAAGCCGCGGGAGCAATTCGTGGAAGGGGGAGTGCGATCTACTCATCGTGCTTGGCACTCCCCGCGTTCCGCCACGGGCCATCAAGCAATACCTCATCCGAACCGGCCGGATCACGTCCGCCTCGATCACCGAAAAGGCAGCCCGATGGCGAAAAGTCACCTGGGACGCGAAAACGCTTTCCGGCGAAAGCCGAACCGTCAAGACGGTGGCCTACGAAAACCCCGACTGGAATTACGCTCATCGGGCCCTGGTCCATGCCGAGCTTCATCAGTGCATCGGCCGTGGCCGTGCCGTTTGCCAGGATGGCATCGACGTCGTCGTCGTTTCGAACGAACCTCTCGGCCTTCCCGTCATCGACAACGATCCGTCGCCGACAAAAAAATCACACGTGGAAATCGTCAATACCCTCAAAAAGTTATCGGAACAAAACCCTACAGGGGAATCGGACGCAAGTTATCGGAACAAAACCCTAAAGAATATACTTGTAGGAAAAGGTTCCGTTAGCTCAAAAAAAATCGCAAAAGTGCTGGGCACGTCGGAACGCTACGTTCGAAATGTGCTCAACGAACTTGAATCGACAAAAGCCGTTATGCGTCACGGCAAACGTGGCGGATGGTCATTGCCCACACCGCTAGGGGGACTAACAACATGAGTCACACCCGCCGCCACCGCCGACCCGCCGCCGCGGCGCCGATCGTCGCCGACCCGCCGGCTGGTGGCCAGAAAAAAAAAGCAGTGTCAAAATCGCTTTCCGAAATAAAAATTGAGTTGGAAAAAAAACCTGTTACCAATCGCGTTTGTACGCCTGGGGAGCAATCCGGCAAAATCACCACGGAAGCCCCTTCCGCGTCGCCAAAGGCAGCCGGCCCGATTCAACCCGCGCCGGCGACGGCCGCAACCCCTGCCACCATAAGGCCCAGGTATCCGCCGCAATCGGTTAGGCAAATTTTTCCTAAGCGATCCGCCGCAACACCTGCCCCCACAAGGCCCGCCGTGACCACGGGGACGGCGCCCGAGGGGTTCGGAAAGGGGACGGCCAAGAGGGGGACGGCCAAGATCGAGGCTAGGAAAAATTTGCCTACCCTCGATTCCAAGTTCGGAAAGGGGACGGCCAAGAGGGGGACGGCCAAGAAACCTCCGTCGCAAATTGCTACTAAGGTTTCCCCCCGCTGCCGGACCCATCTTGACTTGCACGATTGGCAAGACGCGCCGCCACGCCTCGGTACGCGACCCCCCTTTGCCCCCAGGTTACAATTCTGCCCTGTCACGAATCCACCGCCCAGGAAAACGACCGATGAAGAAGAAAACCGACCCCGAGGCCCAAGCAGCGCTTGACGCATGGGCCGACAAGATTGCCGCCCTCGAACCCGACATAGCCGCTGAGGTGGCCCGTGTAGCGACCCGCCTGGCCGCCGATCGTCGAATCCCCAAGGTCGATCGTGACTTCGCCCAAGCCCAGGTGGACGCGGTACGGCGTGCCCTACGGCGTGCCAAGGGCAAACCGCCGGCGACCGCCAAGGGGACGCCCAAGCCCCGGAAGAAATCTCGGAACATACCATTGACCGGACGTTGATAGGTGTGTACAATCTCTTTCGTGGGGCTGGCCGATACAACGGAAGGGAAAGAATCATGGCAAAGCAACTGGTGGGATACCGGCGGGTTTCAACGAAGGGGCAGGGCGAGTCGGGTTTGGGCCTGGAAGCGCAGCAAGCGGCGATTGACGCATACGCTGCCCAACATGGGGCCGGCGTGGTTCGCATCTACACGGAAGTCGAAAGCGGCAAGCGTTCCGACCGCCCCGAGCTGGTGAAGGCCCTGGCCGATGCGAAACGCTCAAAGGCTACGCTGGTCGTCGCCAAGCTTGACCGGTTGGCCCGCAACGTGGCGTTTCTTTCGGCGATGATGGAAGCCAAGGTCGAATTCGTTGCTTGCGACAACCCGGCCGCGAACAAGCTGACGCTGCATATTTTGGCCGCAGTAGCCGAAGCCGAAGCCGAAGCCATCAGCGCGCGGACGAAGGCCGCCCTGACCGCGTACAAGGCCCGTGGTGGGAAGCTGGGCGGGCAACTGCCCCAGTGTCGCAACCTGACCCCCGAGGCCCGTGCAAAGGGCATCAAGGCCGCCGGCGAGTCAGTACGGAAGAAGGCCGACGAAGCGTATAGCGACCTGGGGCCGATCGTGCGGGGGCTGAACGCCAATGGGTACACCCAAGCGGCGATTGCCGATGAGTTAAACAAGTTGGGGCACACGACACGACGCGGGAAGTCGTGGAACCACGTCCAAGTCGGCCGCGTGTTGCAGCGCGTGGCCGGCGATGACAACGGCGACGACGGCGGCGACGAATGACGGTTGACCGGGCAACGGCATAATGGTATCATACAAGAATCATGCCCAACGTGACCATCGAACACGATGCCGCGAAACAGTTGGGCGAGCTTCCCAAACCAATCAAGTCACGTGTCGTGGAATTACTGGTTCGTCTGGCCGATTGGCCAAACTTGAGCGGAGTCAAACCGTTGCGAGGCAACCTGGCCGGTCATTACCGCCTGCGGACGGGCGATTACCGGCTGCAATTCCGCATTGTGGCCGAGCAAGTCGTTATCGAGCGCGTTGGGCACCGGGATGGGTTCTATGAAGGGGATCAAACATGATTGCATTGCAGCGAATTGAAGTGGCGGGCCAGCGGTTCGTCTTATTACCGGAAACGGAGTACGACCGTCTCTACGCCAAAGCGGGCGAAGCGGTTCCGCTCAACGACGACGACTTGCCGCCTTTGCCGAAGCCCGACAAGCAAGGTCGATACCCCGCCTTGGAATACGCCAGAGTTTCCCTGGCCCGCGATTTGATCCGGGACCGCCGAACCGCCGGCCTGACACAACATGAATTGGCCCGCTTGGCTGGCACTCGGCAGGAAACGATTTCACGCATTGAAAGCGGCAACCACACCGCTTCACACAAGTTGATTGACCGGATCGACGAAGCCCTGCGGAAGGCAACGGCCAAGCGAACGAAAGGTAGGTGAACGATGCGAGTCTATCGACCGACACGGAAAGACCCGGCGACGGGCAAACGCCTTGAGTACGAGGTTTGGTACGTCGAATTCAGGGACCATCAAGAAACCGTCCGCCGGCTGCCCGGATTCACGGATCACAAGGCGACGGAGCAATTCGGCCGGAACGTCGAAAAGCTGATTGCCGTTCGGAGCAACGGCGACACGCCCGACGTCGTCTTGGGCCGTTGGCTGGAATCGCTGCCCGCGAAGTTGCGAACGACGCTGTGCCGCATGGGGTTGCTCGACGCGCGGAGCGTGGCCGCCGGCAAACCGTTGAGCGATCATGTGGCCGAGTTCGAGGCCGCACTGCGGGCCAAGGGCAACACGGAAAAACACTGCAAGCTTTCCGCGAACCGGTTGCGAGCGCTATTCGACGGTTGCGGCTTTCGTGTTTGGTCCGACATTCGGGCCGGCAAGGTCGAGCGGTGGCTGTCCGATCGGCGAGAGGGGACGGCCGCCACGCCGAGCTTGTCGAGGCAATCGACCAACTATTACCTGACGGGCGCCAAGTCATTCGGCAAATGGATGGTCCGCGAGCGGCTGGCCAGCGAGTCGCCCGTCGAGCACTTGCGGCCGTTGAACGCGAAGGCCGACCGGCGACACGACCGGCGGGAGTTGTCGGTCGACGAGGTCCGCCGGCTGTTGCGTGCCACCTATCACGGCCCGACCCGCGCCTGCATGGACGGCCCCGAGCGTTCATTGATCTACCGGCTGGCCGTCGAGTCGGGCTTGCGTGCGAATGAACTCCGCAGTCTCACGCGGGGCAGTTTCGATTTCCGCGCCACGACGGCGACGGTCACTGTGGAGGCGGGAGCAAGCAAGCGGCGACGGCGCGATACGCTGCCGTTGCGGCGGGACACGGCTGCGGAGCTGCAAGCTCACCTGGCCCTGACGTTGCCTACGGCCGCGGCATTCGGCCTGCCTTCCAGCGACAAGACCAGCCGCATGATTCAAGGCGACCTGGCCGCAGCACGTGCGGCGTGGCTGGCGGAAGCGGCGACGGTCGAGGAAAAGGCCGAACGCGAGCAATCGTCGTTCCTGGCTTACGTGGACGATTCTGGGCGGTATGCCGACTTCCACGCTTTGCGGCATTCGTTCCTATCGAACCTGGCGCGTTCGGGTGTTCATCCCAAGCTGGCCCAAGCGCTGGCCCGCCATTCGACAATCACGCTGACGATGGATCGGTACTCGCATACCGTCCTGGGCGAGCAATCCGAGGCCGTCGAGTCGTTGCCGAGCATGGCCGGTGCCACCGACCTACCGGCCGCGGCGACGGGAACGGACGGTCGGCCGGCGACCGCCGAAAACCGTGTGGCGCTTTGTGTGCCTAAACGGGACGCGGAACCATGCACTCTCATGCACTTCCGTGCAGTAAGTGGGCAATCGACGCAACAATTGCCGTTAGACGAAAAGACCCCGGAAAACACGGTGTTTACTGGGGTTTCGGCCGTCGAAACGTCAAGAGGCGCTGGAGGGAGTCGAACCCTCGATGACGGATTTGCAATCCGCTGCCCGCCGAACCGCAACCCCAAGCGGCAAACCGACTTGGCGACGAACCCAAAAACCCTGTTACCGTTCCTGTTACCGGAAAGGTTCGGAAATCGACCCCGGAACCGGCCCCCCAGGCGACCGCCGGCGACCACCTGGAAGGCATCGTCGAGGCCCTCCGCCGGCTGCCGGAAGGCGAACAGGCCGAAGTCATCCGCCGGCTGGGCGAACCGCAACCCGACCCCGGCCTGACAGCGATCGTGGCCGCCTGGCCCAAGCTGCCGGCGCCCACGCGGGCTGGCGTGGTGGCGGCCGTCGAGGGGTTCGCCAAGGGGGCCGGCGCTGAACCGTGAGCGGGTCCATGGGCGATGCTCCGGTATCATGGAGGTGGGGCACGTTCCACGCTGGGGGCCGCAAGGATGCTGGTGTTATCGCGGACGGTCGATGAGGCCGTCGTCGTCGATGGCCCGGTGCGAGTCGTGGTTGTGGCTGTAAGGGGCCGATCCGTCCGCCTGGGGTTCGAGGCCGCGGCCGACGTGAAGATCGACCGTGAGGAAAGGTTGCGGCGAGCGGACGGCGACCGGAAACCGCCGTGAGGCCGAGCGGACCCGGCCCGACACGTAGAATGTCTTGGGGCGGGAATCCGCCGAAGGCGGATTATCCGGCCGATTAAACGGCGGAAAAACGGAGCGGGCAACATGTGGGGCACGAATCCAACGGCAACGGACACGACGACGGCCGCGACACCGCCGGCCGGTTCGCCCTCGGGAAACCGTGGCGGACCTGGCCGCCCTCGCCGTGAAGTCGAGGCCGAGTACCGCGACGTGACACTGGGCGCCGTGAGTCTGGCCGACTGGCAACGGATCATCGAGCGTACCCGCGACGATGCCCTGGCCGGCGACCGACACGCGCGGGAATGGCTGGCCCGAATGCTAGGGCTGGAACCGCCGGCCCGTGTTGCCGCGACCGACCCCGACGGCGCCCCGCTGACGTTCGTTCAGCTCTTGGCTCGATCGGAGCAACTGCCGCATCCGCCGGCGCCGGAGTATCACAACAACATCATCGACGTCGACGCATTGCCGCTGCCGTCACTTGAAGCTGAATCGGAGTCTGCCGCATGAACACGGAACCCAACGGCGACGGCCGCAACAAGACGACGGGAAGGTTCACCCCAGGCGGGCCTGGCGGACGGGCCACGCCCCAACGTCAAAGACGTCGGCGCGTTCCTGGCCGGACTTGAACCGGGGCACAATGGCGACGGCCGCGATGGCGACGACTGAACCTCGCCCTTCGCGCCGTCTTGCCGCGCGGAGCTTGACAAATCTTGACATGACCACGATGATGGGTGCGTGGCCCAAGTCAAGGTAACGTCCGCTGCGCTGAAGGAATTGGCCAAGCTGCCGCCCGTGATTCGCGAACGAATCGGCAAACTCTTTCAACGGCTGCAAGCGTGGCCGGCTGTGAGCGGCGCCAAACCGTTGTCGGGCGATTTGGCCGGCTGGTATCGGCTGCGGACGGGTGATTATCGCATTCGCTATCGCGTGGAAGGCGAGACCGTCATCGTGGTCAAGATCGGGCATCGGAGTGAATTCTATGAAGGCTGAATCGTTGGAGCGGAACAAAGAGCCTTTCGCCGCGAGGCGCGTGCGAATCAAGGGCAAGCGCAAAGTGGTTCTGGACGAAGCCGACTATGAAGCGCTGTTGGGCCGGGCGGACCTGTGGGAACCCGACCTACCTGCGGCGGACGCCAACGGCAATTACCCGGCCCTGGAAGCGTTGGCCGTGATTCAGGCCCGCAACATTCTCCGCGCGCGCCGCAAGCTGGGGCTGTCGCAAGTGGAGCTGGCCCGCCGCGCCGGCATCCGACCGGAAACGCTCAATCGCATTGAACACGGCCGCAACAAGCCGAGCGTGCCGACCATCGCCAAGCTGGACCGCGCGCTGAAGGCCGGCGAAGCGAAAGCGGGCCGTGGAAAAGGCAAGGCGACGAAGGTAAAGTAATACGCATCGGGTGGCCGCCGGCGTTGCAACGCTGGGCGGCCCGCAAGTGGCTGGGCGCGGCAACGTGGTTTTCTGAAGCCTACCCTTCCGCGCTGACGCGCCTGGCCTGCCCGATCGAAAGGGAGGTTTCATGGTCCGTCGTCGCGTGCTGCTTTATGACGAAGATGTTCGACTGGGCTGGTTCAATCCCGACGAAGCCGAGTTGGTGGAATCCTTTGAGGAGGCGTTTGACGTCACGCAACTGTTCCGGCTGGCGGACGGCCGCTTTGCCCTGTGGCGATGGCCAAAGTGGGACCGCGGCGAAACACCACCCGCTCAGTTCGTATCTGGACACGACGTCATTGAGTGGTGCTTGGAACACGACCGCGACATCCCAACGGACTTGCGAGTTGAAGCGCAGCGTTCCAACGTCTTGAACGTCCCTCCCGCCGGCGCGCCGAACTCGCAACCGCCGGCCGTTGCCGACGTGCGACCGCCGCAGGCGCTCTTGTCGCCCGATGATGGGTGGCCGCCAAATGCCGGCTGGCACTTCCGCCCCGGCCAGTATGCCCACGATGGCAAGTCATTTAATTTGACCGGCGCCGCGTGGCGATTGCTGAAGCACCTTGCCAGCAACCACACAAGGCATTTCCCGCTTGGCGAATTGCGGGACGCCGTATGCGGCGACCGTTCTCCAACCTCGGAAGCTTCCATGCGGCCGTTACTGACCAGTCTACGCGACATACTCCGCGCAAATCACGGATTGCCGGCGGACTCCGACCCGATTCCTCAAGAGGGGCGCGGCCCCGGCGCCGTCTGGTGGATCGAGATTTCCAATCGACGCAAAAAGAAGCCGGCGACCAAGAGGAAGTCCAAGAAAAAAGCAAATCCAACGATAAAACAACGATCGGCACAACGGTAAGGCAACGATGCGCTCCTAGAAATAGGGGCATGAGACCTACCGCACATCTTCCGCCGTCCAATGACATCCGCCGTCGCATTGAGGCGTGCCGCGACGAAATCGCCGCCCTCAAGAGGCTACACCGCGCCGCGCAAGCCGCCGAACAGGCCGACGCCGCGCGCGCTTCGCGCGTGGCCAGGACACGGGAGGCGCCCCGTGACTAGCCCCCTTCGCATCGCCACGCCGATCGTCGAGGCCCTGCCCGCCGGCGACGTCGACCTGGCCCGCCACGCCACGCCCGAGGCCCTGGCGCCGTCGATGCTGATGACTGCCGACGACCTGGCCCGCGAGCTGCGCGTGAGTATCAAGACCATCCGTCGGCTGGACCGTGGCCTTGACGGTACAGCGTGTACGCGATTTGTTCGAGGGGTGCCAGTTCAGGCGTTGGTCCGGCATCAAGGCGGAAGTGGCCGAGCGGTGGTTGGCGGAGCAGCGCGAAGCGACACGGGATTCCGCCGGCCTGTCGAGGCAATCGACCAACTATTACCTGACTGCCGCCAAGTCGTTCGGCAAGTGGATGGTCCGAGCGAGGCGGGCCCGTGAGTCACACTTGGAGCACTTGCGGCCCTTGAACGCGGCGACCGACCGCCGACACGACCGGCGGGAGCTGTCGGTCGACGAAGTCCGCCGCTTGTTGCGCGCCACCTATCACGGCCCGACACGCGCTTGCATGGACGGTCCCGAGCGTTCACTGATTTACCGGCTGGCCGTCGAGTCGGGCTTGCGTGCGAATGAGATTGCCAGCCTCACGAAGGGCAGTTTCGATTTTCGCGCCGCGCCGGCGACGGTCGTTGTCGAGGCCGGTTCAAGCAAGCGGCGACGGCGTGATACGCTGCCGTTGCGGCGGGACACGGCCGCCGAGCTCCAAGCCCACCTGGCCCTGACGTTGCCAACGGCCGCGGCATTCAACCTGCCTTCCAGCGACAAGACGAGCCGCATGATTCAAGGCGACCTGGCCGCCGCACATGCCGCGTGGCTGGCGGAAGCGGCGACGGTCGAGGAAAAGGCCGAACGCGGGCGAACGACGTTCCTGGCGTACGTGGACGATTCTGGGCGGTATGCCGACTTCCACGCTTTGCGACACACGTTCATCAGCACGCTGGCCCGTTCCGGCGTCCATCCCAAGGTGGCCCAAGCACTGGCCCGGCATTCAACGATCACCCTGACAATGGATCGATACTCGCATACCGTCTTGGGGGAGCAATCCGAGGCCGTCGAGTCGTTGCCGAGCATGGCCGGCGCCACGGATCAACCGGCGGTCGCGACGGGAACGGACGGCCGGCAGGCGAGCGCCGAAAACCGTGTGGCGTTTTGTGTGCCTAAACTGGACGCACTTCCTTGCACTCCCATGCACTTGCGTGCAGTGAATGAGCAATCGACGCAACAATTGCCGTTAGACGAAACGACCCCGGAAAACATGGTGTTTTCCGGGGTTTCGGCCGCGAAAACGCAAGAGGCGCTGGTGGGAGTCGAACCCACGCATGGCGGATTTGCAATCCGCTGCCTTAGCCACTTGGCTACAGCGCCTAGGTCAAACAGATAAGATACCACGCTGGCGTTGCGCGAGCAACACCGACCGCCGCCGATGCCGGAAAGGTCGAAGCCGATTCGTTGACTCCGCGTCACGCCCACGCATGAAAAGTCGCATCATGTACATCGGGTGGAAAGCGCTGGAAAGCCTAACCTACGGCTGGTCGGCATGGCGAGCCACACGAAGCTGCGCGCGGGCTTGGGTCTCGACCCGATCGCGAATGGCCATTTGCTCGGGCGAATGGGCCGGGCGATTGCGGGCCGCCGCCAGGTGCTCGGCCGCGACCGCGCGATCGAGGCTGGTGGCCGGCATGGCCCGGTTCGTAAGCACCGAAACCACGTTGTCGACCACCTGCACGAACCCTCCATCCACGTAAAAGTGCCGCGTCCGGCCGCCCACGACTTGCCGCATTTCACCGAAGCCCAGCCGGCCGATGAGCGGACTGTGGAGCGGCGCGATGCCGATCTCGCCGTCGAACAAGGGCAGCGCGACAAAGTCGGCCGACTCGTCGAGCAGGGTCGCTTCGGGCGTGACCACCACCAGGCGGAGGCTGCGGCCGTTGGGATCGGGGACGTGTTGATGTGACGGGTCCATCGGTTGGTGAGTGATTAGGGTTCGGGGTTCGGGGTTCGGGGTGAACGCCTGATCGGACACTCCGCGTCCACGTTGCGGTGTTCTCGCTGATTGCGTGACGGGGACGCGGAGCGTCCGGGGCGATGTTCCCACGCGGAGCGTGGGAACAAGGGCCAGGGCGTTGTGGCGCGCCGTCCGTCGCCGGTCTGCGACTTTCACCTTTCTCCTTTTTCCTTTCTCCTTTCTCCTATTTCTTGGCCAGCTTCTTGGCCTGCTCCTCGGCCTGCTCGATAGGCCCCACGTACATGAAGGCGTTTTCAGGCAAATGGTCCCATTTGCCGTCGGCGATCTCCTCGAAGCTGCGGATCGTGTCGTCGAGCTTGGTGATCTCGCCGGGCTTGCCGGTGAACACCTCGGCCACGAGAAAGGGCTGCGAGAGGAAGCGTTCCATGCGGCGGGCACGGTGTACGACCAGTTTGTCCTGCTCGCTCAATTCATCGACGCCGAGGATGGCGATGATGTCTTGCAACTCGCGGTAGCGCTGCAACGTGCGCTGCACGCGGCGCGCGATGGCGTAGTGCCGGTCGCCGACGTACTGCGCGTCGAGAATCCGGCTCGATGAGGCCAGCGGATCGCAGGCGGGATAAATGCCCTTCTCGCTGATCGACCGCTCGAGGTACAAGAAGGCGTCGAGGTTGCCGAAGGCCGTGGCCGGGGCGGGGTCGGTCGGGTCGTCGGCCGGCACATAGACCGCCTGCACCGAGGTGATGGCCCCCTTCGAGGTCGAGGCGATGCGCTCCTGCAAGGCGCCCATTTCCGTGGCCAAGGTCGGCTGGTAGCCCACGGCCGAAGGCATGCGGCCCAACAGCGCCGAGACCTCGCTGCCGGCCTGCGAGAAACGAAAGATGTTGTCGACGAACAACAGCGTGTCGGCGCCGGTCGTGTCGCGGAAGTACTCGGCCATCGTCAAGGCCGAAAGGGCCACCCGCAGGCGGGCGCCGGGCGGCTCGTTCATCTGTCCGAACACCATGCAGGTCTGCTCGATGACGCTGCGGCCGGTGTCGCCGATCTTGGCCTCCTGCATTTCGAGCCACAGGTCGGTCCCCTCGCGGGTGCGCTCGCCGACGCCGGCGAACACCGAGTAACCGCCGTGGGCGCTGGCGATGCGCGCGATCAGCTCGGTGAGGATCACCGTCTTGCCCAGCCCGGCCCCGCCGAACAGCCCCGCCTTGCCGCCGCGCACGAACGGCGTGAGCAGGTCGATGACCTTGATGCCCGTCTCGAACAACTCCGTCTTGGTCGATAAATCCGTCACTTTCGGCGCGTCGCGGTGGATGCTCCAGTATTCGTCGGCCGCGACCGGCCCCCGCCCGTCGACCGGCTCGCCGATGAGGTTGAACACACGCCCCAAGGTCGCCTTGCCGACCGGCACCGTGACCGGCTTGCCCGTATCGACGCAGTCCTGGCCGCGGATCATACCGTCGGTGCTGCCCAGGGCGACGCAGCGGACGCGCCCGCCGCCCAGGTGCTGCTGCACCTCGCCGGTCAGATTGAGCTTGATCCCTTTGTGATCGCTGCTGATCTTCACCGCGTTATAGATCGCCGGTAGTTTGTCGGGCGGGAACTCGACGTCGAACGTCGAGCCGATAACCTGCGAAACGTGACCGACGTTGCCGGCGGTTTCTTTGCGTGTGTGGGTTGCTGTCGACATGGGGCTTAGAGGTTAGAGGTTGGAGGTTGGAGGTTAGAGGTTAGAGGTTAGAGGTTAGAGGTTAGAGGTTGGAGGTTAGAGGTTGGAGGTTAGAGGTTAGAGGTTAGAGGTTGGAGGTTGGAGGTTGGAGGTTGGAGGTTGGAGGTTGGAGGTTGGAGGTTGGAGGTTTTACTCGTTCCCACGCTCCGCGTGGGAACGGCACTTCGGCCGCTCCGCGGCCCTTTCATCGGCGGTTGGTCAGTTGTCAGTGATGTGCCGCTGCCGGGATCTCCGCTTCAATTCCTAACCCCTAACCCCTAACCCCTAACCCCTAACCCCTAACCCCTAACCCCTAACCCCTAACCCCTAACCTCCTTGGGCGGCTTCGGCTACGATTGTCATCCCTTCAGCGCCTCCACGCCCCCCAGCACTTCCATGATCTCGCCGGTGATCTGGCTTTGGCGGGCGCGGTTGTAGGTCATCGATAGTTTCTTGATGATCTTGTCGGCGTTCTCGGTGGCGGCCTTCATGGCGACCATGCGGGCGATCTGCTCGCTGACGGCCGAGTCGAGGAAACACTTGAAAAGCTTCACCTTGAAGCTCGCCGGCACGACCTCCTCCAAGATGCTCTGGGCCGAGGGCAAGAACTCGTACTGCGACTCGACGCCCGAAACCTCGTCGGCGTCGGCGCTCGCCACGTCCAGGGAACTGATCGGCAACAGGGTCTCGACCGTGGCAATCTGCCGGGCGATTCCCTCGAAGCGCGTGTAGGCCACGTCGAGCCGGTCGAGCCTGCCGGCGGCAAAGTCGTCGAGATAGCGGTTGGCCAACAACTCGACCTGCTCGTAGGACGGCTTGTCTTCGAAATGGGTGAACGATTCGTCCGGCGTGATTTCGCGGAACTTGAAGGCCGCGATGCCGCGCTTGCCCGAAATCTCGAGGGTCGCGCGCGGCACCGATTGCTTCAACTCCCGATAGCGGGCCAGCGCGGCCCGCTGCACGTTCGAGTTGTAGCCGCCGCAAAGACCGCGGTTGCCGGTGATCACCAGGAGCAAGACGTGTTTCGTCTCGTCGCGGGCTTCCAGCAGCGGATGGCTCACCTCCAAACCGGTCTTGGCCAGGTCGGCGACCAGGGCGGTGATCCGCTCGGTGTAGGCCGTGGCGGCGTGGGCGCGGTCCATCGCCTTTTTGAACCGCGCCGTCGCGATCAACTCCATCGTCCGCGTGATCTTGCGGATGTTCTTGATCGACTTGCGCCGCTTGTCGAGTGCTCGGGCTTTGGCCATGTTTTACACCTTCGCCGTGGCCTGTTGTTTCTTGCCCGCGAACTGCTTTTGGAAATCGGCGATCGCGGCCTCCAGGGCCTGGGCCACGTCGTCTTCGAGCTTCTTGGTTTCGACGATCTTCTTGCGAATTTCGGATTTCTGCTCGCGGATGAAGGCGAGGAATCCGCGTTCCCACTCGGCGACCTGCTCGCGAGGAACCTTGTCCAGGTGGCCGCGGGTGCCGGCGTAGATGCTGAGCACCTCGTCGAAGACGTCCATCGGCTGGTACTGGCCTTGTTTCAAGAGTTCGATCATGCGGTAGCCGCGGTCGAGCCGGGCTTGCGTGGCCGCGTCCAAGTCGGTGCCCAACTGGGCGAAGGCTTCCAACTCGCGGAACGACGCCAGGTCGAGCCGCAAACCGCCGGCGACCTTCTTCATGGCCGGAATCTGGGCGGCGCCGCCGACGCGCGAAACCGAGATGCCGACGTTCATGGCCGGGCGTTGGCCGGCGAAGAACAGGTCGGGCTGCAAATAGATCTGGCCGTCGGTGATCGAGATCACGTTGGTCGGAATGTAGGCCGAGACCTCGCCTTCGAGCGTCTCGACGATGGGCAGCGAAGTCAGCGATCCGCCGCCCCGCTCGGCCGAGAGCTTGGCCGAGCGTTCCAAAAGACGGCTGTGGCAATAGAACACGTCGCCGGGGTAGGCCTCGCGACCCGGCGGACGCCGCATCAAGAGCGACAACTGGCGGTAGGCCACCGCCTGTTTCGAGAGGTCGTCGTAGACGATCAGCGCGTGCTGGCCGGCGTACATGAAGAACTCGGCCATCGCCGTGCCGGCGTAGGGGGCCACGTACTGCAAGGGGGCCGGGTCGCTCGCGCCGGACATGACCACGGTCGTGTAGTCCATGGCGCCGTGCTTGCGCAAGGCCTCGATCACGCCGGCCACGGTCGATTCCTTCTGGCCGATCGCGACGTAAAAGCACTTCACGCCGGAATGCTTCTGGTTGATGATCGCGTCGATGCCGATGGCCGTCTTGCCGGTCTTGCGGTCGCCGATGATCAGCTCGCGCTGGCCGCGGCCGATGGGCGTCATGGCATCGATGGCCTTGATGCCCGTCTGCAGCGCCTCGCGCACCGGTTGCCGCTCGGCCACGCCGGGCGCCAGGAACTCGACCGGCCGGCGCTCGCTGGTGACGATCGGTCCCTTGCCGTCGAGCGGATTGCCCAGCGGATCGACGACGCGGCCGATCACCGCGTCGCCCACCGGCACGCTCAGCAACTGGCCGGTGCTCTTGACCTCGTCCCCCTCTTCGATCGCCAGGTAGTCGCCCAGGATGATCACGCCGACCGAGTGCTCTTCTAGATTGAAGGCCAGGCCGATGACGCCATTGGGAAATTCGACCATCTCGCCCGACATCACGCCCGAAAGGCCGTAGACGCGCGCGATGCCGTCGCCCACCTCCAGCACACGTCCGACCTCGCGGACGTCGATCTGGGACTGGTACTGCTCAATTTCCCGCTGGAGAACGGAAGCGATCTCGTCGGCGTTGAATCTCATTGACGCTCCTGTGAATCATTTGCTGGCGGACGCGTTCCAACCGGCTGGCGACCGAGCCGTCGAAGACGGTGTCGCCGACCCTGAACACGATGCCGCCGATCAGTTCGGGATCGACGATGCGAGCCAAAACCGGCTCGCCGTCGAGTGCGGCGCGGAGTTGGTTTTCGATCCGCTGGGCCAGTTCGTCGTCCAAGGGCGCGGCCGTGGTCAGCCGCACCCGCAGGCGGCCTCGTTGCTGGTCGAGCAGATCGCGGGCGGCTTTGCGGATCGCACGCAGGCATCCGCCGCGGCCGTGCCGGGCCACCACCTTGAGGAAGTTGAGGAACACGGTGCTGACGCGGCCGGCGAAGACGCGCTCCACGATGGCCGCCTTGTCCTCATTGTTGATCATCGCGGAGCCCAGCGCGGCATCGATCCGCGGGTGGCGGCGCAGCACGTCGTCGACCAGCGCATCGAGTTCGGCCAGCGCCTCCTCGGTGTTGCCGGCCTTTTCGGAGGCCCCCAACAGGGCCTTGGCGTAGGCCATGCCCAGATGGTAGGCGCCGACGTCGACCTCGGGGCCGAACATGTCCGCGTGCAGATAGGCGTCGTCTGTTTCGCTCAAGGGACTACCGCGATGCTGGTGTTAAGGGCGCGATGCTGGTGTCAAGGGCTAGTTCCGGCTAGGGTCGTGCTTGGGGAATTTGGCGACGACCTCGTTGATCAACTGGGCGTGCTTGGCGGGGGTCAGTTCGGCGCGCACGATGCGGCCGGCCAATTCCACCGCCAGATTGGCGCTGGTCTCGACCAGTTGCTTGAGGGCCTGATCTCGCGCGGTTTCCACCTCGCGTTTGGCGCGGTCCATTTCGGCGACCGCGTCGATCCGCGCCTGGGCCAGGATCTCCTGATGAGTCTGGGCCGCGTCGCGCCGCGCCTCGTCGAGGATGGCGCGCACGTCGTCGTGGGCCGACGCGAGCTTGTGCTCGTACTCGGCCAGCAGTCGCTTGGCCTCCTCGTGGCTCCTCTGGGCCGCGGCGATGTGCTCGGCGATGCCGTGCTCGCGCTTTTCCAACCCCGCCGAAATCGGCCCCCAGGCGAACTTCCAGAGGATCGCCAACAGCAGCAGGAACACGATGAAGGTAAAGATCGCCAGGTCGCCCTTGAACTCGGAGGGTTCCTTACTGACCCCTTGGGTGCCAATCTCCTGATGGTGGCCATGTCCGTGCCCCGCCTCGTCCGCGGCCGTGGCGCGCGAGCCGGCCAGCGTGAAGATCACCCCGACGATCAAGCCGATCAGAATTCGATGCATGGGAACTTCACCCCGAGGCGTTGTGAAACAGGTTTCGGTCATCGCCGACAACTCAGTGGACCGACAAGGAAGGGGGCCGAGGTATCAGGCGGGAGGCCACGGGTTCTGCGTCGAGCAGATGTAAAGTGCGTAGAAGGTGAATCCTTCGATCAACGCCGCGGCGATGATCATAGCGGTCTGAATGCCGCCGGCCACTTCGGGCTGTCGAGCCATGCTTTCGACGGCGGAGGCCGCCAGCCGGCCAATTCCGTAGCCGGCGCCGATGACGACCAGGCCCACGCCAAACGCGCCGGGGATGTTGATCCAGGCGTTGTTCGCGCCCTGGGCCATCGCCGGCGTGGCGAAAAACAACAACGCGACCATTGCCACGGTTACCGTGGGAACAAACTTGAGCACAGGATGTTTCTCCTTCCAGTCGAAAAAGGGGACGTTGAGCAATACACTAACCCGCGGCGCAAGCAAGTAAGTTCAACGCCGCACCTTGCCAGCGCCGCGGGTTAGTGTGGAACCATGAATAATCCGGGTTAGTGATGATGGACCGCCGCGCTGATGAACAAGGCCGACAAAAAAGTGAAGACGTAGGCTTGCAGGAATGCCACGAACAGTTCCAAGACACTGAACAAGGTCGAGCTCAGCACGCTGATCGTCGCCACCAACAGCCATTGGCCGGTGCCCAAGGCGGAGGCCGCCACGATCAGCCCCAGGATCGCCAAGAGCACGAGGTGCCCGGCCACCATGTTGGCCAACAGACGAACGCTCAGGATCGCGTGCTTGATGCAGGTGCTCAGCACCTCGATGACGAAAATCGGCAGCTTGAGGGGTTGCAACCACCACGGCAAGTCCATGGAGGGAACCTGATTCAGCCAGAAGCCGAGCGGGCCGAACCGCATGATACCCGACCCGAAACTCGTGCAAAACACGACACAGGCCAAGCCGAAGGTCACCGCGAACGCGCCGGTCGGCGCGCCCAGCCAGGGGATCAACCCCAGTAGGTTGCACGTCAGGATGAAGAAGAACATCGTCCAAAGCAGCGGCGTGAACCGTTCGGCCTCGTGTTCGCCCATGGCCGAAACGGCGATTTCGTCGCGGACGAAAACCAGCATCGCCTCGCACATATTCCAACTCTTGCCTTGGGGCGCCCGTCCGGTGGCGATCCGTCGCCCGACGCGGATAAAGATGAATGCCATGATCGCGGCCGCCAACAACTCCAGCAGCATGAATTTGGAGACGGCGAAGCCCGACTCCTTGTCGTAAAGGTTTTTCAGCGTCGCAAACGGTTGGGGGATGATGATCTTTCCAGACAATTCGCGGTTCAACTCGTCCGGCGAGAGCCGCCTGACTTGATGGTAGAGATCCGACTGCTTGGGAAAGAACGGGTAGTCCTTTTCAAATTGGTTCGTGTCGGTGTAATGATAGTGCCAGAGGAATTTCGGCACTTCGAAGTAGTAGCCGTCCTTGATGTGGAAAACGGGATTGGACATCGCGTCAGGAACCCTTTGACCACGTGGACGCCGCGGGTTGCCCTGCGGAGGAACGAAGCAGCCGGACCAAGAGCAGCGTTTCGACCACCAACGTGAGCAGGAAGAAACAGACGATCCAGCCGAACAGCCCGGCTTTTGCCAAAGGCCCGCTGACCGCCTGGGAGAGCACCGCCACGCCCATCGGCAACGTCATGCGGACCAGCACTCCGGCGAGAATGCCGGTGATGGCCTGCGGCGTGCGCCGCCAACTGCTGGACAATACCAACGACAAAACGGACGCCACCCAGCAGGTGACCGCGGCGGCGCCAACCGCCGCCGCCGACATGGCGCCGGCGCGGGCGTACTCGACGCAAGCGGCCGCGGACGCGGCCGCGAAGGCCACCGCCGACAGCACTCCGATGGCCGCCGACAAGCTCAGGCTTGCAAACCGCTTAGTCGCCACGTTGGTCCTTTTGTCACGCACCAGACTTGTTATGACTTACCCGCATCCGCTCCACCGGCCTTAGTGCCCGATCCTGGCGACCGCGGCGGCCGCGTGATCGCCAACAGATACGCAATACCACTTGTTACCCCCAGGGCAAACCCAACCAGCCCGATGAATTTCGTGCCGAGCCGACCATCCAGCCACTGGCCCCCAAGTCCAGGCAGCACCATGATGAAGGCCACGGCGGCAATCCGAGACACCCACTCCATCGCTTCAGTGTACGAGGAGCGGTTTTCTGGGGATGGCGTCACAGGCCAGCCTACCTTGCGTTAAAGGGGGTTAATTTAACGGAGCCAAAACAGGGTGTCAACGGACTGGGAAGGGTAAATTCGTGTTTTTTTGTCATTGTTCCACCACTCCGCCGACCGTGGGACGGCCTTCCCAGGCCGTCTTTTGCCGCGGACGGCCTGGGAAGGCCATTCCACGATGACGTGCCGTCGATTTGCACGAGTTTTTGGATAGGCGCTAAGTGATTCAGTGATAGCAGTTTACGACATGAATTCCTTGTTCCCACGCTCCGCCGACCCACTGCGTGGGTAGCCCGAACATAATCTTCAGCCGCTCCGCCACCTGCGGCGACCGTGCGCTGGAGACCGGGACGCGGAGCGTCCGCGAAACCGTTCCCACGCGGAGCGTGGGAACGAGTAGACGAGTGGAATTGCCGTTTGGTCGTTGCGTTTTTCCGGGATGTCGATTAAACTTGAAATTGACAACAATTTCCGCCCTGCCAGACCTTGCGGGCCTGGCGCCTGCCAAGGGTGGTTCGTCAGGGACGACTCAAGGTTGCGCGTTTGCCGCCGCGTGAGTGGCACGCTCAGTTAGCAAGCCGGAGAGATGTCCCTTGATGACCTCGACCACCCTCAATAACCGATCGTTCAAAGACCTGGCCCAAATGGCCAAGCGCCACGGCGTTCACGGTTGGCACGCCATGCGCAAAGACCAACTGGTCGCGGCGTTGATGCGTTCCGCGCGTAGTAAGGCCGCCAAGCACAAACAGGCGCGCAAGGCCATCGCCAGCCGGAGTTCGGCCACCGTCGCCGTTAATGGCTCCGCCAAAATGGACAATGGCTCCGCCAAGATGGCCAACGGCACGAGCAAGCCGCAAGCGAGCGGCACGCAGATCCCTCTCAAGAATAAGCGCCGTTTCGCCGCCCAGCAGCGCCTCGAACAGGCCAAGCTGAACATCGACCGCTCGCGGAACCTGACGACCCATTTCAACGACAAGGCCAACGGAAGCGGCCGAGATCGGCTGGTGGTGATGGTGCGTGGCCCCTTTTGGTTGCACGCCTGCTGGGAGTTGACGCGACAGGGCGTCGAGCGGGCCAGGGCCGCCTTGGGGCAGGAGTGGCACGCGGCGAAGCCCATTCTACGGGTCTTGGAAGTACCCGCCGGCGCCACGACCAGCTCGGCCGAAACGCCGCTGCGCGATATCGAAATCCACGGCGGCGTGAACAACTGGTACGTCGACGTGCATGAGCCGCCCAAGAGTTACCGGTTGGACATCGGTTATCTCGCCGCCGGCGGCCAGTTCTACGTATTGGCCCGCGGCAACGTCGTCAGCACGCCCAAGGCCGGCTCGAGCGACGCGATCGACGAGAACTGGAGCGAAGTGGCCGAAAACTTCGACAAGATCTACGCCATGAGCGGCGGATACGCCGGCGAGGGGCGCAGCGTCGAGTTGCAGGAGTTGTTCGAGGAACGTCTGCGCCGGCCGATGGGCTCGCCGATGGTCACGCGCTACGGGGCGGGCATCGAGGGCCTGTTGCCGAACAAGCGGCCCTTCCATTTCGAGGTCGACGCCGAATTGCTGGTCTTCGGCTGCACCGAGCCCAACGCGCACGTCACCTTGCAGGGGGAACCGGTCACGTTGCGGCCCGACGGCTCGTTCACGGTGCGTTTCAATTTGCCCAATTGCCGGCAGGTGATCCCCGCCGTGTCGTGCAGCCGTGACGGCTTCGAGCAGCGAACCGTCGTCTTGGCCATCGAGCGCAATACGAAGACGATGGAGCCGCTGATCCGTGACGGCAGTGAGATTTGATGAGAGTCCCGAAGGGACGGCATACTAAATGGTTCAGAGTTATTGTTTCTTGCCGCCGAGTTGCCTTGTCATGAGCGTCTTTCGTCATTCGTGGTGGTCGTTTCCCGTCATGGTTTGGCTGGGACTTGCCGTGGTGGCTTGCACCCCCTCGCAAGCGCAGTCGCGGACGCCGGGCAAGTTGGCCCGCAAGGCCGGCGGCAGTGCCAAGTCGGCGAGCGGTGCCAAGTCGGCGAGCGGTGCCAAGTCGGCGAGCAGTGCCAAGTCGGCGAGCCGTGCCGATCCCGGCGGCCGGTTTCGAGCGACGGCGCCTGGGGTCGAGGTGACGGTGCCCGTGGAAAACGACGTCGCCGCCACGTTCAGCCGCCATGACATGGTCGAAGTGCTGGCGGTCGATCCGACGTTCGGCCAGCGGCCGGCCTCCGGCGAGTTGGCGATCGCCAAGGACGTCGTGTTCGAGCACGAAATCTACATGTTGGAGATTACGATCAAGCCGATGCGGATGATCTTCGTCGACATTCCCACGACCGAGGGCCGTTTCGACCGAAAACAGATTTGGTACTTGCTCTACCGGATCAAGAACACGGGCAAAGTCTGGAAGCACAGCTTTGCCGAGGGGATCGCGAAGTCCGTCGAGGCCGCCTCCGACAAGCCGATTCGGTTCATCCCCCGCATCACGTTGGAACGCTGGAATTCGGACAAGTTGGTCTATCCCGATCGCGTGATCCCCGTGGCCCTTCCCGAGATCGAAAGGCGCGAGGACGCCGGCCGGCGGCTGAAGAACGTGGCCGAGGTCATGCCGGAACCGGCCGCCAAGCTGCACAACACGATCGAGATGATGCGCGACATATCGCCCAGCCCGGAAGGCCAGGATCTCAGCGTGTGGGGCGTGGCCACCTGGGAAGATATCGACCCGACGACCGACCATTTCTCGGTCTACATCCAGGGCCTGACGAACGCCTTTCACTGGGAAGACGCCAAGGCGGGCGACCCGCCGGCCTACGTCTACAAGCCGGGCGAACCGTTGGGCACGGGCCGGAAACGGACGCAAAAGACGTTGCGGCTCAACTTCTGGCGGCCCAGCGACAGGTACGACGAGCACGAGAATGAGATCCGCTTCGGTTACTGGGAACACCCCGGCGAGGAAGATCGCTTCGGCATCAAGCCCGAAGAGCGGGTTGACTATCTTTGGCTCTATCGGTAAAAAAGGCGTTGGCTCGTATTATTCATGGTCCCTGGGGAACGATCGCACACTGCCCTCACGCTAACCCGCGGCGCAAGCGAGGTAAGTCCAACGCTGGGCCTTGCTTGCGCCGCGGGTTAGTGTGGGATGATGAATAATCCGGGTTAGGCGTAGGGGCCTAACGCCTAACGCCTAACGCCTAACGCCTAACGCCTTAACGCCTAACGCCGAGAGATACAACCCATCATGGCACACAAAAAGGGACAAGGCTCCAGCCGCAACGGCCGCGACTCGAAAGCTCAGCGACGGGGGGTCAAGCGGTTCGGCGGCGAGCAGGTTTGGGCCGGCAATATCCTGGTCCGGCAGGTGGGCAACCGCTTTTTCCCCGGCAAAGGCGTCGGTCAGGGGAGCGACTTCACGCTCTTCGCCCTGGTCGATGGCTACGTCAAGTTCGACCGCGACGGCCGCCGCGTGAACATCGCCGACGCGCGGTAGTCATGTTTGTCGACCGCGTCAAGCTTCAGATTTCGGCCGGCAAGGGGGGCAATGGCTGTGTCAGCTTTCGCCGCGAGAAATACATTCCGCGCGGTGGTCCCGACGGCGGCGACGGCGGCGACGGCGGCAGTGTGATCATCGTCGCCGAGCCGGGCGTGGACAGCCTCGCGGGACTTTCGCAACGCAAGCATTGGCGGGCCGACAAGGGAGAGCCTGGGCGCGGCGCGAACTGCCACGGCCGCAGTGCCGGCGATCTGGTGATCCGCGTTCCGCCGGGCACGATCGTACTCGACGCCGCGGCCGGGCATGTGCTCAAGGATCTGTCGCAGCCGGGTGATCGCGTCATGGCGGCCCGTGGCGGGCGCGGCGGCAAGGGGAACTTGCGTTTCAAATCGGCCACGAACCGCGCTCCGCGGCAGAGTACGCCCGGCGAGGAAGGCGAGGCCCGCGAATTGGTGCTCGAACTCAAGGTGATCGCCGACGTGGGGCTCATCGGCAAGCCCAACGCCGGCAAGAGCACGCTGCTCAGCCGGCTCTCGCGCGCCCGGCCGGAAATCGCCGATTACCCTTTCACCACCAAGTTTCCCAACCTGGGCCTGGTGCAGTTCGATGCCGACAGATCCTTCGTGCTGGCCGACATCCCAGGGCTGATCGAAGGGGCGCACGCCGGGCACGGCTTGGGTCACGAGTTCCTGCGGCACATCCAGCGGGCCGGCATTCTCGTGCATCTCATCGAGCCGGAGCCGGCCGACGGCGGCGATCCGATTGCCAATTACCAGGTGGTCCGCGACGAACTGCGTCGCTACGACGCGGCGCTCGTCGAGCGGCCCGAGATCGTCGCCGTTTCGAAGGCCGAGCTTCCCACGGCCGCTTTGACGCGAGAACGTCTGGCGGCCGAAGTGGGCCGCGACGTGCTGGCTGTTTCGGCCGTGACGGGCCAGGGACTCGACCAACTCATCTACGCCATCGTCGCCGCCTTGGCCGCCCGGCGTGACGACGGAGCGACGACATGAGCGGCGATCCACTTGTAGCTGAACTCGCAAGCGTCCAGGCCGTCGCGGCCCAAGCGCTCCCGTATTCTTGCGAATCCGGCTACCCCTTGGTGGCCGTCGACGTCGGCAACAGCCGCGTCAAGTGCGGCTTCTTCGCCGGCGCCGGCGCGTCGGCGTTGCCCTCACCCTCGCGCACACTCGACTTGACGCCTGGCGAAGACGATTTCGACGCGTTGTCGTCCTGGCTGGAGCCGCTGACGCCGCGCGATGTGCCGTGGTGGATCGGCAGCGTCGAGCGGCAAGTGTCATCGCGGCTGGTCGCGTGGCTACGCGGCGCGGGCGCGGGGCGGATCACGCTTTTGGCCTCGAGCGATTTGCCGTTGGTCGTATCGCTGCCGCGGCCCGACCTGGTCGGCATCGACCGGCTGCTGGCGGCGGTGGCGGCCAACCGGCTCCGGCCGCCCGACGCGCCCGCGATTCTCGTCGACCTGGGAACGGCCATCACGGTGGATCTGATCTCCGCGGCCGGAGCGTTCCTGGGGGGCGCGATTCTCCCTGGCATCGGACTTTCGGCCCGCGCGCTGAACGAATTCACCGACCTGCTGCCTTTATTGGACATGCGGAACCTGGCCGATCCGCCGCCGGCCCTGGGAAGGAACACGGTCGAAGCGCTGCGATCGGGCATCTATTGGGGCGCGGTGGGCGGCGTGAAGCAGTTGATCGAGCTGCTCTCGGCCCAGGTCGCGCCCGCACCGCGAGTTTATCTCACCGGCGGCGCCGCGCCCGCGGTGGCCGGATTGCTGACTTGCTCGGCCGAGTACGTCGGGCACTTGACGCTGGCCGGGATCGCCATCGCGACGGAGCGCCTAGCTGGTCCGGCACCGGCTGCTCGTCGCTAAACCGCAGTGGCAGGAGGATTTCGAAACGCCGCAATGATCTGCTCATTGGTGAGCGGGCCTTCGACGATAAACGAGATTCCCTCACGCGCCAGCAACGCCAAAGCTGGCTCCGGCACGATCATCTCGCCGGTGGCCCAACTCTTGAACGAAAATCGCCCGGCGAGGAAACCGAGCGCATGGCGCTCGAACTCGTGATCCGTGAAACGAATGCGAATCATGACGGCATCTTAGCGGTTTTTCCCTTCCCCCGCAAGCAGACCGGATGCTGCCCCTTCTTTTATTCCCTGTGCCGCAGGTCCGACTGGAGCTTCCCGTCGCGGAGCCGAACGATGCGCCGCGCGCGTGCGGCGACATCTTCTTCGTGGGTGACGATAATGATCGTCTTGCCGGCCTCGTTGAGCTTGTCCAACAGGCCAAGGATTTCGCCGGTGGTCACGCTGTCGAGGTTGCCGGTCGGTTCGTCGGCGAGCACGAAGTAAGGGTCGTTCGCGAGGCTCCGCGCGATGCCGGCCCGCTGCTGCTGACCGCCGGAGAGCTGCATCGGGCGGTGCTGGAGCCGGTCGCCCAGGCCGACCATCTGCGCCAATTCGCTGCAGCGCCGGCGGCTGTCGGGCGTGAGCTTTCCCATGTAATAGAGCGGCACCTCGATGTTTTCCTGCACGGTCAACTGGGGAATCAGGTTGTACGACTGGAACACGAAACCGATCCGTGAAGCGCGGATTTCCGACAATTCGTCGTCGTCGAGCTGGGCCACGTCCTCGTCGCCCAGGAAGAAGCTGCCCGACGTGGGGCGGTCGAGGCAACCCAGCAGGTTCAAGAGCGTGCTCTTGCCCGAACCCGACGGTCCCATGATCGCCACGTAATCGCCCTCCGGGACGTCGAGCGAGACGCCATCGAGCGCGTACACCACCTCGTCGCCAAGATGATAGTGCTTGTGCAATTCGACGATTCGGGCTGCCATCGTCATCGGCGGCGATTCCTGGGGTCTGGCGCGGGGAAAGACGTTCTCTTTCATGGTAATCACTCGGGGCTGGAAAGCCTAATCTACGGCGGGCTACTTTTCGGCCGAGGCCAGCGCCTTGGCGGTGGCCCGTTGCCGCGCCGATTCGCGCCGGTGCCGGATGGCCGCCAAAACAATGGGCAGCAAGCTCACGGCAACCACGACCAGAACCGCGGTCTCGAAGTTCCGGCGCACGATGCCGATCTGGCCAAGCCAATAGCCGGCCAGCGACATCGACAAAACCCAGCCCACGCCGCCGGCGATGTTGTAGACCACGAACTTGCGGTAGCTCATCCGCGCGACGCCGGCCACGAACGGAGTGAAGGTCCGCACCAGTGGGGCAAAACGGGCCAGGATGATCGCCATGGCGCCGTGTCTTTCATAAAAATCCTTGGCCTTCAAGAGGTGCTCGTGCTTCACGAACCGTAGCCGTCCCTTTTCAAAGACGTGCTCGCCCATTTGGAACCCCAAATAGTAGTTGACGGCGTCGCCCAGCACCGCCGCGACCATCAGGAAGGCATTCAGCCAAACGATGTCGAAGACGTCCTGGCTGGCGAGGAAGCCGGCGGTGAACAAGAGCGAATCGCCTGGCAGGAAGAAGCCGACGAGCAGGCCGGTTTCGCTGAAGATCACCGCGGCCAGCACCGAGTAGCTGATCCACCAGGATCCGCCCGGGTTGGCAAGCTCCTGGAGGCTTTCGAGTTTGGCCAATCCCCTGAGCCAAACGACATGTTCCCAGAGCCATTGAAAAGCGTCGCCCATACCGGTCAGTCTACAGGGCAACGAGTTTTCCGGGTAGACCGTTTACTCGTTCCCACGCTCCGCGTGGGAACGGCTCCGCGGACGCTCCGCGTCCCAGATGCCCAACGGCGCTCGGTCGTCGCGGGGCCGCGGAGCGGCCGAATTTGACCAACCCCATTCGGCAAGCTAGCTTTCCGCGGGGAGTAACCCTGCCTGGCGTGCCCGCATTCCTCCCAAGAACCGACTGTTCGTCGCTTTGGCGCCATGATATCGCTCTCGGCATCCCTCACGGTACACGAGTTTCGTCGCGCCGATGAGTTACGCGCCACGGCGGGGGATTGGGACGATCTTTGGGGGCGAGCGGAATCGGCCTCGCCCTTGACGCGCGCCGAACTGTTGGCCCAATGGTTCGACGAATTCGCTCCGGCGGCGAACTGGCGGTGCCTGGCCGTCGAGCAGGATGGACGGCTCGTGGCCGCATTGCCGCTCGTCGGCCGACGCGTCAAACGCCTGCTCGAGTTGGGCGGCGTTCCGTCGAACCCCTGGTGCGTTTGCGGTGATCTGCTGGTCGATCCCCAGGCCGACGTACCCTCGGCGTTGGACGCCCTGGCCGGCGCCGTCAATCGGCTGGCATGGCCGCTGCTTTGGCTGGCCCCCATTCCCTTGGCGGCGCCCCGCTGGCAGGCCTTCGCCGCGGCGTTGACGCGGGCCGAAATGCCGTTTGCCGCCAAGGTGAATTACGACATCGGCGAAATCAACATCGACGGCGATTGGGAAAGATACAAAGACCGTTGGACCGGCGGGCACCGCCGCCAGATGCGCAAGGCGCTGGACCGCGCATGTGAAGACGGCCCGCTCGAAGTGAAGGTATACGACCGCCTTGCGAGCGATCAACTCGACCAGGCCCTGCGCCGCGGCTTCGCGATCGAGCATCGAAGCTGGAAGGGACCAGCGGGCACATCGGTGCTGCGCGCGCCAGGCATGTTCGAGCTGTATCGACGCCAGGCGCGGCAACTGGCCGAGTGGGGACAACTGCGGCTCGCGTTCCTCGAGCATGCCGGGCGCGAGATCGCCTTCGAGTACGGCTTCCGCGCCAAACGGACCTATTTTTCCGCGAAGGTCGGGTACGACCCGGCCTTCGCCGACTACCGCCCCGGACAGTTGCTGCGGTTGCTCTTGTTCCAACGGTTCCACGACGAGCGCGACGTGACGCGCGTCGACTTCTGGGGACCGTTGAGCCAGGCGACGAGCCCATGGTCCGACTCCGTTTATCCCGTCGGCCGCATGGTTGTGGCGCCGCGCCGGCTGGCCGGAAGGCTGTCGTTCCAGGCGTTTCGACTGCTCCGGGCATCGGCTGTTGCGTCTTGGTCCCTTGCAGGTCGAATGGGAAGTCGGTGAAAGGCCAAGTGCAGCTTCGGCGCAGCCGAAGATGCCAAAAAAAGACAAAACCGTGCCGAATCCTTCGCCGAACCCCACGCTCTTTTGGATCTCTTTGGGAGGGGTTTCGGAATCGTCTTTTTTCGCGCGGCGACGCGATGGTTTGCGCCGGCGTCGCGAAAAAACTGGCAAAACCGTACCTTTACCCGACGAAAGCCGCGACGCGTGGGGCACAGAGGAACGCTGCGGGGGGAGGAAGTCTTAACGCGTCTAAAGCCGGGCAATCCGCCGAGACGGATTTCCTGGTCGGTACAGGTACGGTTTTGCCAGTTTTTTCTTGTGCAGTTTCGGCTGCGCCGAAAACGCCCACTAGATCCTCGCGAACAACCGCTGCCGGTAGAGCCAGCAGCAGACGAGCCAGATGACCAGGAGCACCAGCACCATCCGGGCGATCGGCTCGTAAACAGGGTCCAGGCGGCCATAACAGGTGAAGAGTCCTCCGCCCAGGTGCCGCTCGAGGCTTTGGGCGATCCAGCCCTTGGCGCCGCCGATGAGTTGCGACATGCAATAAACGGCGATCGAATTCATGCCCACGACGACCAAGGGCCATGCGGCGCGGCGGAAGCCCGCCAGGTCGATCACGCCGTAGAAGCCGGCCAGCATCAGGAACGTCCAGCCCGTGCTGAACAAAGCCCAAGAGGGAGTCCAGATGCGCTTGACCGAGGGGCAGACGCCGTAGTGGTCGAGCGACCAACCCAATGCCAGGCAGGCCGCGCCGGCGGCAACCAACGCGGCCAGCTTGGCCGCCGGCTTCAGCGAGCCGCGCAATAGCCCGCCGGCCAATAAACCGAAGATCATCGTGGCCAACGAGGGCAAAAAATTGAGCGTCGTGTAGCCACCTGCGTTGTATTCGAACCGCTTTGCGCGGGGAAACCAGTTCAAAAACGTCCGGTCGGCCGCGGCGGCGACGTTGGTGTTCTTGTCCCAGTGGGCGGCGGCGCCCTGCAAGTGCGGCCAATTGGCGTCGATGCCGGCCTCGGCGTCGTTGAAACCCTCGGCCGGCGCCGGATAGTAGTGGAACAGGGCCCAATCGCCGATCAGAATCAGCGCCACGGCCAGAAACTGCCAACTCGGGTGCCGGTTCCAGAGCAGGAACAGAAACGTGTAGCCCAGGCCGATCTGGCAAAGCACATTGGTGAACACGAAGTTCGTCCGTGGATCCCAGTTTGAAGTAAGGAACACGCCCAAAGCCACCAGCACGAGCGAGCGATAGACGGCGTGGCCGAGCATCCGCGGGTAACTCTGGCCGCGAGCCTGGCGGCTGGCGTAGGAATAGGCCATCGAGACGCCGACCATGAACATGAACGACGGCTGGATCAGATCCCAGCAGGCACAGCCCGTCCAGGCGACGTGGTCGAGCTGGTATGCCAGAAACCGCCACGTTTCGCTGTCGCGCAGCGACTCATTGGCCTTGAACACGTTGGCGACCGCGAAGCCACCCGAGGCCATGGCGAGCATGATGAACCCACGGTAGGCGTCGAGCGAGACCAGCCGCTCGGGCGCGCGCCCGGTCGCCGGCTTGGACGAGCGTTCAGAGCCGGGCGCGCCGGGCCGCTGTGTGGCGGCGGGCTTGCTGGCCGGCGGTTTGGGGCTGGCGGCTTGGGTTTCAGGCGTGGCCATGATGCAGCTCGGGGCGAGGGACGGTGGAGCGAGTGTTCATTCTGGCCGATGCGCGGGGAAAAATCCACATCGCGTTGGAAAAACAACGACTTGCTTCAAGGCTGGGATCGTCGCATCGGGTTCTGTAGGGAACGCCCTCCGTGGCGTTCCGTGAAGTTGGTGCGACGTCGTCTGGCAGGACACGGAACGCCACGGAGGGCGTTCCTTACAGAGATAGATGTCAGTCTTTCAAATCGAACGTGAAATCGTTCGTGCCGTCGGTCTTGACGCTGGCCCTGAGGAGCGGCGTCTTGGTGTCGGCGTACTTCAGGGGCAATTTCGATTCGAGCGTCGACGCGCCCGCCGGATCCTTCGGCGTTTCGCCTGGCTTGGAGATTTTCGGCATCGTCGCCCGTCCGGCGCTCTTGGTTCGTTCTTCCTTCGACAGCTTCGACCATTCGCTGGCCGACATGATGGGTGCATCCCTGTGGGTCGGAAGGCCCTGCGTGACCGTGACCAGGTAGTCGCCGGCCAAGGCGCCGACGGCGAATTGCGAACCGCCGACATGGGTTTGAGCCGTGAACCGGCCGCGCGCGTCGGCTACCGCGGTCGCCGGTTTGCCCGACGAATGATCCGCCGGGATGAAGGCGATGTGAGCATCGGCGACGCCTTGGCCCTTGTACGTGACGATGCCGGTGACGGGCACCGTCGGCAGCAGGGAGACCTTACCGCAGCCGGCAATGACCGCCAGCAACACCAACACACTAACCCGCGGCGAAAGCAAGGCCCTTCGCGCCGGCAAGATCATCTCAACGCTGGGCCTTGCTTGCGCCGCGGGTTGGTGTGGAACCATGAATAATCCAGGCTAGCGGGGCTAGCCCGGATTATTCATGGTCCGGCGAGGAACTCGCGCACTGTGCTGTAGCAGAATTCGCAAGAATTCTGGCGTAACTCGCGTCCACGGACTGACTTCTTGCGAAGCCAGCTACGGGACCATGAATAATCCGGGCTAGGGGTCGAGTTGGGTGAGCGGGCGGCCGTCGCGGCGGTCGCCCAGCCGCTGGTAGGTCTCGTAGTTGAGCAACTCGGTCAAAAAGTGGACCGAACCATCGCAATACACGAACAATGCTCCGCCGGGGTGTTTCGAGCGGAATCCATACTGCCCCACGATATCGCCGATGTCCTTCTGCTGAGCTTGCAGGTTCACGCCGGGCATTTGGGAAAAGCTTGGAAAGCCTGGCGCCAGAGCTTCGCTGGCCCCATTGGAGTTGTACATCGCCGAGGTGCAGTAAGGGAAGTTGATGGGCGGAACGGTGTTGTTGAAGTTCGTGTTGTAGTTGTCCCAAAAGGCGTTGTCGCCCTCCAGCATGCTGCACAGGGGGCGCATTTCGCCCATGGCGATCACGTTTTGCGCGCCGTCGGTGACGTCGCGAAAATTAGACGCCCAATCGATATGGGCGAACGTGCCGGGGCATTCGATGCCCCCGCTCACGCTCCAGCTATCCCCCCACTGAGACTGATCGTCGCCGAACCAACCGGGATACACGCCGCCTGGAACCCCCGAATAGGGTGAAATCCCGGTATAGGGCGTGAGATTGCCATACGGGCCGCCGCCCGTAAGAAAACCGGGACCGCCCGTGAACGCCGTCGGCCCCAAGCAGGGCATATAGTTCGACATCGATCTTCCCGACCAAGGCGAAAGGTCGGGCCGCGGAGTGTCCGAAGGGCACTTCAACTCGGGGATCATGGTGGTTGATACTTGGAAGATCCTCGTTCCCTGCTGGACGAGGCCGAGTTGGCCTGGGACGCTGAGGCCATTGATGTTTTCGTCGATATAGTAGCCAAAACGGAAATCGAGCAGGTCGTAGACCGGCTTCTGCTCGATATAGGGGAACAGACGCGTGACCGCGCCCCCCCGTTCCCACTGGTGGTCCACGCCGGTGCCGGCGGCGGCGTTGTAGTCGACCGCGTAGCCGATGGGAAACCGGTTGTAAATATCGTGATAGTTGTGCAGCGCGATCCCCAATTGCTTCAAGTTGTTCGTGCATGAAGCGCGGCGGGCCGCCTCGCGCGCCGCCTGAATTGCCGGCAACAGCAGTGCGATCAGAATTCCAATGATCGCGATCACCACCAACAACTCCACCAAGGTGAAGGCCGTACGCCTGAGCAATGTTCGCAATGAGGTCACCATGTTCGGACCCTCGTAGGCACACTCCGTGTGCCGTTACCTTCGGCGAGCGGACGTCGCCTACTCGGTCCCGTCCCGCGCCGCCTCGCGGTGATGTTGGGCCAGCTCATGCGCTCCCTGCTCTTCGTAAAAACCGGCCAGCATTTCGTGGGCCACGCGCAGTTTGGGTTCGTAACGCAACGCCGACTTCAGCCAATTCGCCGCTTCGGGCTTTCGTCCCTGCTCCAGCAGGATGGTGGCGGCGTCGACGCGAATTGCGACGTTGGTCGGATCCTGCGCCAGCGCCCTGTTGATTTCGCCCAAGCGTTCGGACTGGTTCCTGAGCGTCTTACTCTGGTCCAAATACGAGCGGGCGAGATCGTCCTTTCCCAACGTCTTCAACGCGATGCCCAGGCCGTAGGCCGCGGCCGCATCCTGGGGCGCATGCTTGACCGCTTGCTCGTAGAATCGCGCCGCCGACTCGAAATCGCGCTCGGATGAGGTGATTTGACCCAGCGTGGTACACGCCCGCGCCAACTGCTCGTCATCCAGGCCCCTGCTCTCCACCAGGCCCCTGCTCCCCACCAGGCCCCTGCTCCCCGCTCGTGGCGGTGCCATCGCCGTCTCCAATTCTCGTTTCGATTCCTCCAGTCGCCCCTGCCGGAAATAGCACAATCCGAACGCCAAGCGCACGCGAGGGTCGTCCGGCGCCTGCCCGCGGCAGGTCTCGCACTCGGCGAGCGCCTCGTCGACGCGCGTTTGTTCCAGGAGCATCTGCGCCAGCGCCAGTCGTTCATCCAGACGTCCCGGCGCGATCTTCAGGATCTCGCGCAATTCGGCCAGCAGGGCCTTCGGATTCTGCATGTTGGCGTTGTGGAAATAAGCTTGCAACAGCAGCGCGCGAAGGCTGCCGGGCCGCCATTCGATCCAATACTTCAGACAAAGATCGGCGTCCCTGAGCCGATGTTCGGCCAGGTAGCCGATGGTCATGGCCTCGTACACGTCTTCCGCCACGTCGTCGCCGCCACCCTGCTCGAGCACATTGTTCAAGTAGGGTTCAGCCTGGGCCAACTCTCCCATTTGAAACAGTGTCAGCATCGACTGGCGCTCGATGTCCTGCTTCGGCCAGCCGAGCGCGTGCGCGCGTCGAAGGTGCTCTTCGGCGCGGCGGTACTGCGCATGGCGTCGGTAAGTGACGGCCAGCAGATACTGCACGTCGCCGCGGTCGGGCTGTCGCCGTTCGGCGGCCTGCAACCAATCGGTAGCGGTCTCCAGATCGACCTCGGCCAGGGCGCGTCGCGCCTGGTACAGATCGAAGCTGATCAACGCCTGCCGAGCGACGGGCACCGAGACCAGCGCCAATACCAACAATGCCAGAAAAACCAGCAGCAGGCGGCGCCGCGTCGGGCCGGATCGGGGTCGATGGATCATGACCGCAGGCAGGGGTTAGGGGTTAGGGGTTAGGGGTTAGGGGTTAGGGGTTAGGGGTTAGGGGTTAGGGGTTAGGGGTTAGGGGTTAGAGCGGTCAGGAATGAGACATTCCTCAGTTCTGTACACTAACCCGCAGCGCAAGCAAGGCAAGTAGTTACGCGCCTTGCTTGCGCTGCGGGTTAGTGTCGAAGCAACCCGCTCGCAGTATAGAGCCTCACCACAACGTCTGTCCCGAAATTCTAACCCCTAACCTCTAACCGCTTCCAACCTCTAACCGCTTCCAACCTCTAACCGCTTCCATCTAACCGCTTCCAACCTCTAACCGCTTCCATCCGTACTGGGTGGCTCGATGATCACCAACGTCTGATTGCCCTCAACGACGTCAAGTTCCTGGACTTGGCCCCTCGGCCAATGGACCGTGAGTCCCTTGATCCGCGTGCCGGCGGGGATGCCCCAAAACGGCCGCAAGTCGCATTGCGAAAGGTAGCTCCCGCCCCCCTTGACCAGGCGCAGTGGGTTGCCCGCCGAGGTGTGCAGCACGAGCCAGGACCCGATCGCGTCGCGGTTCGACTCCCTGCCGATCAGCCGCACCCGCAGCCAGCCGTTTTGGTTCACGGTCTCGTTGGAGACCAGGGCGTTGCGTTCGCCGTCGTTGTGCGCGAAGGCGAAATCGAGGTCGCCGTCGTCGTCGAAGTCCGACATGGCCAGGCCGCGGCCGCGGTGTGGGGTCGAAAAATACTCGCCGGGCGGAAACGCCGCCTTGACGAAATGTCCGTGGTCGTTGAGCAGCACCAACGGCTCCTGCTTGATCGGAGCCGCCTTGGGAAAATTGATGACGTGGCCGTTGGAAACCACGAAGTCTTCGTCGCCGTCGCGGTCGACGTCGGCGAACACGGTGCCAAAGCCGACGTACAGCCGGCCCAAGGCCGTGATGCCCGTCCCTTGGCTGACGTGCAGGAACTGATCCCTCCGTTCATTTCGGTAAAGCGAAAACGACTCTTCCTCGAAGTTCGAGACCCAGATATCGGGCAAGCCGTCGCCGTTGAAGTCGCCCAGGTCGGTGCCCATGCTCCCTTCCGGCTTGCCCATGGCGTCACACGAGACGCCGTGCAGCAAGGCGACTTCCTTGAGCGCGCCGTGGCCTTGGTTGAGGTAGAGGAAATTCGGCTCCGTATCATTGGCCACGTAAATGTCGAGGTCGCCGTCGAGGTCGACATCGCCCATGACCACCCCGAGTCCCTTGCCGCAACTCCCCGGCTCGACGACCAGGCCGGCCGTGCTGGTGGCGTCATGGAACGTGCCGTCGCCGTTGCTGTAATACACGATGTCGGGCAAGGGGTTGAACTTGCGCGGCGAGCAGATCTCCGGCATGTCGGGCGTCGGGCCGGGGCAGCGCGGGTTGTGCCCTTCGGCGAACGACCAATCGACGTAGTGCGGCACGTACAAGTCGAGATGGCCGTCGCCGTTCAGGTCGCCCCAGGCGGCGCTGGTGCTCCAGGAGTCGTCCAGCAAGCCCGCCCGTTCGCGGACCTCAATGAACCGGCCGTCTCCCTGGTTCTGAAATAGCTGCAAGCCGCCGTAGCCGGTCAACAGCAGGTCGGTGAAACCATCGCTGTTGAAATCGGCGCCGCAACAGCCGTGGGTGTAGAAAGGCGCCCTTCCCACGCCCGCCTCGGCCGTGACTGGCTCGAATTTCCAATCGCCCAGGTTCCTGAACAGGGCCGATGGCAAGCCGGAGATCGTGGGCAAACCGCCGGCCTCGTCATCGGGCCCGTACTTTCCGCCGCCGGGGCAAAACAGATCCCAGCGGTCGTCGCCGTCGTAGTCGAAGGTTCCCAGTCCGCCGCCGAGCGATTCGAGGATCGCATGGTGCCCCGCCGCGCGGCCGTTGTCGTACGTGAAGATGAAGCCGCTGGCCGGCGTGACGTCGGTCAGCTTCAACTCCACCGTGGCGGCCGCCGCGGACGCGGACCCCGCGGACTTGGCATACGTCGGAACTGAGCTGCCATGCCACGAACTGATCCATCCCCAATAGGTGCCGGCGGCGCCGACACCGATCAAGGCCGCCGCGGCCAACATCCGCCGACTTCGCAGTACACGCTTCACGGCTGAACACCTGGGTTGGCCGGCCCGCCGGGCAATTGTGACAAACCGCCGGGCAATTGCGACAACTGTTCGCGGGCCTTGGCGTGCCGCGGGTCGAGCAGAAGCACCGCGCCATACCAGGCGCCGGCCTCGCTCCGCAGGCCGAGCCGCTCGGCCATCAAGCCCAACCGGAAGCATGTGTTGACGTTCCTTGGCTCGTGCGCCTCGCTTGCGCGCAAATCGGCGTATTGCTGGTCCAACTCGCGCATCTGCGCGGCTTTTTCCGCGTGCCGCTTGGCCAGGTCGTCTTGCCCCAGGCCATGCAACACTTGCGCCAAGTAGAAATTCAAGACCGAATTCTCCGGCCGGATCTTCAACGCCCGGTTCAGGCTTTCGAGCGCCGAGGCGGAATCCTTGGCTTCCATCGCCAATTGGCCTTGCACCAACAGCGCGTCGAAATGGCCCGGATCGATCGCCAGCGCCCGGGCGACATTTTCCCGCGCGGCCTGCGGCATTCCCAGGGCGGCTTGGCAGACCGCGAGCGTAGCCAGCGAGTCGGGCGATTCGTCGACGTCCCGCAAGGTTTCGATCGCCTCCTGGTGCCGCAACAATTGCACCTGCAGCCGCGCCATGTGCATGAGCGCGTCTTGACGCACGGAGGGCGGCATGTGTTCGGAATCGACGGCGCCGCGCCGTAGCCATTCGCGCAAGTCTTTCAACGCCAATTCGTCTTCGTGAAACGTCCTATGGATGGCCGCCATGATCTGATACAGCCTGGGATCGCGAGGCGACAACTCGGCCGCCTTTTCCAGGTGCCAGAGCGATCGGGAAAAGTCGCCGGCGTCGAAGTAGGCGGCGCCCAAATAGCCGTGGGCTTCGGCCATGTTGGGATCGTGCTCGAGCGCCATCAACAACGCGCGCTCGGCGTCGAAGAAACGGCGCTGTTGCAAGAGTGTTCGCCCGGCCATGGTCAAGGCCAACACGCGTGTGTCGGCGTCCTCAAGCGCCAGGCGGAATTCCTCCAAGGCGTCGTCGAGCTTCTGTTCTTGCAACAACAAGATGCCGTTGATCAGGCTGGCGTGCGGTTCGTATTCCGGCAGGCCCTGCAAGCGGAGCAATTCGTACCGTGCGGTGTCGAAGTCGTCGCGCCCCAGCGCCTTCAAGGCGCGCCGATAGCACATCTCCGGCCGGTTGACATAGGCGAAGCCAAAGGCGGCCGCCCCCAAGGTCAAGGCCAGCAGTGTCCATGTCCCCCACCGCCGCAGCGGCCGGCCTCTTTGGAACGGCGGGGCCAACCGGGCGGTGGCCGAACCGGCCGTATCCAAATGGGTCGCCGGGTCGCCGGTCGCGTCGGCCAGGTTCAGCGCCGATCCAGCCAAAACCGGCTCGGGGATTTCGTCACGAGTTTCCACGGGCTAACTCTTTATCGGTTGGATTTGAGGGGCGATACCTGGGCTTTAGTTGCCGTCACGAACCCTGTCCGTCGCCTTTCGCTCCGCGAAAGGGCGTTCTTTCGCGGAGCGAAAGGCGACGTTACAGATCTATTGTAAGCAACCTGCGCGGGAAAGTCACTCGACGCCGCCTGAATTCCAGCGAATTCAGCTACTGGGGGTCGCGAACCTGTGTTTGCCGCGTCAAGGCCGCTGGTTCCCCGCCGCCCTCGGCGGCCGCGGTATCCTCGGCGGCCGCGGGAGCGTCGCTCGCTTCCATCTCCGCCAGCGCCTCGCGATACCCCTGGGCCAACTCGGGCTGGGCAAGCTTTTCGTAAAACTCGGCCAAGAATTCGTGCGCTTCTCGACACTCGGGGGCATAGCGTAACACCATCTGCATCCAGGCCGCCGCTTCGGCCTGTCGCCCCTGATCCACCAAAAGATGCGCCATCTCCAGCCGCAATGTGACATTGCCCGCGCTATCGATGAGCGCGTGGTTGATCTCGACGATTCGCTGGTCCTGGTCCAAAAGCCGCTGCGAACGCTTCAGGTACTCCTGCGCCAGTTCGTGCTCTCCCAACTTCGATAAGGCCATGCCCAAGCCATAGGCCGCGGTCGCGTCGTAGGGCCGCAGTTCCAGCGCTTCCTTGCAATACCGTTTCGCCGCCTCGAAATCGCGTTCGCCCGACGCGATCTGGCCCATGATCGTCAACGCTTCCAATCGCGTGACCCGGTCCAGTCCTTCGGAAAGCAGGGCCGAATTCAGTTCCCGCTTGGCCTCGTCCAGCCGCCCCAACTGAAAATAACACGCGCCCAGGCGCATGCTCAGGTTGGGGTCGCCCGGCGCCAGTTGGCGGCAAATCTCGCACTCGGCGAGCGCCTCGTCGACCCGCTTCTGTTCCAGGAGCAATTGCGCCAGCCGGAGGCGCTCGCGCACGCGCCGCGGGTCGATCTGTAAAACCTCTCGCAGCGTGGATTGCAGTTTTTCCGTATCATTGGCCGCGCCGTAAAGGTGCGCCCGTGCCAGCCGCGCGCGAAGGCTCTCCGGACGCAGACGCACCCAGTGATCCGAAACGGCCCCGGCTTCGCGAGCGCGGTGATCGCTCAGATAGCCCAACACCAGGGCTTCGTAGATGTCCTCGGTCAATTCGTCGCTTGGGCCCTGTTGGAGCAACTTCAACAGCAAGGGCTCGATCCCGCCCACGTTGCCCATCTGAAACAGTAGCATCCACTCCTGCCGCTCCACCTCCCTGTGGGAATAACCCAGGGCCAACGAGCGATCCAGGTGCCGGCGCGCCGGGCGGAAAACTCCGCTGCGGCGGCACACGCCGCCCAACAAAAACTGCACGTCCGCGCGATCCGGCGCTCGCCGCTCGGCGGCTTGCAGCCAGCTCAGCCCCTCGGCGAGGTTGACGTCGGCCAGCGCGCGGCGCGCCCGGTACAGGTCATAGGCCACCAAAGCGCGCGGCGCCAGGAACTTGGCGGTGAGCAGCCCCAATGCCGCCACCCAAGCCAATCTCCAGACCGTACGCCGCCACCGCCCCTCGCGCCACGTTTTGCGCCGCTCCACCGCCCCCACGTTCGTCACCGTTGCCGCGATCAGCATCTCGTCCGCCTGCTAAAAAGGTCGCGCTAAGTGGCCCGTTTCACAAATCAACGTCGTGGTTACGGCAGACTTTTGGTAGAAGTTGTCCAGAGGCCAGGGGCTTGCCCCCTGGAGTTTCACGTTGGTTTCTAAATCGAATGCGGCCGCCTCCCCCCCGTCCGTGTCGCCCCGCCGGCGGCCTCTGGCAGCCGGCGGGGCGACACGGGGAAAGACAGGTGATCAGGGGAGCCTGCGTGTGTAGATACGAGCGTGAAACTCCAGGGGGCAAGCCCCTGGCCTCTTTACAAGATGTGTAGAACAACGAGGGCTATCGCCCCAGGCTATGTAATGTAACTCGTTCCCACGCTCCGCGTGGGAACGGCTCCGCGGACGCTCCGCGTCCCCGTGTCCAGCGGCGGTCAGTCGTCCGTCAAATCGAAGGAAAAGTCGCTCTTGCCACCCGCCGGCACGTTGGCTTTGAACGTGCTGGTTGCCGGGTCGGAGTATTTTTTCGGCAGTAGTGACTCAGGCCCTGAACCTGTCGGCGCGGCAACCACTGGGGCCGTGGCCTTCGCATCTTCGCCGGGTTTCACTCCCCCTCCCTTTTCCAACTGTTGCATCCCCTCGGGGTTCGTCATTGTCATCATTGCATCGGTGCTACTCGATGCGACCGCGGAACTGGTCTTCGTCACAGTAACATTGTAATCGCCCAGCAAGGCGCCTGGCACCACTGTGGAGCCTCCCGCATAGGTTTCTAGGGTGAATTTACCGGCGGCGTCGGTGATGCCCCCGGCGGCCTTGCCGGAATTAGGGTCCACCGGAAGGAAGGTGACCGTGGCACCCTCGATAGGCTTGCCGTTGTGAGTTACCGCGCCGGCCACCGGCACGGTCTTTAAGGCGGAACCACCCTTCGGGCCACAACCACCCAACCCCAGGAGCATTGCCACACAAGATGCCCAAAACACTGGCCTGCGAAACATGGTACTTCCTCGCTTGTGATTGATGAAATTCAAAAACGACGTCGCCTTTCGCTCCGCGAAAGAACGCCCTTTCGCGGAGCGAAAGGCGACGGACAGTATCCGAACGCCGTGGACGTGGAGCCGTTCCCACGCGGAGCCGACCCGCTGCGCGGGTGCCCCGAACGAGTAAGCCAGGGACGAGGAGCGTCCGTGGAGCCGTTCCCAATCTCCCAGCACTTACGGATCAAGGTTCGTGATGGGCCGCCCGTCGCGGCGATCACCCAGCTTCTGGTACGTGTCGTAGCTCATGAGCTCGTTCAAGAAGTGGACTGAGCCGTCGCAATATACGAACAGCGCTCCGGCCGGGTGCTTCGAGCGGAAACCGTTCGTTTCAGCATACATATCATAGCCCTGTTGAGCGGGGCCATTCCCCCCTGGGGTTCCCGTCGGAGAAGTAGCCAGAATATACTTCATACCTGCCGCGACGGGCTCTTGTGTGCCGGTTTGGTTGTATTGCCAACTGCTGCACGATGCCAAATTGATGGGCGCCACGGTGCAAGCGGTGCTATTGCGTGCCAACCAAAACTGCGACCAAGCCGTATTCATCCCACACTGCGCCCGAACCTCACCCATGGCAATGACGTTGTTGGTTCCGTCGGTGATATCCTTAAGACCGGCGGCCCATGACCAGCGACCGAAAGGCCCGACAGTGACCTGGGCCGCCCCACCATTCGCACCGTTGCGGGTAATCCACGACAGATCATCCCCAAACCAACCCGTTGGACTGTTATTCAGCGTGAGGCCGGTATAAGGCGAAACGCCCGTGTACATCGCCATGCCGGCGCCGATTCCAACATCGAAGGTTTGCGTGCCGAGTGGCCCCATATTGGGCAGGTAGTTCGACGTCGATGGACCGGGATTCGTCCAACCACCCGGCCAATTGTTGACTTGACGCGGCGAGTCGGAAGGGCATGTCAAGCCGGGGATCGGTGTCGCAGCGGCGGCTTGGCCGCACATATAGGTTGTGAACTTGAAATCGAGCAGGTTGTACACCCCCTGTTGTTCCAAATAGGGCAACATGCGCACGATCGGGCCGCCGCGCTCCCAAGGAACACCCCAGCCATAGACGTCGTCGGTGGTGAAGGGGATCGGAAATTGGCTGTAAATGTCGTGATAATTGTGCAACGCGATGCCCAACTGTTTCATGTTGTTGGTACAGGCGCTGCGGCGGGCCGCTTCGCGCGCGGCCTGGATGGCCGGCAGCAACAGGGCAATCAAGATACCGATGATCGCGATGACGACCAGCAACTCCACCAGCGTGAAGGCGGGTCGTCTGAGCAACTTCCTCAGTTCGATACTCATGTTTGAAGTCCTTGAAAAAAATAAAAGGAAACATATGGCCGACGGAGTTGACGCACCGTCGTTTTCGGCGACCGACGCCGGATCAGCACGATGGTTATTATCGTGAATGGTACGTTAGTGTAATGTTTCACTGACATGGTTGCAACCAAAAATGCAAAATTCGTCGAATCGCGACGGTGATTTCGTTCTGGGTCCACCTGAAGGGGGTATTACTGGCGTGCCATTCCACCCCTCGGGTGGGTTTTCCATGTTTTCCATACTTCCCACTCGTCCCCACGCTCCGCGTGGGAACGGGTCCGCGGACGCTCCGCGTCCCGCCAAGCCCAGCGATAATAATATTTGCCTGAGTCGAAGCCTCGCTGCCGTGCCACGAGATTGCCCATCCCCAATAATAGGTCGCGGCCGCGCCTACGCCGATCAGGGCCGCCGCCGCGGCCAACATCCGAGGGCTTCGCAGAGAACGCTTCATGGTTGTCCACTCGGGTTGGCCAGCGCGCCGGGCAACTGCGCCAGCCGGCCACGGGTCTTGAAGTCGTCGCAGCCCGGCGAATTCAGCTACGGGTTCCCGGTGCCCCCGGCGGCTTCGGTGCCCCCAACGGCGCCGGCAGACTCACTTGCCGCCATGTCCGCCAGCGCCTCGCGGTGGGCCTGGGCCAGTTCGGGCTTAGCGTGCTCTTCGTAAAACTCGGCCAAGAGTTCGTGCGCCTCGCGGCACTTGGGATCATAGCGCAACACGGTCTGCATCCAGGCCGCCGCATCGGGCCGCCGCCCCTGATCGAGCATGATCCGCGCCATCTCCAGCCGCAGACCCACGTCCGCGGCGTTCTTGATGAGCTCCTGATCGATTTCGGCCAGCCGTTGGCCTTGCTCCATGAGCCGTTTTGAACTCTCCAGATATTGCCGGGCCAACTCGTTCTGTCCCAATTTCGACAAGGCCAGGCCCAAGCCATAGGCCGCGGTCCCGTCGTAAGGACGCAACTCCAAGGCTTCCTGGCAACATCGCCTTGCCAGCTCGAAATCGTGGGCGGCCGACGCGATCTGGCCCAAAATCATCAACGCTTCCAACCGCGAGGAAGGTTCCAAGGACGCCGCCAGGGCCGATTCCAATTCTCGCTTCGCCTCGTCGAGCCGGCCCAATTGATAATGGCAGATCCCCAATCGCACGCTCACGCGCGGGTCGCCGGGCGCATGCTCGCGGCAAATCTCGCACTCGGCGAGCGCTTCGTTCACCTGCTTCTGGTCCAAGAGCATTTTCACCAGCCTGAGGCGCTGAGTCACGCGCCGCGGGTCGATCCGTAAAACCTCGCCCAATTCGGATTGCAGCTTTTCCAAATTAAAAACGCCCTCGTACATATAGGCGCGCATCAGCCGCGCGCGAAGGCTATCGGGACGCCACCCAATCCAGTAATCCGAAAAAACCCCCGCTTCGCGCACGCGGTGGTCGCTCAGATAACCGATCACCATGGCCTCGTAGACGTCTTCGGCCAACTCGTCGCTTACGCCCCGCTCGAGCAACTTCGTCAGCAAGGGCTCGACCTCGCTGACGTGCCCCATCTGAAACAACATCATCCAGTCCTGTCGCTCGACCTCTTTTCGCGAATACCCAAGGGCCAGGGCGCGCTCCAGGTGTTGGCGCGCCGGACGGAAAGCTCCGCTGCGACGATACACGGCGCCCAACAGAAATTGCACCTCCGCGCGATCGGGCTCGCGCCGCTCGGCGGCCTGCAGCCAACTCAGCGCCTCGGTCGGATGCACCAGCGCCATGGCGCGGCGCGCCTGGTACAGGTCATAGGCCACGAAAGCCCGCGGCGCCAGAAACTTGCCGGCGATCACCCCGAATACCGTCACCAAAGCCAACATCCAGATCGCACGGCGCCAGCGCCCCTCGCGCCGCCCTGTGCGACGCTCCGCCGCCCCCGCGTTGGTGACCGTTGCCGCGCTCAGCATCTCGTGTGCCTGTTAAAAAGCTCGCTCGGTCATCGCGGGGCCTCAGTCGTCCTTCAGATCAAAGGCAAAGTCGGTCCTGCCACCGGCCGGCACGCTTTCTTTCAAGTCAGACGTTTTCACGTCGGCATATTTCGCCGGCAGCAGCGAATTACTAGCAGTCGGCGGCGGCGCCTTGCCGCCTTTCGCAAAGTCCGCCATTTGCTTGTCCATTCCTTCCTTCATTTTTGACATTTGCTCTGCCATGTCTTGGTTTTGCTTTGTCATGTCCTCAGGCGTTGCAGGAGCGTCCGCGGACAGAGGTGCCATTCCGGGCAGTGGGGTATGGTCGTCTTGGCCGGAAAACTTAGCCACGGTCACCTTGTAATCGCCGACCAAGGCGCCGTTGGCCGTCGTTGTGCCGCCTACGAACGTCTGGAGCGTGAACTTACCCGCCGCGTCGGTCGTTCCCCCGGCGGCTTTGCCCGAATTAGGGTCGGCCGGAAAAAAATTAACCGTGGCGCCTTCGACGGGCTTGCCGTTATGGGTGACCGTGCCACCAGCGGCCACCGTCTTGAGGTGGGAGCCCTTACCACCGCAACCACTGAGCGCTACCAGCATGACGACGCACGATGCCGCGAACACCGATCTCCGCAACATAATATCTCCTCGTTTCCACATGATGGTGACTTCTTAAAACGAACAAAACCGCCGCCCGTATATTCGTACGTCCCACGCTCCGCGTGGGCGTGCCGTCAGATTACCCAGCGCACAGCAAGGCGCGTAACTACTTACCTTGCTTGCGCTGCGGGTTAGTGTGTTGCGGGTTAGTGTGCGAAACCGAACAACCGTTCCCACGCGGAGCCGACCCGCTGCGCGGGTGTCCCGAACGAGAACCCTATGGATCGAGCGACGTGATCGGCCGTCCGTCGCGACGGTCGCCTAGCTTCTGGTAGGTGTCGTAGCTCATCAACTCGTTCAGGAAATGCACGGAGCCGTCGCAGTAAGCGAACAGCGCGCCGGCCGGGTGCTTCGACCGGAAACCATCGCTTTCACCCAAAAGGGTATTATAACCCCAGCCCGTACCCACGATATACAGCATCCCTGGCGCGATGGGCTCTTGCATGCCGGTCGTGTTGTAATTCTCCCACACGCCGACGCAGGTGGCTAAATTGATCGGCGCTACCGTACAGAGACTACCGTCGCGCGCGCCCCAAGCCGAATAACTACCACCATTGCTGCACAGGGGCCTCATCTCACCGATCGCAATGACGTTGTTCGTGCCGTCTGTGATATCACTGATACTGGCGGCCCAAGTCCCCCAACTGCCGAATGGCCCTACGACGAATTGGGAACCGGTGTTGCTGTTTTCCCAACTCCCACCCCATCCTCCATTTGCTCCTCCATCTTGCGCCAACGCATCACCAAACCAATTGCCGTTTTGACCCGATACGTTGGTGTAAGGCGAGATACCTGTATAGGCCCCAAAGCTGCCACCCGCGCCGCCACCTTGCAATGAGCCAATGGGACCCCGGTTGGGCGCGTAGTTCGACGCCGAAGCGCCCCACCTCAAATTCATGGGTCGGGGTGAATCGGAGGGGCATAGCCAGCCGGGTATGACCGTGGAAGCGGGGTAAGGGTTAACGGGGGGGGGGTTGGGGATAAGCTGCTGGATCCAACGCGCTGAATTCGGGTTGAACTGATTGTAGACCACCGCTTGTTCCAGATAAGGCAACAAACGCACCATCGGGCCGCCTTTTTCCCAAGGAACGCTCCAGCCATTATTGTCGTCATTCAAGAAGGGGATGGCGAAACGGTTGTAGATATCGTGATAATTGTGCAGCGCGATGCCCAACTGTTTCAAGTTGTTGGTGCATGCGCTACGGCGGGCCGCTTCGCGCGCCGCCTGGATAGCCGGCAACAAGAGCGCGATCAAGATACCGATGATCGCGATGACGACCAGCAACTCCACCAGCGTGAAGGCGGTTCGTCTGAGCAACTTCCTCAGTTCGATACTCATGTTTGAAGTCCTTGAATGGAGAAAGAAGGAAATAAGGAAATATAGAGGGCCGATTCGGGCGTTAGCACGAACCGGTATGTTAGAATAATCTTTCCATCGGGCGATTGCAACCAATAAAATGGAAAAATTCGTTGTGCCGTGACGGAAACGGCTCTTGGGTCCACCTGAAAGGGGTGTTTTTGGCTTGCCATTCCACCCATTGGACGGGTTTTCCCCATGCTCGCCATACCGCCAGCGGGCTGCTTCGACACTAACCCGCGGCGCAAGCAAGGAACGTAACGCCTGAACCCGCAGCGCAAGCAAGGAACGTAACGCCTGGCCTTGCTTGCGCTGCGGGTTGGTGTTGGACCATGAATCATCCGGGCTCGCCCGGAGGAATGCGGGAAACCCGCCCGTACGGTTCGGAGGGAGGGGGGGGGCCGAACTCAATCGGCCTCCCCTATCGTTAAACGCCGGTCGGCCCGTCGATTTCCATCGTGCCATCTGGTATCTTGGATGTTGAAGAACCCGGAGGATCCCGACGTTGAGTGACTTCGATAGCCCGTGGAAAGAGGCCCTGGAGCAGTTTTTCCCTGCTTTCCCGCAGTTCTTTTTTCCGCAAGTGCATGCGGCCATCGACTGGTCACGCGAGCACGAGGCCCTCGACAAGGAACTGCAACAAATTGTTCGCGAAGCCGCCGTGGGCCGCCGTTACGTCGATAAGCTGTTCAAGGTGTGGCTCGAGGACGGGGTGGAAGCGTGGGTGCTGATCCATGTTGAAATCCAAAGCCAGCGCGACGATGAATTCACCGAACGAATGTACGGCTACCACAGCCGGCTTTACGAGCGGTATCGGCGACCCGTGGTCAGCCTGGCCGTCCTGGGCGACGAACACCCCGCCTGGCGGCCGAACCACTTTGGCTACAGCTTGGGCGGTTGCACATTGGGCTTCGAATTTCCCGTGGCGAAGTTGTTGGACTACGGGGCCGGCCTTGCGGCGCTCGAGGCGAACCCCAGTCCGTTTGCGCCGTTCGTAGTCGCCCACTTGAAAACGATGGAGACGCGGCAAGATATGGAGAGAAGAAAAGGTTGGAAAATACGGCTTCTGAAAGGGCTCTTCAATCGCGGCTTCACCGGCGACGAAATTCGCCAACTATTGCGGCTGATCGATTGGATTATGGATCTGCCCGAGGAAATGGAGGAGCAAGTGCAAGAAGAAATGGTCCGTTTTGGGGAGGAAAAAAACATGCCCTACGTCACAAGTTTCGAGCGGTTAGGGTTCAAAAGGGGTGAAGCGAAAGGCAAGGCCGAAGGCAAGGCTGACTCGCTGTTGCGCGTCCTGGAGCGGCGATTTGCCCACGGCGTTCCGACGGACCTGGAGGCCGCGATCCGCGCCGCGACCGACCTGGAACGGTTGGATCGCTGGCTTGACCTGGCTATCGAGGCCGGTTCGCTCGACGAATTTCAGCGACTCGCTCAACTGTGATGGGGCTATTGCCGCGATGAGCCCAGACCACAGCCAGCTTGACGGCCAACGGCCGGATGACGCCGAGCAGCCTGTCGGCGGTGTCCGCGGCGCGCCGAGACCGGCCCTTATACACCGCGCAGGGGAATTCGTCTCTACGGACGAAAACCTTGGCGGCCACCATGTAGTATATACTGCGCGCGGCCGACAATGAGAATTGCCACGAAAAGGGGCTGGCTGTTGGCAGAGCGTAAGCGATGCCCCGGCTGAATGGCACGTGGGACAAGACCCGGGGCACCCGCGCAGCGGGTCGGCGGGCGCCGGCCCACCATTGCCGCCCAATAGTGGGCCGTCGATCGCTTAGGGCGAGCTTGTCCCACCCTGCAATTACTTTTATTCAAAACCTCATCCGCTTCCAAAGTTCTCGCCGGAGCCCCGTCGAGTTCGCCCCTTGGGCGTGAGCCAACCAGGCGCGTGTCGAGCGCCCGATGTCGGCCGGCGTCGTTTTTCGCCGCGCCTTTAGCCACCGAAGCCGCCGCACGCGGCCATTGAATCGTTGGGCCGCCGATTGCTGCAACCGCCTCCCGGAACGGCCCAGCACGAACCCCAGGAACTTCAGACCCGCCGGCGACGGCCGGACCTGCGTCTTTCCCGAGTGGAGCTTGAGCCGCAGTTGAGCCAGACGCGACTCCAGCGCATCGCGGTGTTCCCATAGCTGGGACTTGCTCGCGGCGAACAGCACCATATCGTCGGCGTAGCGCACGTAGCCTGGCACACGCTTGCTGGCCTTGCCCTGGTAGGCTTCCTTCACCTGGTACGTCGTCAGCACCTTCCGCCGGACCAACTCGCGCGCAAGCTCCTGGGCGTCCCGTTGGCGCTCGGGGGGCAACTTTTCGCGCAGGGCGCGGAGGTCGCTGGGCGAGATGAGTCCGCTCTGCTCGAGGCCCTTCACAAATTGTTCGACGGATATAGCCATTGCTTCGTCAAACTACGTGCCACATGCCGCGCGGGATCGAACGTCTCATTCCAGGCCGCGCAGAGTATATCCCACGTCAAATGGATAATCCAGTTTCTTGATTCGTCGAGGTGATCCGGCCTACCAACCACGCTCGCGGCAATTCGCGGCAACGGTGGGCGGTGCCCACCCTACATCAGGCGTCCGCGCGCAGGATCAACGCGTAACGCCCCATTTACGGAGCCATCGCAGGTACGACATTGCGTGTTGCCAGGCATCGGCGGAAAACAACCGCCGGCTTGCTCGCTGCTCGTGGTGGTAGCAGTACGTGCCGCCGTGAAACATCACCTGCCATCCGGCTTGGGCCACCCGGGCGCATAGGTCGACGTCCTCGAAGTACTTCTTGAAACGGAGGTCGAAA
>DATKSN010000357.1:0-20667 GCA_035531595.1 Pirellulales bacterium | reverse complement strand
GCCCAGAATGAGACGTTCACGGTGGCTGGGGCAGAGCCTAAGCGATGCCCCGGTCGCTATGTAGCCGGGGCATCGCTTACGCTCTGCCACCAGCCACCACCTTCTCGTGACAAAATGTCTCATTCTTGGCCGCGTGCAGTAAAACAACCAACCAAGGCTATTGGGCAATGTAGCGACCAACCGTTCAGAGATCAAGCGTACACAACCCGTGCGCCCCGGAGCGCTCCGCGGGAGTTGGTCGGGCCGCGGCGAGGCGCCGCCGAGGTTTTACGCTTTGGGGCCGATCCCGAAGAGTTGGGGCGTGAGGGTTGACCGTTCATGACGATCGCCTCCCGAACCAGCTTGCCAAGCCGGTTTCGACCAGCAACAGGCCGAGCACGCCGTACAACAGCCAACGGTCGAGCGCATCGCGGCGGACGATCGGCACCGCCGCCTGATGGCTCGGATCCTGGCCGTCGAAGAGTTCAAACGCGACTCCGGGCCAGACGTCGCCGCGCAAAGCGGCCAGGTCGAGCTTGGTCAGATCCCCCTCCGAGGCATCGACGTTGACGGCGTAGGTTTCATGGCGCGACAAGGGCGCGCCCAGGTCGACCTTGTACAGCCCGCTACGGCTGGTGTCGGCGTAGGTCCAGCGGCTGTAGTCGCCCTCGGGCTCCAGACGCACCGTGTGGCTCTCGCCGCCGGGCGTTTCGACGGTGGCCAACGTATCGGTGGCCAACGTCCGCAGCGAAGCGACCAGCGGCTGGCCCACCGTGCGGTTGCGATCATCGATCCGCCCGCTGACGGCCAGCGACAACAGCTCTTGCACGACCGGCACGTAACTCGGCCAGGTAGGCATCGTGGTCCAGGAGACGTCGGCCGACGTGGCCACCACGATCGAGCGCCCTCGTCCAACCGGCGCTTCGACGATCGCCGGGTCGCCGGTCGACAGCTTCATGGCGACTTGCGCGGCGGAACCGTCGGGAACGAGGAGCTTGAAGTAGCCGTAAATCGGGGTGTTCAACAGGCCGGCCCGCTCGCGGCCGCGAAACGGCGCGACGAGCGGATGCCGATAGTCCATCGGATCGGGGTAGCAAGGGCGCTGGCCCACGACCTTGTCGCCCAGACGGCATGGCAAGACGTTGACGCCGCCCTCGGCGCCGGCCAGCAGGTGGCGATTGTAACTCTCGGCCTGAACCAGGTCGCCCAGGAAGAACACCAGCCCGCCGCCGTGCTCGACGTAGGCTGCCAGCACGCGCGCCTCGTTGGCCGTAAACTGGCCCACGTTGCAAAGAAAGATGCCGTCGTAAGGCTCCAGGTCGATTTCGACCAGGGCGCTTTCGGCGACGACCTCCGGACGCACCGGCGCCCGGTCGTCGCTGAGTCCGTGGGGCGCCAGCGCCACGGCCAGGTAATCGGTCGCTCCCTGAAACGTGCCGCCGGCCGGCTTGCCGTTGACGCAGAGCACGCGCAATTGCCCGGCCACCGGCAACGACCGCCAGCGGTGGTTGTCGACCTCCAGCAAGTCGCCCGGTAGGCGGATTTCGATCTGGTGTTCACCTGGCGCGTCGAAGCGGTAGGCGAACGTTGACGTGGCCGTGTCGCCGGGCCCCAAATCGACGTGGTCCTCGCCGGCGCGGCGGCCGTCGACGAACAACTCGACCCGTTGCCGCGAGTGTTGCTGGCGGCCGAAGTTGCGGACCACGGCTTCCAACGCGAGGTCGCGGCCGATCGTGGCGTAGGGTTCGGCGACGGCGAGCGATTCGATCGCCAGGTTCTCGGCCTGGTCTTGCCCCAGGTCGGCGACGACGATGGTGGCTTGCGACCCCAGTCGCTCGCTCCGCTTGAGGAATTCGGCCGCCGCCTCGGGGCCGCGCAGGTCGGGAAACCAGGTGGTCTTGCCCATGTCGGTGAGGAAAAAGATCTCATGGCGCGTGAGCCGCGCGTGGTCGCGGCGAACCGCCGTGAGCACTTCCTCGATTTTGACCAGCGTGGCGTCGAGGTCGGCGCCTCCGTCGAGTTGCCGCAGGTGGTCGAGTTCGTCGTGGAACTGGGCCCGCTCGAAGGCGGGCGTGCCGACGACCACCCGCGGTGGCGAGGCCAAGAGCAGCAACGTGAAGCCGTCGCCCTGGCTGCTCTCGTCGACGATGCGGCCGGCCATTTCCTTGGCCCGCTCGAAAAGGCTTTTGTCGGCCGCTCGGTATTCCATCGAGTAGGATGCGTCGATGACCAGCAGCTTGTGGGTCCGCTGGCCGGAGACGAAGTTCAGGCCGGCGCGCCGCAGGAACGGTTCGGCCAGGGCCACCACCGCCAGCACGATGATCGCCGTCCGCACGGCCAAGAGCAACCACTGCTCGATGTGGATGCGGCGTGAACTTTTGCGAACCGCGGCCAGCAGGTACTGCATGGCGGCCCAGTGCATCTCGCGGTATCGGCGACGGCTGAGCAAGTGGATGATCAAGGGCGCCGCCGCCGCCGCCAGCCAGCCCAGCATGGCGGGGTGGTTGAAAAAGGCGAGCATGGGAGGAAGGGAAGGCATGAGGCGTTGGGCGCTAGGCGTTGGGCGTTGGGCGAAGGCGAGCGGGGGGCGTCAGCCCCCTGTTAGGCGTTAGGCGTTGGGCATTAGGCGTTAGGCGTTAGGCGTTAGGCGTTAGGCGTTAGGCGTTAGGCGTTAGGCGAAGGCGAGCGGGGGGCGTCAGCCCCCTGTTAGGCGTTGGGCGTTGGGCATTAGGCGTTGGGCATTAGGCATTAGGCGTTAGGCGTTAGGCGAAGGCGAGCGGGGGGCGTCAGCCCCCTGTTAGGCGTTGGGCATTAGGCGTTAGGCGTTAGGCGTTAGGCGAAGGCGAGCGGGGGGCGTCAGCCCCCTGTTAGGCGTTGGGCATTAGGCGTTAGGCGTTGGGCATTAGGCGTTAGGCGTTAGGCGTTGGGCGTTAGGCGTTAGGCGTTAGGCGTTAGGCGTTAGGCGTTAGGCGTTGGGCATTAGGCGTTGGGCATTAGGCGTTGGGCGTTAGGCGTTAGGCGTTGGGCGTTGGGCGGACGGTGCGTTCCCACGCGGTGCGTTCCACGCGGAGCGTGGGGACGAGGGACTTTCTCCTTTCTCCTCTCCTTTCTCCTCACTTCACCCTCCCCATTCTCGACGCCAGATAACTCGACAGCGGCACGTCCAACGGCTGGTCGGTTCGCATCTCGACGTAGTCGATCCGCTGGGCGCGGCAGCCTTGCTTGACGTCGCGCAGAAAGCGGCCGAACTCCGCCAGGTAGGCCTTCCGCAAGGCGCGCGGGTCGGTCAGCAGTTCGGGCCATTCCTCCAGCCCCTTGAACAAGGTCGGTTGGCGGAACGGGAAATCGAGCTCGGCCGGGTCGAGCACATGGAACAGCACCACCTCGTGACGGCGGTGGCGAAAGTGTTTCAGCCCGGCCATCATGCTGGGCACGTCGTCGAACAGGTCGCTGAACACGATGACGATGCCTCGCTTCTTGAGCCGCTCGGCGAGGTCGTGGAAGATCGGCCCGCTGGCCGTCTTGCGCCGCGCCGACGACTCCTCCATGACGTGCAGCAGGTGCTTGAGGTTCGAGGGATTGCTGTTGGCCCGCACCAGGGCGCGGATTTCGTCGTCGAACGTGATCAGCCCCACGCTGTCCTGCTGCTGCAAGATCAGGTAGGCCAGCGCCGCGGCCACGCACTGGGCATATTCCAACTTCGAGAGGGCCGCCGCGTCGCTCTGGTAGCGCATGCTCTCGCTGGTGTCGAGCAGCAGGTAGCTGACCAGGTTGGTCTCCTCGTCGTACTGCTTGAGATAGTATTTGTCGGTTTTGCCGAACACCTTCCAGTCGACGTGCCGCAGGTCGTCGCCCGGCGCGTATTCGCGGTGCTCGGCGAACTCGATCGAGAAGCCGTGGTAGGGGCTGCGGTGTACGCCCGAGACGTAGCCTTCGACGATCAGCCTGGCGCGCAGCTCCAAGCCTTGCAGCTTAGCCAGCATCCGCGGATCTAAATATTTCTGGTAGTTTTCCACGATGGGCCGCCTCGTCGTCGGCCGGCGGTATGATTTCGATGAGATGTCGAATGATGTCGTCGGGCTTGACCCCCTCGGCCTCGGCGTTGAAGTTCGTCATGATCCGGTGCCGCAGCACGGGATGGGCCACGGCGCGCACGTCTTCGCAGTTGGCGTAGTAGCGGCCGTGCAGCACGGCCCGCGCCTTGGCCCCCAGCACCAGGAATTGGCTGGCCCGCGGCCCGGCGCCCCAACTGACGTAATTACTGACGAACTCGGGCACCTCGCCTTTTTCGCGGCGCGTGAGGCGCGTGAACTTCAGCGCGTAGCGGCTCACATGGTCGGCCACCGGCACCTTGCGGACGATCCGCTGCAAGGCCAGGATCTCCTCGGCGGTGAGCGTGGCCGTGAGCTGGTGGACCATTTCGGAAGTGGTCCGCTTGATGATCTCAAGCTCTTCATCCTCGTCGGGATAATCGACGTGGATGTTGAACATGAAGCGGTCGAGCTGGGCCTCGGGCAAGGGGTAGGTGCCTTCCTGCTCGATCGGGTTCTGCGTGGCCAGCACGAAAAACGGCTCGGCCAGCTTGTGCCGCTTGCCGCCCACCGTGACCTGGTGTTCCTGCATCGCCTCGAGCAAGGCCGCCTGCGTCTTGGGGGGCGTGCGGTTGATTTCGTCGGCCAGCAGCACGTTGGCGAAGATCGGCCCTTCGAGGAAACGAAATTCGCGCGTGCCGGAGAGTTTGTCTTCCTGGATCACCTCGGTGCCGGTGATGTCGGAAGGCATCAGATCGGGCGTGAACTGGATGCGGCTGAACTTGAGCGAGAGCGTGTCGGCCAAGGTGCGGATCATCAACGTCTTGGCCAGGCCCGGCACGCCCACCAGCAGGCAATGCCCGCATGCGAACATCGCCACCAGCAATTCCTCGATCACGCTCTGTTGACCGACGATCACCTTCGACAATTCGCCGCAAATGCGGCGGTAAGCGTCGTTGAGCCGCTGGACCGCTTGTACGTCATCGTCGTGAAGCATGCCTGTCCCCTGTGACCTGTCCCCTGTTACCTTCCCTCCGCCTGTTCCCTGTTCCCACATGGGGACGCAGAGCGAAGAGCTCCTTGTGCGTCGCGATCAACAGCGTATCGCCGGCGAACAGCAAATTGCCACCGCCCACGTCGCGGGTGGTCAATTCGATTTCTTGCGCCTTGGCGCCCGTGCGCTGGTCGAATACGTAGATCTTGGCGGCCGTCGGCCAATACACCTTGTCGCCGGCGAGCACGCCGCGGCCAAAACCCTTGGGCGTCGGACCATCGGGCCATTGTCCGTTGGGCGGACCGCTCAGCTTGCCCGTGCGCGTGTTGATCCACCAGAGCTTGTCGCCGCTGGCCAGCAGGTTGCCGCCACCGACACCCAGCAGGTGGATCGCGTCCCCGGGAAGATCGGTTTGCCAAAGGAACATGCCGGTCGGCGCGTCGAGGGCGAAGATGAACAAGCTGTCGGACGGCGCGCAGTAGAGCACGCCGCCGTCGTAGAGGCAGGGAGTCAGGTCGCGATAAAAGTGTTTCGCCTGATCGCCCAAATCGACCTTGCACGAGCGCGGATAGCGGAACACCCAGCGGGTCTGGCCGTCGCGCGCTTCGATCGCCGCCACGGCGCCGAGGTTCGTGTTGTAATAGAGCATGCCCCGCTCGAATGTGAGCAGGTTGTGGGTGATCTCCGGATAGGCGCCCTGCGCGAGGGTTCCGGCGCCGGCCACCATTCGCTGCCAGCGGAGGCGTTTCAGGTCGGCGTCGTAGCAGGCGACGTGGGCCTGCGGGCGGGCGCCGCTTTGGCGCAGGCCCACGTAGACGTTTTCGCCGTCGGTCACGGGCGATCCTTCGAAGGCCCACGAGTCGCCGGGCGGTTGGGTCTCGCCGATTTTGTACCCCTGGCGTGCCAGGTCGATGGCGACCAGCTTACTGCCGCCGCCGACCGGCGGATGCCCTGGATTGTCGCCGGCGCGGCTGGTGACGGGATCGCCCAGCCGGGCGTAGAGCCGGTTTCCGAAGGCGGTCATCGTGAACCGCGCGACTCCCAGGCAGTTCGCCTGGCCGCGGTGAATTTCTTCCGCCGCCGCCGGGCCGCCGCCGTCGGGCGAGGGATAGATCATCGGGGCGTTACCCACCGCCGCGGCGCCGGTGCGGAAATCGAAAGCCGAAATCGTATCGCGGTCGTTGACCAGCACCCAATCGCCGACCACCAACGGAAAGTAACTCAAGGGTTCGCCCCGTTTTTCGGCGACCCGTTTGGGAGTCATCGCGATGTCGCCGGGCGTTTCCTTGAGTTCCCCGCGCCATGCTTGCGCGCCGATCTCGATTGCGGCGGGCAACACCTTGTTGCGCGTGGGCGAGCCTGCGAACGTCGGCCAGTCGCCGTCGAGGGGCGACTTCGGCCAGGCGGCACTCTCGTCCAAGAGCTTGCCGAGCGTTTCAATGTAGGGCGCCTCGCGGCCGGCGAAACGCCCCTCGGCTTCACCGAACTCGCGGGCGAAAGCGTCCAAGCCGGCCCGGGCCCGCTCCTGATCGCCCGCCAGGATGACGACCCATGCGAGCCGCGCCTTCACGCCGGAGAGCTCGATGTCCGTGTCGGGATAAACGAGCCATGTGGCCGTGCCCTCGGCTGTGGCCGGCGCCTGCCGGGCCCAATACCAGGGCGGCAGAATCTTTTCCCAATAGCCGCGGGCGTTGCCGTAGTCGCCTTGTTCCAAGGCGATTTCGCCCAGGGCCAACAGCGCGTCGTCGCCCCAGGAGCTGCAGAAGAGTTGTTCGACCACATTCAGCAGCAAACGGGGGTCGCGCTCGGCCACGCCGGTCTCGTACCAACGGCGCGCTTGCGGGTCGACCCGGCCGCGGTAGAGCGCCAGCGCGTCGGGCGGCAGCGCGGCGATCTGCAGGTGGCAGAAGTCCCGCACGCTGACGTACCGCCGCGGCGTGTGGAAGACCACATTGCCGCCGTGGTCTTCGGTCAGTTTTCGCAAGCTCTCGACGGCCTCTTCCCACTGTTGGCCGGCCACGGCCTCTTTGACCAGTTCCAAGTGGGCCTTGGTGGCCAAATCGGCCTGGTCGAGGTCGACGTCGTCGCTGAGTTTGAAGTGCGTCGGAGGGTACAGCGCCTGGCCGGCGGCCCGCGGCAACGCGTCGAACCACGGCGCCAGCGCCAACCATGCCGTCAGAAGCCAGAAAGCACGGCGGATACGGCCCATGCGTTACGTCCTTCAAGTGATACCTGCCACCTACTTTAGTATAGGAAGCAGGGCGATTGGGCGAAAGGAGAACTGGAGAATTAGTTCCTCCCGTACCCCTCGACGATCCGGCCGATGCCGAACAGGCACACGGAAAACGCCAGCAGCGCGAGCATTTGCCCCAAGCTGACCCGTTCGGAAAGTTCCAGCACGATCGCCACCGGTGGCAAAAACAGCCCTAGACGTTGCAGTATTTGACCGAAAGCGCGCATGGAAACGGGCCAACTCCGCGTCGGACGCTGGTAGCCGAATTCGCCATTATACTTCACGCGGCCGACAATGAGACATTTTGCCACCAGAAAGCGGTGGCTGGTGGCAGAGCCTAAGCGATGCCCCGGCTCGACGCTACGCGGAAAAAAACGCGCCAGCTCCGCACCTCGCGGCGTTCAAATGGCCATTAACCGGGGGCGCTCTCACGCTCCGAAAAAACTGGCAAAACCGTACCTTTACCCGACGAACGCTTCGGCGCGGAGGGCACGCCGGCGCGAAACGTGGGAGGAAGTCTTAAGCCGTCTATAGCCGGGCAATCCGCCGAGACGGATTTCCTTGTCGGTACAGGTACGGTTTTGCCAGTTTTTTCTTGGGCATTTTCGGCTGCGCCGAAACCGCCGTGCTGCGCCGCATGTGCCGCGACGCCTTATTTTGGATCTGGCGAGTGCCAACCGCCCGCTATCCAAGCCGTATCTCATTTAGCATTCTAGGCAGCAGGCGGGCGAAGCCCGCCTGGGATCTGCCCTTCGTGACACACCGGGCGGCCTGAACTCCGGCGAGCCCAGTTATACCGCACGCGGCCCGTCGTACAATGACCACTCGCCATTGGATTCGATCAGCTCACTCACGGCCACCACTCACCGTCATGAAATTCTGGACGACCTTCGGCCGCAGTTGCCGGCTTCGTTGCCCCTGTTGCGGGCGTGGCCGGTTGTTCCGCGGCTGGTTCGCGATGGAAGCTGTGTGTACGGGCTGCGGCTTGAAGTTCCAGCGCGAGCCGGGCTATTTCCTGGGCTCGATCTACTTCAACTACGGCTTGACGGCGCTGTTGGTCACCGTCGGCTATTTTGCCGCGTTCTTCGGCACGGACCTGCCGCAGCCGCTGGTGCTCTGGTCGCTGACGGCGTTTTGCGTGCTTTTTCCGCTGTGGTTTTTCCGATACGCCCGCAGCCTTTGGGTCGGCATGGATCGCTACCTCGACCGCAGCGGCAACCCGCCGCCGACCCGGCTCCCGGATGACGACGGAATTGACGTTCGGTAGAATGAGCCTTACCCTCACTGGGGCGGTTAGAAACTTTTTCATAGGCGTCGCAACATGAACGTATTGATCATCGGCAACGGCGGCCGCGAACACGCCCTGGCTTGGAAGATGGCGCAAAGTCCTCGCGTCGAGCGGTTGTTCGTCGCTCCCGGTAACGCGGGCACGGCGCTCGACGCCGAAAATGTCGATCTTGCCCACGGCGATTTCCCCAAGCTGATCAAGTTCGCCAAGGAGAACCAGGTCGGACTGACGGTCGTTGGGCCCGAAGCGCCTTTGACCGCCGGCATCGTCGATGCCTTCCAAGCCGCGAAGCTGCGCGTGTTCGGACCCAGCAAAGCCGCGTCCGAACTGGAAGGGAGCAAGGTCTTTTGCAAGAACCTGCTGCGGCATGCCGACGTACCCACCGCCGACTACCGCGCGTTCCGCGGCGCCGAGCGCGCCGTGACCTTTCTCAAAGAGCGCGACGACGTGCCGGTGGTCGTCAAGGCCGACGGGCTGGCGGCCGGCAAGGGGGTGCTCGTCTGCACCGGGCGGGCCGAAGCACTCGAAGCCGTCGATCGCATTGCGCGGGCCAAGGAGTTCGGCGACGCGGGCAATCAGTTCGTGATCGAAGAGCGGCTCGACGGCCAGGAGGCGAGCGTGCTGGCGATCACCGACGGGCAGACGCTCGTGACCTTGCCCGCAGCCCAGGACCACAAGCGGGCCTTCGACGGCGACACGGGGCCCAACACGGGTGGAATGGGCGCCTATTCGCCGACTCCGCTCTTGGACCCCGCCGCGATGCGCTGGATCGAAGAGCATGTGCTGGTGCCGACGATCCATGCCATGAAACGCTCGCGGCGACCGTTCCGCGGTGTGCTCTACGCGGGGCTCATGCTCACCAACCAGGGACCCAAGGTGCTCGAATTCAACGTCCGCTTCGGCGATCCCGAGTGCCAGCCGCTCTTGATGCGTTTGAAAAGCGACCTGGTCGAGGTCTTCGAGGCGACGATCGACGGCCGGCTCGACGCCATCGAGCCGTTGGAGTGGGATCCGAGGCCGGCGGTCTGCGTGGTCATGGCCAGCGAAGGATATCCCGGTAAATACCATCTGGGCCGCCCGATCCGCGGACTCGACGACGCGGCCAAGGTGCCCGACGTCAAGGTGTTCCACGCCGGCACCGCCACGGCCGCCGGCCAGGTTGTGACCAACGGCGGACGGGTGCTGGGCGTCACGGCACTCGGCTCGACCATCTCCGCGGCCAAGCTGCAAGCCTATACCGCCGTCAAAGCCATCCGCTGGGACGGGGCCTGGTGCCGGAAGGATATTTCCGATAAGGCGTTGAGGGGCGTGAGAGGTGAGCGGTGAGGTGCCGTGGGACCGAACCGCGCCAATGTGGATTGGAAATGACCAAAGAGAATATGTCGATTCATAAAGTCAAACGTCGTGGGCGTTCCACCGGACAAAACGGCGACAAGAGCGGCGTGGCACGGCGTTTGCAACCGATAATTGGCGTGTCGACATCGGCTCATCTTGAAACCCCTGGACTGGGCACTACTGGACTGGGCACTACGCCCCATTGAAGGATATCAATCATGGAAAACGCCTCTCAACTCGAAAAGCCGATCCGCGTCGGCATTTTTTCCTCGATCGTCGACGCCGACCACGCCGTGGCGGCACTGCTGGACGCGGGCTTTACCGCGGAGGAAATCACCGTGGTTTGTTCCGACAAGGCCATTGAAAGCCATTACCACCGCTTTGAGCACCAGGAGCCGGCGGGCAGCCATACCGCCACCGCGGTAACGGCGGGCGGCGCGATCGGCGCCGCGCTGGGCGGCTTGACCGCGATCGCCGGGGCGGCGGCCACCGGCGGCGTGGGGTTGCTGGTGGCCGGCGCCTTCGCCGCCTCGACGGGCGGGATCGTCGGCAGCTTCATCGGCGCGATGACCACCCGCGGCGTCGATAAGGAACTTGCCAATTTCTACGACCAGGCGGTGACGCGAGGTAAGATCCTGGTCGCCGCGGAAGATCATAGCGAGGCCCAACGGCAGCGGCTGGCGAAGGCGGCGAGGATTCTGGACGACGCCGGAGCGGAGGCGATGGCGTTGCCCGAGGGGTGATTGACTCATGACCCATGACGAGGAAGCCATGCGGCGGTTCGCCTGTTTCACCCTGGTGGCGTTGGGCATCCTGTCGCTTTGTGGTGTTCCCGCAGGCGCGCAGGAGGCGCCTGGTACTCGCCGAGCGTTGATCGTCTGCGGCCTGGTCGGCGACGCCGAGCACCGCAAGCTGTTTGCCGAAACGGTCGAGAAGCTCTACAACGGATTGACGACCCGCCTGGACTTCGCGGCCGAAGACGTCGCCGTACTCTTCAGCGACGAGACGACCGATCAAGACGGCCCCGCCCTCAAGGCCAACCGTGGCGCGGCGACGCGAGAGCGGTTGGCCGAAACGGCCGCCGCCCTGGCGCAAGCAATCCAACCCGGCGATGCGCTGTGGGTTTTCGTTCTGGGGCACGCCCACTACGACGGGCGCGCGAGTTGGCTGAACCTGCCGGGACCGGACATGAATCCGGCCGAGCTCGGCAAATTGTTCGCCGCGGTTCGCTGCCGCGAGCAGGCGTTCTTCATCACCACGGCGGCCAGTGGTTTCTTCCTCAAGCCGCTTTCGGCGCCGGGGCGAATCGTCGTCGTCGCCACCGAACCCGCGCTGGAAGTCAACGAGACCCTCTTTCCGCACCAACTGGCCAAGGCCCTGGCCGAACCGCCGCCCATGGCCGATTTCGACGTCGACGGCGACGGCCTGCCGACGCTGTTGGACGCCTACCTCTGGGCCGCCCGCGAGACGGCCCAGGAATACGCGACGAGCGAGCTGTTGGCGACCGAACACGCCCTGCTGGACGACGACGGCGACGGCCGCGGCACCGAGCTGCAAATCGACTACCTGCCCGAGGAGCTCGGCGGCCGTTTGCGTCCCGGACGCGGCAAACCCCCGCCGCGCGCCGGCGACGGAGCGCGCGCTCGCGGCGTGGTTCTGCCGGTGCCGCCGGACGCCCCACCGGACCACTAAGAGTACGGCGGCGTGATACCTGTCAGGCGACCGCGTAGTCCGTTTGCTTCCTGACCTCCGGTGGGCGGAAGGCGAGTACGATTTGCGACTTCGGAATGCCGGCGTGAACCAATTCATCCGCGACGCCGTCTTCGGTGGTGTCTCTCTCAATCCACACCTTGCCGCCCACGATGTCAATATGCACGAGGGGAAAGTGCATGCGTTTCATGCGTTTGCCCGCATTCCAGCCGAGCGTAATGAGCGCGTAGCGGTCGTGCTCGCGGTCGAAAATCGCCTCACAGCGCAGTTCACCGTGTGCGTAGGGAATGTTCGTGTACGCGCTGAGGACGCGCTCCACGGCCTGACGGTACGCGATTACGGGTTCCATCGGAGAATCTCCTCTTTCTGAGGGTCGAAAATCACAGCCTTGATCAGGTGCTTGCCGATTAGCAACTGTCCGACCGGTTCGTCGAGAATCTCGGCCGCCTCCTCCACCATCGCCAGGAACAGCACACGATCGGGCTGTAGCGCCAGGCCGTCCATGACCGCTTGTCATTGGCCAAAGCGGCGGACCTGCCAAACCGAAACCAGCTTGCTCGGCACATCCACATCGAACGAGACCATCAGCCTGGCCGCGGTCCATCGCAGTGTTCCAGATTTCCGCCAATTCGCGTTCGGCGTCGAAAGTCCACGCGACGTGGTAGCTCATTGGCGCCCCAAGCTTTTCCAGATTTCGGCCAGAGTTCGGCCGCCCTTCTGTTGGCGACGCCGCCGCACCTCCTCTTTGGAAAGTCCCGTTTCGGCCGCCATCAGCGTGTACCAGAAATCCTCGTAGGCGGACACGGGAACGACCTGCGCAATGGTCCTGCCGGCGGCGTCGCACAGTTCGACCTCTTCGTTGAGCCCCCTTAGCCTTGAGCGCAATTCGTCATCGATTGTGATCTTGACCACGTAAGTCCCTCGCATTGACTGGTTTTCGTGATGGCCGACGGCCTGGTCTTCGTCTCGCCTGAGCTTGTCCAAATCTCAACGGAAGGGCGGCTCCCCGCCACGTTCATCATAACCCGCGCGGGAATTGGGGGCCAGATGACCCAGCGACGCCGGCTACGTTGCGCTGCAGCGCGTTCATGGTTCAACCGGTGAAGCGAACACCCAGTAGGGCCGGGTCGCCCCGCTGTTGATTTCCGAGGCACGGTCGGTTCTCCAAACCTCCCGGCCGTCGAACTCCACATGCAGTTCGGCGTGGCTTGAACGGGCCAGGCTGTAGCGCCAGCGCGCCGCGTCGATCGACGGGCCCAGGGCCTCGATCAGCAGCACCGCCTCGGGGTTCGTGCCGTAGGCAATGATGAACGCGGCGCCGTCCTGGATTTCCGCCGCCGCATCCGCGTAACGATGGACAGGTCGCACGAGCAGGCGCAGGTCGTAGTGGGAGTTGTCCGGATCCCAGAACTCATGGACCGTGAACCGCCGCGCCAACTCCTTGAGTTGACGCAACCGCGCCGGCTCCTTTTCGGCCGGCGGCGGCGCGTCGGTGATCGGCGCCGATTCCAGCGGCGTATGCGGCGGCTCCCAACGTCCCGATTCAGGAATGATGAGCACCACCTGCCGCGGGGCGGTCAGCGTCACCGCGTGGACCCACGTCGCGTCGTTGCCCGAGTACTGATAGAGCTCCATGAACACGAGCGGGCGGCCGGATTGGCTCCAGGCCCAGAGCGTGCCGTTATTGTGATTTCGGGCCGAGTCGCCGAAGGACAACAGCGGCCGACCGATCATCGCGATCGCCTTGTCGTCGGCCGCGTCTCGTAGCTCGAAACGCCGCACATGTTCCTCCGCCCGCCGTAGGCGGGCCTTGAGATCGTCGGCCGACGGCGCATCCGTCGCGTCGTCGCCGGCCGACGACGGCGCAACGACGCCAAGGGCGGCCATTGCCAGCACGGCCAACCTCGCGCCCGCCTTCATCCAACACCATTTCATTGTCGATCTCCTGATTTCTGGTTCGTCTGGCGATTTCGTGGGTGGTTTTCTCGTCGGAGTGATGGAGTTGTTTGGGGCCAACGGAGTACGGGTTCCAAGAAAGATGGGCCGAAGCCCTGGTTTTGGCGATCCGATCACGATAAGATAAGAGATGGGCGGAGCCTCCAAGTTATCACCCCGGAGGGTGGCGCGGCAATTGGATGCCGCTTTCGCGGCTCGCTCAGACGTCATGGGGTATTCGGAATTCGTTTTTTTTCGCTTCGCTGCCGTTTCGTTTTTTTCACGTTCGTTGCTGCGCAACGAGCGTGCTTTTTTCGGGAAAATGATCCCTACCCGTTCGTGGGCCGGCCCCGCGGACCCGGCGAGCTTGCGCCGCGGGTTCGTGTGTTATCATGAATAGTCCGAGAGTGTTTTCGGCGTCCTGGCCGCCCGCAGGGCGTTGAGGACGGCGACGACGTCGATAACTTCCTGGGCAACCGCGCCGGCGACCGGCGGCAGATAGCCCAGCGCGGCCAACAACATGCCGATCAAGCTCAGTGCCATGCCGCCGACGGCGCTCTGCAGGGCAATGGACCGCATCCGGTGGCTGACGTGCAGGAACTCGTCGACCTTCTGCAGCGAACTGTCCAGAATCACGACGCTGGCCGCCTCGGCCGTGATGTCGCTCTTTTGGCCGAAGGCAATTCCGACCGTGGCCGCGGTCAGGGCCGGAGCGTCATTGATGCCGTCGCCCATGAAGACTGTGTTCGACCGCCGCGTCTCCTCGCGGACCAATTCTAGTTTCTGCTCGGGACTCTGGCCGAAGTAGACCTCCTTGATGCCGACCTGATCGGCGAGGTAACGCACTTCCGATTCACGATCGCCGGAGACGAGGAGCACACGGTCGAAACGGTGCCTGGGGCCCAGGTGGTGGATGAACGACGCGCCTTCGGCACGCGGCTGATCGCGAAATCGAAAGGTCGCGGCGTAGTGGCCGTCGATCAAGACGACGCACTCCAGGCCGCCGCCCGGCAGAGGCGGCTTCTCCACCAGTTCAGGGTGCCGGGTTGTCAGTTTCCGGCGGCTCGTGACTTGGACTTGCCGTCCGTCAACCACACCCGCCAATCCCTCGCCGGGTCGCTCGCTGATTTGACTCGCCTCGCGGAGAACCATTCCCGCCTCGCGTGCGGCGTCGAGAATCGCACCGGACAAGGGGTGCTTCGAGTAACATTCAAGACCGGCGACCAGCGCGAGCAGATCCGGCTCCGCGGCATCGTCAACCCCAACGACGTCGGTCAACTTGGGCTGGCCGTACGTCAACGTCCCCGTCTTGTCGAAGATGGCAGTGCGGCAGGTGTCGATTTTCTCCAGCGCGGCGGGATCCTTGATGATGATCCCCCGCCGGGCGGCCAGGGAGATCGAGCCGATGACGGCGACTGGGATGGCGATCAAGAGCGGGCAGGGGGTCGCCACCACGAGCACGGCCAGGAACCGAACCGCCGACCCACTCGCGGCCCAGGCCACGGCGGCAATCGCAACCGCCACCGGCGTGTAGAAGGCGCCGAGCTGGTCGCCCAGCCGACGCAGCCGCGGGCGCCGTTGCTCCGAGGCGCGCATCACCTGCATGATTTTCGCATAGCGGGAATCGATGGCGAGCTTGTCGGCCCGGATCGTGAGGGCCGTATCGCCGTTGATCGCCCCCGACAGCACCTCCGAGCCAGGCGTCTTCGACATCCTATACGGCTCGCCGGTCAGGTACGATTCGTCCATCACGCCGCGCCCATCGAGAACGGTCCCATCGGCCGGACAGATTTCGTGGGGGAAGACCACCAGCATGTCACCGACGGCCACCTGCCCCAACGCCACGTCCGCGACGTCGCCGCCCCGTTTGCGATGGGCCCACGAAGGCATGCGCTGGGCCAGGGCTCGCAGCACCGACGACGCGCTCCGGACGGCGTACCCTTCCAGGGCTGCTCCCCCAGAGAGCATGAGCACGACCAACGAGCCGGCCAGGTATTCTTGCAGCAGGGCCGACGTGATGATGGAAATGCCCGCCAACAGGTCGGAGCCAAAGTCCCGGCGGAAGACCTTGATTGCCAGCCCGATGAGCAGGGGAACACCGCCGAATGCGAGCGTGGCAACAAGGGGCAAGTCGTGGAGCGGCAAGCCGGCAATCTCAACTCCTGTCTTCACGCCGAAGCGAAGAACGAGGTGCAGGCCAATCGCCGCTACGGCAAAACCGGCGATCGTGCCCTGCCGGCGGCTCGCCGCAGTCTCTCCGGATGTTTCGCGTTCGTCGCCCATGGAGCCAAGCTAGCCCGGATTATTCATGGTCCCGTCGTCCATCAGAAGATAGCTCATCTCGTTGAGGCAGGCGGCCTGCACCGCCGCGAGATCCCAAGCTTCATCGTCCACCGGTCCCTTGTCTTTGAGCGAAGCCGCGGTCTTTCTCGTACCCATGCGTCAAACCTCCGGAATTCAAAAGCGTGTTTTCGTAAACGCCGCGGCATCGATCCGCGACGAGCCTGATCGTACGCATCGCAAGGCGATTTCGTCCGGCTCAGGCATTCCAACAATCTATCAACGGCGCGCCGCGCTGCCAAGTGCGCGGCGACGCGAAATCTTGACCAACTTCTCCCAAGTGTTACGTTGGACGGCAAAAGGGCGTTGCGGTGTGTCCGTTTGTCGCGCCACGCTTCGCCGTGTCGTGCGAATACGCACGACATGCGCCCTGACGCACGTTCCGGCATGTGAATTCGCCGCTGACAGCGGGGCCTATGTCCAGGCAAGTCAGCTCGGGTGTCGATCCGGTCTTGCTTGGCAAGTGCGTCTCCCCACGAAGCCAAACCGCCGTGTGAAATTGGTTTACGACAAACTCCTGGTCAAGAAGGCGGGCGAAGCCCGCCTGGGGCTGTCGCCCCTTCAAGGCGGGTAGGGTCGGTCTGGCTTGCCAAATTGCGGTTGGCGCTGGTAGAATCCCGCATAGGGGTGTCCCTGTGGATTGAGAGGAGGCGGGGAGCTCGGGAGCAAGACGATGAGTGACTTACCTATTTGGAAATCACCGATTGGGGAAGGCTGCTACATGGTCGGCCGCCGAAATCCGGACAGCTTGCTGCAGTGCAACACGTACCTGCGGAGTTTTGCGGCAAAGGGCTCGGAGACCATTCATTGGTGCGTCGATCCGGATTCGCAAATCGATTACGCCGAGTTGCGTGAGCACCTGCTGGAGCACATCGGCGAAGTGGCGGCGCTCCGCGTGTTCAGCATCAACCATCAAGATCCAGACGTCGTTGGAAACTTGATCTATTTCACGCGGGAGAACCCTCGCCTTACCGGATTGACCAGCGAGGACGTTTGGCGCCTGGTCCGGCATTTAAACGACCATCCCAAGCACCTGTATTTTTCCAACAAGGCCGAACACCACCGGATCAAGTTGTCCAACGGCGCGCAGGTCCAATTCGTCCCGACGCCGTTCTGTCATTTCCGTGGTGCCATGGCCGTGTACGACCCGGAAAGCCAGATCCTGTTCAGCGGCGACCTGTTTGGCGGCTTGAACAGTCTTGGCCGACTCGACTTGTACGGCGAAGATGCCGACTGGCCCTGCCGACCGAATTGGACGAACAGCACCTGGAAGCGTACAAGGAGGTGTTGGACGACGTCGTTCACGAGGCCACGCGTCAGATCGGCCGGCACGAGATCCTGGCACGTCTGAAGCAGATCCCTCCCGAGCACGAACTGCGGAAGTACGTGACGATCATCGGGACGGACGTGCGCCTGGTCAGGCACGGGATTCTCGCACTACCACTGCTGGCGGACGAGCTGGGAAGAGAGGGATTCGGCGCCTTCCGCTCGCTCTTGAAGAGCCGAGTGCTGCAGGGCTGCAACGACCGCGGCATCCCCGTACCGCAAATGGGGTTCGGCGTGGAGGAAGGCGGTGCGGGAACACCGGTCATTTAGGGTCATTTATGCCCCCCTTCCATGAAGTGGGCGATTTCAGCGTCAGTCGATGCGAATCCTCTGAGGCTGGTGTGCCGAATTGGCACACTGTTCCTGTAGTGGCGCGAAAATTGCGGTAGGTAAGTCGAGGGTGATCCCAATACATGATCTCTTGGGAGGAATTACCATGGACGGAGCCCGACCTGGGGCGCGCCGGGCGCGCCCCAGGTCGTGAATGGCTGCAAACGGGAAAGCCCGGTCGGAAGATGACGGATTGAGGCGGAAAGGCAGTGAGTGATGGTGATCCGCGAAATGAACCGGGATGAGTGCTGTCGGGTGTTGGCCGGAGCTAGGTTGGCTAGACTGGCTTGCGCGTACGGGAATCAGCCGTACGTCGTCCCCGTCTCCCTCGCCTACTACTCGCCACTCGGTGGCGACGAGTGCCTCTACGGCTTCACGACGCTCGGCCAAAAGGTCGAATGGATGCGCGCCAATCCGTTGGTCTGCGTTGAGGTGGACGAAGTCGAGAGCCAGGACCAGTGGGTGAGTGTGATCGCCTTCGGGCGTTTCGAAGAGTTGTCCGATGCTCCGGGGCGGAACGGCGGGCGCCGCAATGCACGTCAGACGATGCGCGAGCGTTACGAAGAATTGCCCAATACCTCGTGGCGAAGCAGCGAGCAACTCTTGGCCCACCGACTCCTCGAGGCGCGTGCGATGTGGTGGGAGCCGGCCTCGACCGCCGGTGCGGCCCGCACCCATCGCGACCTGGCCGAGCCGTTCATTCCTATCTTCTACAAGATCCGGATCCACCGGGTGACCGGACATGAGGCGACTCGGGACGCCCCGCAGACGATCTCATCCACCGTGCCACCCGTGCCACCCCATGGTTGAAGGGCAAGACGAAATTCACGCCGCGACTTGCGGAACGTAGAGTGCGTCGATGCGAATGGGGTCAATGCAAACAGAGCCCGGCGGGCCGTCGGGAAAGTTGGTCTCGTAAAACGTGGGCGGCTCGTAGGTCCATCCTCGGCTCAAGCGTTGCTCTTCCCGCACGAGATTCTTGAACAGCCGTCGCCCCACAATCGGTGCCGCGCGTCGGGCTCGCTCACCACATTCCGCATACAACTCATCCAAGAGATCCGTGATCTTCTTCGCCTGCCGGGCATCATCGCGATACCACTCGCGCGTCGCCCAAAGAACACCCGCGTAGCGATCGTTCAGATTCGCGGCCTCGTAGGCGAAGCGTGCTCGCACACGCGGGTCCGAATGATGGCGAAAACGCTTCCAGGCGCGGAGTGTCGTCCGCACGATCCGCACCACGCTGGGACCATTCACCTCGAAGTCGCGCTGGAACGCCCTCAGCAGCAACTCCGTTTCCCGGCCCTGGGGAATGTGCGAGTGGCGGTAGTTGAACCGCAACTGTCCGTGGATGTCCGCAATCGAGTAATCGGTCAAATCGAGCAGCCGGCCTTGTGTCTGAAGCTCCGTGAAGAGTGGCGTTCCGGGGATGGGTGTGTAGAGCATGAACTGATGGAATTCCGTCGCATGGCGCACGGCATGCTCAATCGCCTCGTCGATGTTGTCGAGTGTGTGCTCTTCCAGGCCAATGATGCTGGAGCCGAGGACGCGGACCCCGTGCTCGCGGAGTTGCCGAGTGAAAGCGATGGTGTCGGTGCCGGCGAGCTTCCGATAGCGCGAGTTCTTCCCCTCCAGGCCCGTCCACACCCAGGACACCCCCAGTCGCACAAGCTGGTCGAAGGTGTATTTCCGCAACACGTTGGCCGAACCGAACACGTATAGCGCCCAAGGCTTGCCGTGCTTCTCCATCAGTTCCAGCAACTGCAAGCTCCGCTTGGCATTCAGGAGGAAATTCTCGTCCATGACAAAGAACGCCTGAATGCGGAGGTTCTTCTCCAACTGACACATGATCTCGAATAGCTCGGAGCCCGTGCGATAGAATTCGATCGATTTGCCTCTGCCGCCGAACATGGCGGACGTCGAACAGAAATTGCATCCCATCGGACAGCCCACGGATGGAATCAGCGTCGCGCAGGCGTCGCCGGGGTGATTCATCAGGTTGGTTCCCATGATCCGCGAGCCGAGGTTTCCGGGAACCTGCGGATGACGAATCGGATTGTTGGTGTCCTCTCCAAGATACTCTCTCATCCAGCGCACGCCATCCGCCCGCACCACATGGTCGCAAGCGCAGTAGCGATCCAGATCCGGAAGATTGGCCAAGTGCCCGCCAATCAGGATCTGCGCGCGCGGCAGGTGCTTGCGGATCGAGCGGCACATCCAGCGGACTTTGGACAAATTGGTTTGAATCGCGCTAATTCCGACAATATCGTATTCCCGCGTCTGAATCTCCTGCATGAATCGCGCTTGCGAAGGGAAATCCAGCAACGTCACGGGCGCGTGCAGATTGGCCTGAATGATCATCAAGCCCCATGAACGATTAAATGTCCGCAACGAGAACGCATGTTGCACGCGCGTGACTTGGTTGTGATACAACTCCATCGGATTGATGATTCGACTGCCGTAGCCGTCATCTTGGGCGTAGGGACCAAACACACTGGTCAGCAGCACCCGCGCCCTGGATCCCAAGGGATGACGCGGCGTCTTGTCGGGGAATGCCGTGGTTTGCGAAAGAGATGCCAAAACAGGTGCGGACATAAACAACCGCCTCTCAATGTGAGCAACTCAGGCCGGGCGAGATGGGATCTGGTGCCGGATGGGCGGCCACGGCTGCGAATGGGGACAACACTCTCTTCTCTCTTCACTCGCCAGATTCTAGTCAATTCTTCCGGCCCCGGTCAAGTTCACTTTCGATCGCGCTGACTATGCTCCACGACGTCGGCCTTCGAGCACACCCGGCGTCACCATCACCAGTTCGACCAGGTCGCGCGGCGCTCAGACTCGTCCCAACCTGCGCGAATTCGGGCGCATTCAGCCTGGATCTCATCGCGCGTCGGTGGGTGGGGGGTGTTGGGTGCGGAAGGACGGGAAACTGACGAATGGCGGGAACTCATGATGAAGGCGTCCTACGATGATTCCGAATAGGGTGGGTCGTTGGCTCCGCGAGTTTTGAAGCGGATCGACGCGCCTATATGCAATTGTCGGGCCAATTGCGATTCTCTTTCAGTTCGTCGTGCAACATGCCGATTCTTCGCACCCCAGGTTATCTGACCGTGCCAATGAGCGCGCGGCGCGTGTGCGAATCGGCGCGCGGCGCGCCGTTTGGCGTCGC
>DATKSN010000356.1:0-25966 GCA_035531595.1 Pirellulales bacterium | reverse complement strand
GCAGCTGATTTGTAATCAGCAGGTTGTGGGTTCAAGTCCCTCCGCTAGCTCGTAGCGGGGGGTTTCCCGAGCGGTCAAAGGGGTCAGACTGTAAATCTGATGGCTATGCCTTCACAGGTTCGAATCCTGTACCCCCCAGTTCTTCGCGGGTGTAGCTCAATGGTAGAGCAATAGCCTTCCAAGCTGAAGACGAGGGTTCGATTCCCTTCACCCGCTTGAGGGGCGGAACGAGAGATCACTTTAACGGACAGATTGGCGTAACGGACGACAAGGAGAACAAAGGCTGCTGTAGCTCAGTTGGTAGAGCGCGTCCTTGGTAAGGACGAGGTCACGGGTCCGACTCCCGTCAGCAGCTCGTTGTTCGCGGATTCAAATTTTCCAAATTGGGTATCGTTTTCCGTATCCGTACGGCGAACCGCTTGATTTAACGCTAGGGAGACAGAATGGCCAAGGCAAACTTCGAACGCACCAAACCTCACGTCAACGTCGGCACGATCGGTCACATCGACCACGGCAAAACGACCCTCACCGGCGCCCTGTTGGCCGTGCAAGCGGCCAAGGGATTGGCCCACTTCAAGTCGTACGCCGACATCGCCAAGGGCGGCACGGTTCGCGATGAAACCAAAACGGTCACGATCGCCGTCAGCCACGTCGAATACGAGACGGCCAAGCGTCACTACGCCCACATCGACTGCCCCGGTCACGCCGACTTCATCAAGAACATGATCACCGGCGCCGCTCAGATGGACGGCGCGATCCTGGTCGTGTCGGCCGCCGACGGACCGATGCCGCAGACTCGCGAACACATCTTGCTGGCACGCCAGGTCGGCGTGCCCGCCCTGGTGGTGTTCCTGAACAAGGTCGACCTGGTCGACGACCCCGAGTTGCTCGAACTGGTCGAAATGGAGCTGCGCGAGCTTCTGACGCACTATGGTTTCCCCGGCGACGACATCCCGATCATCCGCGGCGCCAGTCGTCCGGCCTACGAGAACCCCAAGGATCCTGAGAAGCTCAAGTGCATCGAGGAGTTGCTCGACGCGGTGGACAGCTACATCCCCGAGCCCGTCCGCCAGGTCGACAAGCCCTTCCTGATGGCCGTTGAGGACGTGTTCTCGATCGAAGGCCGCGGCACCGTGGCCACCGGCCGTATCGAGCGCGGCAAGGTCCACATCGGCGACGAGGTCGAGGTCATCGGGTTGACCAAGAAACCGTTCAAGACCACCTGCACCGGCGTGGAGATGTTCAACAAGACGATGAGCGACGGCCAAGCCGGCGACAACGTCGGCTGCCTGCTGCGTGGCCTGAAGCGCGAAGACGTCGAGCGCGGACAGGTCTTGGCCAAGCCCGGCTCGATTACGCCGCATACCAAGTTCGAGGCCGAAGTGTACGTGTTGTCGAAGGAAGAAGGCGGGCGGCACACGCCGTTTTTCAGCGGCTACCGTCCGCAGTTCTACTTCCGCACGACGGACGTGACCGGCACGGCCAACCTGACGGGCGACGTCGAAATGTGCATGCCCGGCGACAACGCTCGGCTGTCGATCGAATTGATCAACCCGATCGCCATGGACGACGGCGTGCGCTTCGCCATTCGCGAGGGTGGCAAAACGGTGGGTTCGGGCGTTGTCACGAAGATTCTGGAATGATGTAGGGTGGGCATCGCCCACGACGAACGCGGGCTAAAGCCCACGCTACGTCGGACGAACGCGGGCTAAAGCGCTAAAGCCCACGCTACGTCGGGTGGGCACCGCCCAACAACCCAAGGCCCATGAAAACGAAAAGACTGAATCGGGTGATACTTAATCGAGGGGCGTAGCTCAATTGGCAGAGCGCTGGTCTCCAAAACCAGAGGTTGCGAGTTCAATTCCCGCCGCCCCTGCCATTCAATCCAGGCGTCGGCCGGCCGCCACGGTCGGCCGATGCCCTGAAACGGTGGTCGAAAGGCCTGATGAAGACAGGGCAAAATAATCATGAAGACAACCCCAGGGACGAGGTTGAAAATGAAAGAGGGAAATTCCAGCGTGATTCCGTTTTGGCGGGACATGTTCAGCCTGGGCGTTTACAAGCGCAGCCAGGGGCGCATTGCCCGTCAGGTCACATTCGCCGCACTCGCCGTCGCGCTGCTGCTCGGTACGATCGCGCTTTGGCACTTCCTGGGCGATGCCGGCAGATCGACGCAGGCGGCCGTGGCGGGAGGCATTGCTGTGGGGGGACTGTGGATTTGCTACCGCGTCGTCAACCTGCCTCGATTCGCCGATTTCCTTATCGCGGTCGAGGCCGAAATGAACAAGGTGTCGTGGCCGTCGCGAGTCGAACTGGTGCGTAGTTCGTTGGTTGTGCTGATCACGATGTTCGGATTGGCGGCGACGTTGTTCGCCTACGACCTGATTTGGGAGGCCGTGTTGACGGCCTTGGGCGTACTTTAGGCTCTGCCCCAGCCACCGTGACATGTATGGGCTGCGGAATGAACAAAGGAAATTCGGCGTGAACGACGAACCCGACAACTCGACCGAACAGCCGCGTCCGGCGGACGTCGGGCACGTCGTCGCTGACGCGCCGGCGGGCGCGGATCTTGGCGGTGGGGGCGATCTTGGCCAGCCGACGCTGTTGACGCCATCGGCGACCGAGTCGCGCGAGCACGATGCGTCGCCACCGGGCGAGGCCCATCCGGGCGATGAACTGGCCCTGCCCGGCGATGAACTGGCCCTGCCCGGCGATGAGTCGTTGGTCGATGACGAACTCGAGACCGACGACGAACTCGAGACCGACGACGAACCCGATGCCAACGAAGAACCTGATGCCGATGAAGATGACGACGCGGGGGACGACGACGATCACGATCGGCTCGCGGCGGATGAGACTTCCGCAAGCGGCGTCAAGGACGACGTAAGCTCAAACGGCCATGGCTCCCGGGGCGAAGGTTCGCCTGGCGCCGGTGATACGGCGGAGGCCGGCGAGGCGGCGGAGGCCGGCGATAAGGCGGAAGGTGGCGAGGCAAGCGAGTCTGAGCCGCGCAAGATGGACTGGTTCATTCTCAAGGTGCAGAGCAACCGCGAGGATTCGATCCGCGAGGCGCTCTTGCGGCGGATCGCGGTGGCCGGGCTGGGCGACTCGTTCGACCAGATCATCGTACCCATCGAGAAAGTATCGGAGTTCAAGAACGGCAAGAAACGGGTGGTGAAGCGAAAGCTGTACCCCGGATACCTGGTCGTTCACATGGAGTACAACGACGACACCTGGTATCTGGTCCGCGAGACGCCTGGTATCGGCGATTTCACCGGTGGTGATTTCAGCGGTTCGGGCCGCAAGCCGACCCCCATGGCGCCGCACGAGGTCAGCAAGATCATCAGCATCATCGAGCCGGACAAGGAGCAAGAATCGCCGCGGTTGATGATCCCCTTCAAGAAGGGCGAACGTGTGAAGATTACCGAGGGAACCTTCGAGAATTTCGAGGGGGAAACGGACAACATCGACGAGGCGAACGGCCGCGTCACCGTAATGATCAACATCTTCGGCCGCTCGACGCCGGTCGAGTTGGAATACTGGCAAATCGACAAGCTCTAGACGGGAAACATGGCAAAGCAACTTGTGGCGCAGGTGAAGTTTCAGGTGCCCGGCGGGCAGGCCACGCCGGCCCCGCCGGTCGGAACGGCCTTGGGCCGGTTTGGCGTCAATCTCGGTCAGTTCGTGCAGCAATTCAACGAACGGACGCGCGAGGCGGGCGGAATGCCGATCCCCGTCGTGGTCAGCGTCTACAACGACCGCAGCTTCGACTTCGTGACCAAGAGCCCTCCGGCCGCCTCGCTCTTGAAGCAGGCGGCCGGAATCGCCAAGGGTTCCGGCGTGCCGAACAAGGAAAAGGTGGGCAAGGTCTCCGGCGCCCAGGTCGAGGAAATCGTCAAGCTCAAACTGGCCGATCTCAACGCCCGTGACGTCGGTCACGCCAGGCGGATGGTCGAGGGAACGGCCCGCAGCATGGGAATTACGGTCGAAGGGTAGGCGCCAAGATTCAAACTGTGGGGCAGGTTTCCAACCTGCCATTAAAAGAGAATTGTGGGGCAGGTTTCCAACCTGCCATTAAAAGAAAAAAGCTGTATGGCAGGTTGGAAATCTGCCCCACGGCGAGACCCGCAGCCGACGAACGAAAATAATGCCAAAACTCACCAAACGCATGAAGGCCATGCAGGCCAAGACGACTAGCGACGCGCCGTTGCCGTTGGATCAGGCCGTGGCCCTCTTGAAGCAGTTCAACACCACCAAGTTCGATCAGTCGGTCGAGATCGCGATGCGGCTGGGAATCGACGCCAAGCAGGCCGATCAACTCGTGCGCGGATCGATCGTTCTGCCGCACGGCATCGGCAAATCGTTGCGGGTGGTGGTCTTCGCCAAGGGCGACCTGGCCGAGCAGGCCAAGGCCGCCGGCGCCGACGAGGTGGGCGGGGAGGAGATGGCCAAGAGGATCAAGGACGGCTGGACCGATTTCGACGTCTGCATCGCCGCGCCCGATATGATGGGTTTGGTCGGCCCGCTGGGGCGCGTGCTGGGCCCGCGCGGCCTGATGCCCTCGCCGCGCGCCGGCACCGTCACGCCCGAAGTGGCCAAGACGGTCAAGGAATACAAGGCGGGCAAAGTCGAGTTCCGCAACGACGCGAGCGGCATCGTGCATGCCGTGGTCGGCAAGCTCAGCTTCGACGCGGCCAAACTCGTCGAAAACATCCAAGCCTTCATCAACCACATTCACTCGATTCGGCCACACACGATCAAGGGAAATTACCTGCGCGGCATTGCGATCAGCGCCACGATGAGTCCCGGTGTGCGGATCGCGGCCTAACCAATGACCAATGACCAATGACAAGTGACAAATGACCCATGAGTAAATTCGTCAAAAGCCTGATCATGGACGACCTGCGCCAGCGGCTCGACGGCGTCGAGAACGCGCTCTTGGTGAGCGTGGCGGGCCTGAACGCGATCAAGAACAACAAGCTGCGGATGGCGCTCAAAGACAAGAACATCTCGTTGTTGGTGATCAAGAACAGCCTGGCGCGCCGTGCCGCCGAGGGAACGCCGCTGGCCGCCGCCTTCGAGCAGATGGAAGGGTCGCTGGCCCTGGCCTGGGGAAGCGAAGATATCGTCTCGCTGGCCAAGGAAATCACCCGTTTCACGGAAGACAAGCAGTTCGAGCCGTTCGCCGCCCGCGGAGGCGTGATGGATGGCGCCCGGCTTACCGCGGCGCAAGTCAAGGAGGTCAGCAAATGGCCGACCCGCGAGGAGCAACTCAGTATTTTATCGGGGCAGATCCTCAGTCCGGGAGCCAACCTGGCCAGCCAGTTGACCAGCGCGGGCGGCGCATTGGCCAGCCAGATCAAGCAACAAGGAGAAGGCGACGACGATGACGGTTCGGCGCCCGAGGCCGGTTCGGCGCCCGAGGCCGGTTCGGCGCCCGAGGCCGGTTCGGCGCCCGAGGCCGGTTCGGCGCCGGAGGCCGGTTCGGCGCCGGAGGCCGGTTCGTCGCCGGAGGCCGGTTCGGCGCCGGAGGCCGGTTCGTCGCCGGAGGCCGGTTCGTCGCCGGAGGCCGGGCCCGGGCTCGTAGCCGGCTCGTCGCCGGAAGCCGGCGATGCAGCGAAAGCCGGCGACGCAGCGGAAGCAACCCTGAATGCTGACGCCTGACCTGACGCGGAACCAACAGGGGGCTAACGCCCCCCGCTCGCCCACTGACTTCTATACTTCACGCGGCCGATCATGAGACATTTTGTCACGAGAAAGTGGTGGCTGGTGGCAGAGCGTAAGCGATGCCCCGGCTAGATAAGCGACCGGGGCATCGCTTACGCTCTGCCCCAGCCACCGTGAATGTCTAACAACGAACAACTGACAACCGTCCCCTGACAAGGAACCCAACCCAATGTCCGAAGCAGCCACCCTGGAATACTCCTCGACCACCAAAGATCTGGGCGATAAAATCGTCGCCCTCACGCTCAAGCAGGCCAAGGAGTTGAGTGATTACCTCGAAAATGAACACGGCATCAAACCGGCCGCCGGCGGCGCCGTGATGATGGCCGGCCCGATGGGCGGGGCCGCCGCCGCCCCGGTCGAGGCGCAGACGGAGTTCACGCTGGTCCTCGAGGGGTTCGGCGACAAGAAGATCGGCGTCATCAAGGTGGTTCGCGCGGCCACGGGCCTGGGCCTCAAGGAAGCCAAGGATCTGGTCGAGGGCGTGCCCAGCAAGGTGAAGGAAGGTATCTCGAAGGAAGACGCCGAAAAGCTCAAGAAGGAACTCGAAGAAGCCGGCGCGACCGTCTCGATCAAGTAACGCCGGCTCGATCAAGTAGTCACGTTGAACCCGTAGGAGTACGATTCCTTATGGCCACCTCGGCAGAACGACGTCTCCGTCCGAAGGAAGTCCGCCGCTTCGGCTCGAGCAATCTTGAGGCGAACCGGGGCCAGAAGCACCAAGGTATCCCCGACCTGACCGAAATTCAGACTCGCAGTTATGACGCCTTCCTGCAACTGGACGCCGCGACTGAAAATCGCAAGGATCAGGGCATTGAGGGCGTGCTGCGCGAGATTTTCCCGATCGACAGCTACGACAAGACGCTGCAGTTGCAGTACGTCCGCTACGAGTTGGGTAAACCGCGTTACGAGCCCGACGAATGCCGGCAACTGCGGCTGACCTACGGCCGGCCGTTCAAGGTCTGGCTCCGCTTGACCAAAGAGCAGCCGGTCGAGGAGGAGGTCTATCTGGGCGACATGCCGATCATGCTCGGCGGCGGCGAGTTCATCATCAACGGCGCCGAGCGCGTCGTCGTCAGTCAGCTTCACCGCAGCCCCGGCGTCGATTTCGTCAGCGAAATAGAAGGCACCGAGCGCCGGCTGCACAGCGCTCGCGTCATTCCCGAACGCGGCAGTTGGATCGAACTCAACGTGAGCAAGAAGGAAGTGCTCACGGTGCGGATCGACCAGAGCGGCAAGTTCTCGGCGCTCACGCTGTTGCGCGCGATGGACCCCAAGTACAGCCAGAACGCCGACCTGCTCCGTTGCTTCTATGAGACCACGGTCGAGAAGGTCGTCGACGGCCGCAGCGCCGCCAAGATCGAAGGCAAGATCGCCGTGGCCGACGTCGTTTACCCCGCCGGCAGCGAAAAGGCCGGCGAAATCATCCTCGAGGCCGGCCAGAAGGTCGGCAAGAACGCCGCCGAACTGATTTGCACCTCCGGTCTCAGTTCCGTGGAGGTCGTCCCCGATCAGAAGGATCTCTTGATCTTCAATAGCCTGCGCGAGGACGGCACCGGCAGCCACGAAGAAGCGCTTTTGAAAATTTACCAGCGTCTGCGGCCGGGCAATCCGCCGCAGTTGGAAAAGGCCCGCTCGCTGTTCCACGAAAAATTCTACGACACCAACCGCTATCGCCTCGGCCGCGTGGGCCGCTTCCGCATCAACCGCAAGCTGGGCCTGAACATCGCCGAGACCGAGATGACGTTGCGGCCCGACGACCTGATCGCGGCGATCAAGTACCTCCTGACGCTGCGGGCCGACGACGCGGGGGCGGAAATCGACGACATCGACCACCTCGGCAACCGCCGCTTGCGCACGATCGACGAGTTGGCCTGCGACGAGCTGCGCAAGGGCTTCCTCAAACTCCGCCGCACCGTGCAGGAGCGGATGAGCCTCAAGGACGTCGAGGACATGACGCCGCGGACGCTGATCAACCCCAAGAGCATCTCGGCGGCCATCGAATACTTCTTCGGCCGCGGCGAACTTTCGCAAGTGGTCGACCAGACCAACCCGCTCTCGATGCTCACGCACGAGCGACGTTTGTCGGCCTTGGGTCCGGGTGGTTTGAACCGCAAGCGGGCCGGGTTTGAGGTCCGCGACGTGCATATTTCCCATTACGGCCGGATCTGCCCCATCGAAACGCCGGAAGGCACGAACATCGGCCTGATCTCCAGCCTGGCGATCTACGCCGGCGTCGACGAGTACGGCTTTCTGGTGACGCCGTATCGCAAGGTACACAAAGGCAAGGTGACCGACGACGTCGTCTGGCTGCGGGCCGATCAGGAGAGCGAGGCCTACCTTGCGCCGGCCGACACGCCGGTGGCCGGCGGGCGCTTGCAAGGCGGTTCGCAGGGCGACAACATCATCGCCCGCTACCGCGCCGACTTTGAGCTCGTGCCCATCGACCGCATCCAGTACATCGACGTGGCCCCCAGCCAGATGGTGGGCGTTTCGGCCGGGCTGATTCCCTTCCTCGAGCACGACGACGCCAACCGCGCCTTGATGGGTTCCAACATGCAGCGGCAAGCCGTGCCGCTGCTGGTCACCGAGCCGCCGATCGTGGCCACCGGAATGGAGCGCGACGTCGCCCAGAACTCCGGCATGTTGGTCCGCGCCCGCAAGAAGGGGACCGTCAATTACGTCGACGCGGAGCGGATCGTGGTCGGCGACGACCCCTACGTGTTGCGGAAGTACGTCGGACTCAACGAGCGGACCTGCCAGAACCAGCGGCCGATCGTCAGCCCGGGCCAGAAGGTCGAAAAGGGCGAGGTGATCGCCGACGGCGCCGCCACCTACCGCGGCGAACTGGCCCTGGGCCGAAACGTGCTGGTCGGTTTCATGGCCTGGGACGGCTTCAATTTCGAGGACGCGATCATCATCAGCGAAGATCTGGTGAAGGACGACACCTACACCTCGATCCACATCGAGGAGTTCGACATCGAGATTCGCGAAACGAAGCTGGGCCGCGAGGAATTCACCCGCGACATTCCCAACGTCAGCGAAAAGGCCCTGGGCAGCCTCGACGAGGGGGGCATCGTGCAGATCGGCACGTACGTGCGGCCGGGCGACGTGCTGGTGGGTAAGGTCTCGCCCAAGTCGAAGACCGAGCTCACGCCCGAGGAAAAGCTGCTGCACGCGATCTTCGGCCGGGCCGGCGAGGACGTGAAGAATGATTCACTGGAAGTTCCCTCCGGCGTCGAGGGGATCGTGATCGACACGCAGAAGTTCTCCCGCCGGCTGAGCCTCACGGAGGAGGAACGCAAGCTGTTCGAGAAGCAGCTCAAGGAGACCGAGACCGACGGCAACGCCAAGATCGCGCTGGCCTTCGGCGCGCTGGTGGAGCAGATCGAGGGCATTTTGCAGAAGAATCTCACCGACGAGGAAGGCAACGCGCTGGTCCGCGACCAGGAGCACAAGTACGTCGTCGAGCAGGCGCAGCGATTCAAGATCGAGTCGCTCGACATTCGCAGCCCGCAACGCAAGACCGACGTCGAAAAGGCCTGGAAACTGGGCTGGCCGCTGGTCGAGGCCACCATCGACGAGCGCGACCGCCGGCTCAACTCGATGAAACGCGGCGACGAGCTGCGCAGCGGCGTCCTGCAGATGGTCAAGGTCTACATCGCCGCCAAACGCGTGATTTCCGTGGGCGACAAGATGGCCGGCCGCCACGGCAACAAAGGCGTGATCGCCAAAATCCTGCCGCGGGAAGACATGCCCTTCCTGGCCGACGGCACCCCGTTGCAAATCATGCTCAACCCGCTGGGCGTGCCCAGCCGCATGAACGTGGGCCAAATCCTCGAGACGCACCTGGGCTGGGCCGGGGCCAAGCTCGGCTTCCAGGCCATCACGCCCGTCTTCGACGGCGCCACCGAGGAAACGATCCAGGAATGCCTTCACGAGGCCAATCTGCCCCAGCACGGCAAGACCCAATTGTACGACGGTCGCACCGGAATGCCGATGGAGCAGGAGACCACGGTGGGCTTCATCTACATGCTCAAGTTGCACCATCTGGTCGACGACAAGGTTCACGCCCGCTCGACCGGTCCCTACTCGCTCATTACCCAGCAGCCGTTGGGCGGCAAGGCGCGCTTCGGCGGCCAGCGCTTCGGCGAAATGGAAGTCTGGGCCCTGGAGGCCTACGGAGCGGCCTACGTCCTGCAAGAACTGCTCACCGTCAAGAGCGACGACGTCGAGGGCCGGACCAAGATCTACGAATCGATGGTCAAGGGCGAAAACACGCTCGAGGCCGGTACGCCCGCCAGCTTCGACGTGTTGACCAACGAAATCCGCGGCCTGGGGTTGAATATGCAATTGGAGAAACGCAATCCCTGACGCCCACGAGAAAGGGGTGGCTGGTGGCAGAGCCTAAGCGATGCCCCGGCTCGATAGCGACCGGGGCATCGCTTAGGCTCTGCCCCAGCCACCTGACCTCTAACCCCTGGTTTTCGCGCCGCGCCCGCGCCATCCATTGACACCTGATATCCTCCTGCCCCCAAAACCCCGAGAGGCACTACCGACATGGAGCACCAAAACACAGGTTCCGCAGACGGCTCTTACGATCGGATCAACGATTACGCCTCGGTGAAGATCAGCCTGGCCCGTCCGCACGACATCCGTAGCTGGTCGTTCGGCGAGGTCAAGAAACCCGAAACGATCAACTACCGCACGTATCGCCCGGAAAAGGACGGCCTGTTCTGCGAGCGGATCTTCGGACCCGAAAAGGATTGGGAGTGCTCCTGCGGCAAGTACCGCGGGATGAAGTACAAGGGGATGATCTGCGATCGTTGCGGAGTGAAAGTCACCCACAGCCGCGTTCGCCGCAAGCGGATGGGCCACATCGAGTTGGCCGCGCCGGTGGTCCACATCTGGTTCTTCAAGGCCATGCCCAGCCGGCTGGGCAATCTGTTGGACATGAAGACCACCAGCCTGGAAAAGGTGATCTACTTCCAGGATTACGTGGTCATCGATCCCAAGGACACCAAACTCAAGAGGCAACAGCTTCTCACCGAGGAGGAATTCCGCGCGGCTCGCGACGAGCACGGCGAAGGTTCCTTTGAAGCCGACATGGGCGCCGAGGCGGTTCGCAAGCTGCTGTCCGCCCTGGACCTGGTGACTCTCTCGCAAGAACTCCGCCGCCAACTGGCCGAAACCGGCTCGAAGCAGAAACAGAAGGATCTCATCAACCGCCTGAAAATCGTCGAGTCCATCCGCGACAGCGACAACAAGCCCGAATGGATGGTGCTCGACGTGATCCCCGTCATTCCTCCCGACCTGCGGCCGCTCGTGCTGTTGGATTCGGGCAACTTCGCCACCAGCGACTTGAACGACCTCTACCGCCGGATCATCAACCGCAACAACCGGCTCAAGAAACTCGTGGACCTCAACGCGCCCGAGGTCATCATCCGCAACGAAAAGCGGATGCTGCAGCAGTCGGTCGACGCCTTGTTCGACAACAACCGCTGCAAGCGGCCCGTGCTGGGCAGCAGCAACCGCCCGCTCAAGTCGCTCACCGACATGATCAAGGGCAAGCAGGGCCGCTTCCGCGAAAACCTGCTGGGCAAACGCGTCGATTACTCGGCGCGCAGCGTGATCGTGGTCGGTCCCGCCTTGCGCCTGCACCAGTGCGGATTGCCCAAGAAGATCGCGCTGGAGTTGTTCCAGCCGTTCATCATCCGGCGGCTCAAGGAATTGGGCCATGCCGATACGATCAAGAGCGCCAAGAAGATGCTCGAGCGGAAGGACGAGGAGGTGTGGGACATCCTGGAGGAAGTGATCCGCAATCACCCGGTGCTCCTCAACCGCGCTCCCACGCTGCACCGCATGGGCATCCAGGCCTTCGAGCCGACCCTGGTCGAGGGGAACGCGATCAAGCTCCACCCGCTGGTCTGCAAAGGGTTCAACGCCGACTTCGACGGCGACCAGATGGCGGTTCACTTGCCGTTGTCGATCGAGGCCCAGGTCGAGGCCCATACGCTGATGATGTCGACGAACAACATTTTCAGCCCCGCCAACGGGGCGCCGATCATCAGCCCGTCGCAAGACGTGGTGATGGGCTGCTACTACATGACGATGGTCGTCCCCGACCGCAACGGCGAGGGAATGACCTTCAGCTCGATGGCCGAAGTCCACCTGGCCTACGCCCTGGGCAAAGTCGACACCCACGCCAAGATCAAAGTCAAGCTGCCCAAAACGCGCCCGCTCAAGGGCGAGGGGGCCGAGGTCAAGCCCGGCGAATTGGCCGAAACCACCGTTGGCCGCGTGATGTTCAACGACGGCCTTCCGGAAGGGATGCCTTTTTACAACATTCCCATGCGCAACAGCGAGCTCGCCAAGGTCATTTCCGACTGCTACGCCATCCTTGGCCGCCGCGCCACGATCGACCTCTTGGACGCCATGAACAAGATGGGCTTCCGCGAATGCACGCGCAGCGGGCTCTCGTTCGCCACCGACGACCTGATCACTCCGCCCAGCAAGTCGAAGATCATCGGCGAGGCGGAGAAGACCGTCTTCAAGTTCCAGAAGCTCTACCAGCGCGGCGTGATCACCGAGGTCGAACGCTACAATCAGGTGCTCGACGCCTGGACCCATGCTCGCGAGCAGATCACCACCGAGATGATGACGGAGCTCGAGAACGACCATCGCAAGCCGGGCTACGTGAACCCGATCTACCTGATGGCCCATTCCGGCGCCCGCGGCGGCGTCGAGCAGATCCGCCAGCTTGCCGGCATGCGCGGCCTGATGGCCAAGCCGTCGGGCAAGATCATCGAGACGCCCATCAAGGCCAACTTCCGCGAGGGGCTTTCGGTGCTCGAATACTTCAGTTCCACGCACGGCGCCCGCAAGGGTCTGGCCGACACGGCGCTCAAGACGGCCGACTCCGGCTACCTCACGCGCAAGCTGGCCGACGTGGCGCAGAACGTCGTGATCACCATGCACGACTGCGGCACCACCCAGGGAATCACCAAGGGGGTGATCTACCGCGGTGAAAAGGTCGAAGTTCGCCTCTCCGACTCGATCCGCGGGCGTGTCAGCCGCGCGAATATCGTCAATCCGATCACCGACGAAACGATCGTCAAGGAAAACGAACTGATCACGCTCGAGATCGCCCGCGGCGTCGAGGAACTGGGCCTGGAGAAGATCCAGGTGCGCAGCCCGATGACCTGCGACGCCTCGCTGGGCGTCTGCCGCTGCTGTTACGGCATGGACCTCTCGACCGGTTCGATGGTCGAGGAAGGGATGGCCGTGGGGATCATCGCGGCCCAGAGCATCGGCGAGCCGGGCACGCAGCTCACGATGCGCACGTTCCACATCGGTGGCACCGCCTCGCGCGTGGTCGACGTCAGCGAAATCAAGGCCAAGAAGGCCGGCATCGCCAAGTTCACGCGGCTCAAGGTCGTGCGCAACGACCAGGGCCAGCAGGTCGTGCTCACTCGCAACGGCGAAATCGCTCTGGCCGACCCCAAGGGCCGCGAGCTCGAAAAGTACGAGGTGCCCGCGGGCGCGTTCCTCAAGATCGAGGAAAACCAGGAAGTTCCGGCCGGTGCCGTGCTCTGCCAGTGGGATCCGCACAGCATCCCGATTCTGGCGGAGGTCGGCGGCAAGGTCCGCTACGAGGACGTGATCGAGGGCGAGACGATGCGCTCCGAAAAGGATCCCAGCGGCCACGTCCGCAAGATGATCATGGAGCACAAGGGCGATCTGCACCCGCAGGTGATCCTCGAAGACGCCGGCGGCAAGATCCTCGACTTCTACTACATGCCTGAGAAGGCCCACATCGAGGTGAGCGAAGGCGACCAGATCTCGGCCGGCACGCTGCTGGCCAAGACGCCCCGTGAAGTGTCGGGCACGCAGGACATCACGGGAGGTCTGCCGCGCGTGACCGAAATCTTTGAAGCGCGCAAGCCCAAGGATCCGGCGGTGATGGCCGAAATCGACGGCACGGTCGAACTGCTGGGCGAGAAGCGCCGCGGCAAGCGGACGATTGTCGTTCGCAGCGAAAGCGGAATCGAGCGCGAGCACCTGGTGAGCCACGGCAAGCACTTGCGGGTGCATGCCAGCGACTTCGTGCGCTCGGGCGAAGCGCTGGTCGACGGGCCGCTCGTGCCCCACGACATCCTCCGCATCTCGGGCGAGGAGGCGGTGCAGCAGTACCTGGTCCGCGAGATCCAGAACGTCTATCGCAGCCAGCGCGTCGACATCGACGACAAGCACATCGAGATCATCGTCTCGCAGATGCTCCGCAAGGTTCGGATCGAGAGCGTCGGCGACACCGGTTTGTTGCCGGGCAGCGTCATGGACAAGTTCGAATTCCGCGAAGTGAACAAGAAGCTGCAAGGCTGCCTGCGGATCACGGAGAAGGGCGACAGCGATTTCGCCGAGGGTTCGATCGTGCCCAAGGACGCCTTGGAGCAGGTCAACGCCCAGATCGAGGTTTTGGGCGGCGAAATCTCGAAGGGGGGCAAACCGCGGCCAGCCACGGCCAGCACCCAGCTCTTGGGCATCACCAAGGCCTCGGTGCAAAGCGCCAGCTTCATTTCGGCCGCCAGTTTCCAGGAAACGACCAAGGTTCTGACCGAGGCCGCCCTGGCCGGCAAGATCGACCGCCTGGTCGGTTTGAAGGAGAACGTGATCCTGGGCCACCTGGTGCCGGCCGGCACCGGCTTCAAGACCTACCAGGATTCCGAAGTGCGCATCCGGCCGCAGGCTCTCTTGGATCTGGCCCACGAGAAGGACCGCGTGTTGACGAAGGCCTTCCCGCTCTTGGAATCGGTCGACGACGACAACGGTGCGCCGGCAACGCGTAAAGTCGCCGCCAAGGCGCCCGCCGGCAGTCTCGACGAGCTGATGGGTGATGACGATGACGAGTAAATCGGTATAATGCAAGCGGTATTGACGCCACGGTTTTCATACAGGCAAGTCGGGGGATCGACCATGACCCGAGTGACGCTCGACGCTCAACTGCGAAGCAGGCTGCTTGACCTGACACAGCCATTGGATCTCTGCGACGAATCGGGACGTGTGCTGGGCACCTTTCGACCTTTGGCACCCGAGCGCGGCGGCTACGTCGAACCGCCCCTTAGCGCGGAGGATTGGCAACGTCGCGAACAAGGGCCCGGCCACACGACACAAGAGGTCATCGACTATCTGGAGAAGCTGTGAAGTACCCATGTCGAGTGGTTTCCAATCGCACTCGACGACTTGGCGCGCATTTGGACGGCCGCGGACTCGAGCCACCGCCGAGAAATCACCGCGGCGGCACGCGACGTCGATCATCTGTTGCAAATGAATCCCGAGACGCAGGGTGAATCAAGGGATGCGGGACGACGGATCGCTTTCGTTGGCCCGCTGGTGATTACGTTTCGAGCGGTTCCAGAAGACCACATCGTCCGCGTGCTTCGGGTTCTACAAGCGTGAGCTTGATACCGTTCCCACATCTCCATACCCCCCTTCGAGGGGCAATTCGATCCATCGATTCTGCTCGATCGACCGTAGCACGCCGGCCATCCAATCGAACATGGGCAGGGCGACTTCGGCGGGCGAAAGCGTGGGCGTGCCATCGACGATGGCGTCGATCAAGGCCCGGTCGGGCGAGCTTTCCGCTTCCAGATCGGTCAACGGCTCCAGGCGGTTTTCGCCGCCGCGGAAGACGTCGGCATGCGTGACGGCGGTGCTCCGCAAGATCAAGTCGGCGTCGCGGCAGTGAAAGTGAATGTCTTCTCGCCAATGGTTGGCGTCGCCCACGAAATGCGCCGTCAGACCGGCGCCCCCCTCCAGGCGCGCCAAGGCCGTCGTGACGATCTCGACGTGGCTGGCGCGGCGATCGCTCGTGGCGTAGATCGCCACGGGACGTTGGCCGGTGATATGGTTGACCACGTCGATCTGATGGCTGCCCGCGTCGCCGAAATAGCCCGCCCCGACTCGCGGGTCGTCGCGCCAGGTGCCGTGAATCGTTTGTTCCCAGCGTTCGCAGACGAAGATGTGGACCTGCTGGAGGGGCCCGTACCTCTCGGCCCGCTCGGTCAGCTCGCGCCGCGCGGTCTGGTAGGCCGACTTGTAACGCCGCTGGTAAGCCACGCAAAGGATACGTTGCATCCGCTGGTGCCGCGCGATGAGATCAACGATCTGTTCACGCGAGGCGGCGAGCGGCTTTTCGCAGAGCACGTCGAGACCGCGATCGAAGGCCAGGCAGGTCTGCTCGTAGTGCAGCAGGGTCGGCGACGAGATGACGACAGCATCGAGCGCGTGGCGATCGAGCGCCTCGACCACGTCGGTCTCGACGGCGGCCTCCGGCGCGTAGCGCCGGCGCAGCGCCTCGGCGGCCGGGGCCGAAGGATCACAACAGACGCGGATCGCCGCGCGGCCGTCGGCCGAGAGCCGCTCGGCGTGCAATCGCCCGACGGCGCCGCAGCCGATCAGCCCGATTCGCAGCGGAAGTTGAACCAACGCCATGTGGCCTGATGATTTACTCGACGATATCCCCATCCGCATCCTTAGGCTGGCAAGGTCTGCCAAGCTTCTCAATGTGCCGCTTGAGAACGAAGGATAAAACGACGACCAAAGTTAGGCCAAGCGATTTATCGAAGAGGCATCTAGTCTCACAATTCGGGCACTCGAAGTACGGGTTCACGAAAAAGCACGCCGGCAGAAGAAACGTGATCCAGAAGATCGTCGAAAGCCGGAACTGAAAGCGTGGGCTGGGCATGGGGATATTTTATCCAGTGAGTTCTTGCGCCGCAAGTTATTTAATACAGGGCAGTTGCGATTGTCTGGATTTGAAAAACGCCCCTTGCCGTTCCACGGCTGGGTTGACTCACCGCAAACGATTTTCAAGTAGTCAATTGACTCGTGCCGATGACGCCGTTACGCTGAGTTATCTAGCGTAACTGTTTTTGAAATAACCATAGAATGGGTGTCACGATGACTGCGACCGCCCAATCGCGTTTCTTCCGCGTGGAAGCACGCGCCGAAATGTATCGTGGACAGACTGAATCGGAAGCGGGTGTCGTAGCTGAATCCAGCCGCGTTGTTGTCTGCTTCGATTTCAGGGATCTTGTCATCCAGGGAAACGGTCTGTTTGACAGCATCAACAGCCTCGACGACGACTGGCGGCTCTTGGTGCTCTCGAAGGCACTCGATTTCGACCCGAGTTTTGAAGGACGCATCAAGAGACTTTACCGAAGCTGGCTTGTTACCTCTCGGCGTGTGCTTGAGATCTTCGCCGAACTTGAGGATGATTACCTCGCACGCGGATTCGACATTGATCCCGTCAGGAATTTGCGATCGGCGTGCGGCGAGGCGGGCGGTCTTCTTACCAGCGACAGCGAATTCTTCAATCATGGATTAACCGACCTGCGTGACGAGGCGATTGACTCGCACGAACGAGGCGAAACCCTAGAGATGGTGGGTTAGTTCAATTGTCCCACGAAGACTACAACGATTTTATTGGAAGTACCTAGCGAACCGAAGGCCATCCTACTTTTCCGAACAGAACAACCCTCCAACGCATGAAACTCTCCGCCGCCTATGGTCCCGGCAAGTTCGGTTTGTCGTTCGAGTTGTTTCCTCCCAAGACCGAGGCGGGCGATCTTGAGCTTTTCCGCCACCTGGAGGAACTGGTGTCGTTCGAGCCGAGCTACATTACCTGCACCTACGGCGCGGGCGGCTCGACGCGGCGGAAAACGCTCGACGTGGTGACCCAAGTCCAGCGGCGGTTCGACGTGACGGTCGCCTCGCACCTGACCTGTGTCGGCTCGACGGCCGACGAGCTGCGCGCGTACGTTCAGGAAGCCGACCGCCGCGGCGTGGAAAACATCGTGGCGCTGCGTGGCGACCCGCCTCAGGGACAAACGCAGTTCCAGGCGGTGGAGGGCGGGCTACGGTACGCCAGCCAACTGGTGCGGCTGGTGCGCGATGAGTTCCCCCAGTTCGGCATCGCCGTGGCTGGATACCCCGAAACACATCAGGAAGCCCTCAGCCCGCAAGCCGACCTGGAGAACCTTCAGCGCAAGGTGGCCGCGGGGGGCGACGTCGTGATCACACAGTTGTTCTATGACAATCGCGATTTCTTTCGTTTCCGCGATCGCTGCGCGGAAATGAAAATCGACGTGCCGATCGTGCCCGGCGTACTGCCGGTAACGAGCCTGGCGCAAATCCGGCGGATCACGTCGCTCTGCGGCGCCAAGCTCCCCCCGGAGTTTGTCGCGCGCCTGGCGGCGCGCGACGAACGACCGGAAGAGCAGTTCGAGGTGGGTGTCGAGTTCGCCACGCGGCAGGTGCGGGAGCTGATCGACGCGGGCGTGCCCGGCGTCCACTTTTACGTCTTGAACAAATCGCCGGCGACGTCGCGCGTTTTGAAGGGAATAAAAAAAGGAGAAAGTTGAAAGGAGAAAGTGGGAGTCCGGTTGTCCGAGGTCAGTGCCTTGTTCCCACGCTCTGCGTGGGAACACCCTTTCGGACGCTCCGCGTCCTCATGGACGCGGAGCGGCCGATGCGATGTAGGCTAGGCGAAGACGGGACCGACTCGGTAGGGAACGCCCTCCGTGGCGTTCCGCGTCCCGCCAGACGACGTCGCACCAGCTTCACGGAACGCCACGGAGGGCGTTCCCTACCTACAGAACCCTTATACGCGGCCTCCGCACACCGCGATCGTTTGTCCCGTGATGAAGCTCGATTCCTCGCACAACAGGAACCGGACAGTCGCGGCGATCTCGCCGGCCTGGCCGATGCGGCCCAGCGGCGTGACGGCGATCAATTGTTCCACCAGCTTCGGATCGGCTGCCCGCGTGATGTCGGTTTCGATCAGGCCGGGCGCGACGCAGTTGACCCGCACGTTGAAAGGCGCGAAGGCCTCGGCGCAACTGCGCGTCAGCGCGATCACGGCCGCTTTGCTCGTCGCGTAATGGATCATCCGCGGCTTCTTCACCAGTCCGGCCAGCGACGAAATGTTGACGATCCGGCCGAAGCGGCGCGCGATCATCTCGTCTTTGACGGCCCAGGTCGCCAGGAACGTCCCGTCGAGGTTCACCTCGAACGTCCGCTTCCAATGACCGAACGTCAGGCCGTCGTGCGGCACGCTGTCGGCGATGCCGGCGCTGTTCACAAGGAAGTCGATCGGTCCCAGGGCGCGGCGCGTCTCGGCCACCATCCGCTCGACGTCCCGCTCGCGCGAAACATCGGCCTCGACCACCAGGCCCCTGCCGCCCGCCGCTTCGACCAGCCGCAGCGCCTCCGCGGCGGCGGCCACGTTCCGTTGACAATTGATGGCGACGCGGCAACCGTGGCGCGCCAAGTTCACGCAGATCGCGCGGCCGATGCCGCGGCCACCCCCTGTGACCAGGGCCGTGCGGCCGGCGAAAATGGATTCAGGCACCGCCATATCGTTTGTAACGCGGAATGAACAGGGGGCTAACGCCCCCCGCTCGCCTCGCTGATCATCTCCAACGCCGTCTCGATCACCGTCGGTCCCCACTGGCGTGTGAAGCCGGTGGGAAGCAGATAGTTTCGGTACGATTCCTCGACTTCCATGCCACCCTCGTCGAAGGCTTCGGGCGTGGGCAGGTAGCCCAAACAGCCGTTCGAGTAGCCCAACAAAAACGTGTTCGGCACGGCCGACCGTCGCTTGACCTCCAATCCCAACTCGGCGAACGGCTCGCCGTTGACGGCCACCAAAGCCAACTCGTCGATGCGCAAGGCCCAGCCGACCAGTTCTCGCGTCGGCCGCTGACCGCCGGCCTCCACGGCCTGATAAACCAGTTCCGTCCAAGCCAAGAGCCGCTCGACGACATTCACCACGCCGGGCGGCTTGCCCTGCGCGCGAGCTTCGTCACGGGCCTGGCGAGCCTGGACGAGCCGCGCCTCGGCCGTTGCCCGATCGGGCAGCGGCGCCATGTCGAGCGTTTTTCGCCGCGCGGCGATGCCGAACGATTCCACGCAATCCTCCGGCAGAGCTTCGTAATCCCAGGTGCTGATGGCCGCCACCGATTGCACGACGCGCCGCGCGCCGTGCCGGTTGTGCGTGCGGATGCCGGCCCATGCCTTGAGCGTTTCGCCGCCCAGCATGGCGCCCATCCGGGCCAGATCGTCGTATTGTTCCGGCCCGCCGGCGCCGATGCCGCAGGCCGGGTTGACGTTGCCCGCGCACGCTTGCAGAAAGAGCGCCGGGGCGCCCGTGGCGCGCTCGACGATCTCGCGCGCCGGGCCTGCGAAGTCGGGCGACAGCGCCGTCGTCTTCGGACCCAGCACGACGGTATGGCAAGCGGCGATCATGATCGTCGCCAGCGGCCAGCCATTCAGGAAGTCGACTCGCGCGACGCCGACCTCGTGGTCGACCGGCCCGGCGGGGTTTTCGCCGATGATCACCCGGCCGTCCGCAAGCCGCTCGCGGCGGTTGACGCCCACGGGCGCATGGCCTTTGGCGACGCCCAGCCGCGCCGGCGCCAGCCTGAAGTCCGCCGCCGCCGCGGCGCCGGCCAGTTGATCTTCAAGCGCCGCCAGGTAGCGTTCTTGCATCGCTTGTTGGTCGGCCGATTCATGCTGCCAGCCCGGCAGCATGGGCCCCAGGTGCGTGTGGCTGCAATTGACCAGCACATGCTCCGCCGGCACGCCCACGCGCCGGCCGATAGTAGCGCGAATCCGATCGACATGCGGATTTTGGATGAACAACAGATCGCAGGCCAAAATGACCGCCTTCGTCCGGCCGTCGGAGAGCACCAGCGCGGTGGCGGTCAACTCGCGTTCGACGGCGAGGGCGACCGACTCCTGGACCGTGTAGCCCATCATCCGAATCCCGACCGGCGGCGTGATCACGGCACGCGCCGCTCCGGCGAACAGGGGCTGAGGAACGGAGACGGTCATGACGCGGGCAACCCAGGAAACATACCCCAGTCGGCGGTATCCACGGTATCATTCTCCCATCAGTTCTGACCTACGGCTCAATCGTCGTCGTCGTCCGGCGCCATGTCGTCAAGCCTGGCTCGGGCGGCGGAACAGAACTTCTCGACCGCCTTGATGCCCTTGGTGAGCTTGGCGTAGTGGTCGAGCCGCATGGTCGTCAAGCCGCGGGCCTTCATCGCGTTCTTCAAGGCCAGCATCTTGGCTGAGCCGTCGCGCAGCCGTTTCATGAACTTCTCGAACTTCGCCGCATCGAACTCCGTCAGCGGCTTTCGGCCGCCGCGCTTGCCTTTGATCATGGCCACGGGGGGGTTCCTCGTCGTTAGCGTCGCACCACGGGGTCCGCGCACCGCGTCGGACCCCCTTCTGGAAAAACAATAACCTATCCAAAAAGCTTTGTAAAGACCCCACCGCCGCCAGGGCCGCGGGCCAAGTCAGCGGTGTGTGGTGTAATTATTTCTGTTGACATTAAAACGTCCACAGATACAATACGATGAATCACGGGCCATCATCCGCCGCCCGTGGCTTGCCGCACACCCCGACTTTCCCCCCTTGAGGACCACGACCATGGAATTCCATCCGCTGGCGAACATTTTTCCGCTCATGTCGGAGAGCGAGCTCGGCGTCCTGGCCGCGGACATCGCGGCCCACGGACAGCGTGAGCCGATCCACACCTTTGAGGGCCGCATCCTCGACGGGCGCAACCGGTTCAATGCCTGCCGCAAGGCCAACCTGGAGCCGCGCTTCGTCGCCTGGGAGGGCGCCGGCCCGGCACTGGCGTTCGTCGTTTCGATGAATCTGCACCGCAGGCACCTCAATGAGTCGCAGCGCGCCGATATCGCCGCCAAACTCTCGACGTTGACGCGCGGCGGGGACCGTCGCGGCGATCAAAGCGCAAATTTGCGCTTTGAAAACGACACGCCCGAAGTGAGCATTGCGCAGGCGGCGGAATTGCTCAACGTCAGCGAGCGAAGCGTCGACTTCGCACGCCGCGTCCGCCAACGCGGCCACGAGGCGTTGCTGGCCGCGGTCGAAGCCGGACAGGTGAGCGTGAGCGATGCCGCCAAGGTGGCGGAGAAACCCAAGGACATCCAGCAGGCGGCCGTCGACGCCGTCAAAGACGGCCGTGCCAAGACCGCGGCCGAGGCGGCTCGCCGGCTCCAACCGAGCGGGCTGCCGCCCGACGCCGTGACCGACATCACCGACGCATTCGGCAACCCGCTACCCGAGGACTACCTGGCGGTGTTTGCCACCCGGTGCGAGTTCCAGGCCGCCGGCCGCAAGCTCGACGAAGCCCGCAAGGCGGTCGAAGAACTGGCCGAGGCCCCGGCCGGTTTCTACTTGCGGAAGGAATTGCAACACCTCGCCGGCAAGTTCAAGGAAATCAAATACGTCGTCTGCCACACCGCGCCCTACGCGGTCGCCCCAGCGAAGAGGAACGAGCCCAAATGGGTCTCGGAAATCGTCTGGCGCACGCTCTCCGACGAGGAACGCGGCGGGAGGCGGTAGGCAGTGGGCAGGAGCGGGCTGGATTCGGAATTGGGCGCGCCAAGCCACGAGCTCGCTAGGTTGCTCGCGACGCCGCCAAGATGAAAAGGCAGCGACGATTTTCCATTCCTTGATACCCATGCGATCCCACGAGTGATGAACCCATGCCACACCTCATGCCACACGAAACCACGACCCTCGTCGACCTCGACGGCAACGTCTGGGCAAGGCTGAACTGTCGCGGCTGTTTGCTCAACGACCGGAAAGAGTTGCGGTTCCCTGTCTGGGTGCTCAGGGGGAGCGGATCGGGTTTGTGCCAGCGCTGCCGCAGGCAGCACGAGGAACCGGAGGAACCGACGGGACGCCCAGGTTTCAACCCCAACCTCCGGCATAGCGACGTTCATCGCCAGCAGTACGAAGGCCAGCGCCGCTGGTACTCGGAGGATGGCGATGAGTGAACCCAATGAAAGACAAACAGGGGGCTAACGCCCCCCGCTCGCCCCGCAGACAACTGACACAACGAAAGACAAATGACAAACAGGGGGCTAACGCCCCCCGCTCGCCCCGCAGACAACTGACAACTTCCCCACCATGCGAACCCCCGACTGGACATCGCCCGACGGCAGCATTGCTTTGCACCAATGCCCATGCGAGGATCTGTTGGCTGAAATGGACGAAGCCAGCGTCAATCTGGTCGTGACGAGTCCGCCGTACAACACGCTCGAAGGCGAGGCCAAGGCCTACGGTTTCCGCGCCCAGCGTGCCGGCGGCGGCGACCGCTGGCTCGAAAAGGTGCGCCGGCAGGGCTACGGCGACAACCAGCCCGAGGCGATCTACCAGGCCTGGCTCGCGTGGATCGTGGCCCAATGCCTGCGCGCGAGCAAGTCGCTGGTGTGGGTCAACCACAAACCGCGCTACCGCGACGGCCGGGCCGTATTGCCGGAGCGGTTCCTGCCGTTCGATCTTTGGGACATGGTCGTCTGGAACCGTCGCGGCTCGGTGGCGCAGAACTGCGGAAAATTCCCCCCCTCGTTCGAGTTTTTGCTGGGCTTCGGCCGCCGCGGCTACTGGGACCAGGAGTGCGCCGGGTGGCTCTCGGTGTGGGACGACATCGCGCCGGCGCGCGGTTTCGACGACCACCCATGCCCCTGGCCGCTGGCGATTCCTCTGCGGCTCATTCAGGCGACATGTCCGCTGGGCGGAGTGGTGCTCGACCCGTTCCTGGGGCGCGGCACGACCGCGGTGGCGTGCGTCCGTCTGGGCCGACATTGCATTGGCGTGGAACGCGACGAACGGTACTTCGCCGCCGCGGTGGCCAACGTCGAAGCCGAACTGCGGCGCTGGCCCTCGTTACTAGGCGAGCGGGGGGCGTTAGCCCCCTGTTTGCACGGCTGAAACACATGAAGGTTAAGGAGCGGGACGGTGGACGCACAGGAAATGGACACGCTCGACTTTTCGGACGATGACTTCGTCGATCCGACGCCCAGGGAAATCCTGCTTCGGCGGGCGGAGATTCACCGCTTCCAAGGCGATCTGGACATGGCCGGTTGGCTTGAGCAAGAGGCGGCCCTTGAGCCGGCTGACCTGGCCGACGACGACCCATTCGACATGACGCTGCTCGAATTCGGTTTGTGCGAAACATTCTGCGAGTTGATGCTCTGCCAAGGAGTCTGGTTCATCGGCCAACTGCTCGAATGGCGTGCGGGCATGCTGCTGCGGTTGCCCGGCATGAACCGCGAGAAACTACGCCGCGTCGTGGTTCACCTGCGACGTTACGGTTTGCACTTGCGTCGCGGCCGCTGGGAAAAGGAGAAGTGGCAAATCGCAAGCGGGCTCCCCTGGCCGCCGGCCGACGAGGAATCGCATCGCCAAACCGAAGACGCGAGCATCTCATCGTTCACCACCCGCAAGATCGTCGAGTTGTGGGAGCGGGGCGTGTCGCAACGAGAGATTTCAAGCCGCTTCAATCTGGGCCGCAACACGCACTACAAGGTCTGGACGATCATCCAAGGCCAACAGCGCCGGCTCGCCGCGGCGGCGCTGCGCCGGCACCTGGGCGATCCCGAGTGGCTCCTCGACGTCGCCGCCGAGCGATTACCCGACAGCACCCAATGGGAACTGGTCGTCCGCGTTGACGACGGCGCGCGCGATCAACTGCGCGGACTCGATACCTGGGAGTCGCGGCCGGTGCGCGTGGTCGAGAGCGAACGGCGATTGCCACCGTAACGGCATCTGTAACGCCTGACGCCTAACTTCTAACGCCTCCTCCCGGTGCCACATGCTCGATCGTACCTGCTTCCGCGAATTCATGCCGGCTGACCTGCTCGTATTCGCCGGAGCGGGCTTCGAGTCGCGATGCATCGCATGGATGTCGTGCCGTCCCTGGCAACTCTTGCAGGGGCAGTGGTTCTCGCACATCGGCATCTGCGCGCGTGGCCCGGCCGGAAACGTGCTCTTGTTCGAGAGCACCACGCTGTGCGAACTGCCCTGCGAGGTGCTCCAGCGCAAGGTCCACGGCACGCAGGCCCACGAGCCCTCGCGGCGGATCGACGAGTACCAGGGCAAGGTGTGGCGGCTACGACTGGCGCCGCGCGAGACGCTCACCGATTCCGAATCGGCGCGGCTTTCCGATTTCCTCGTGGCCAACCTCGGCACACCCTACGACTACGACGGAGCCTTGATCTCCGGCACGTTCGCGCTGCGACGATGTCGGATGTTCGCATCGCGCGCGGACGTCTTTTTTTGCAGCGACCTGGTGCTGGCGGCCTTGAAGGACGTTCGCCGCGTGGACCACGACTTGAACCCGCGCAGCTTTTCGCCGGGCCGCGTGGTGCGCGATTTGACGTACTGGGGCACGTACCAGCCGTTGGCGAGGCGCGGCGGGCCGAGCGAGAGGTTGAAATAACAACGGCATCCGCGACCTGACGAACAACGGGCAAGCCAAAGCGGTTTTAGAATCGGCGCATGGCAAGGTTGGGAAGCGTGGCTGTGGGAACAAGCAAAGGAGTTCATCGCATGGGTCGGCAACGGATTTCATCATGGGTACTCATGTTCGCCGTGTCGGCGCCGGCCGCCGTCGGCTGCGAAGTCAAGCGCGACAAACCAAGCTGCCCGCCGGGCCGGCCGTGCCCGAACCTATCGGTAAGGCCCAATCCGCCGTCGGCCGCCCCGTACCCGCCGCGCGGCGTCAACGAAATTCCGGTCATGAACTTGCCCCTGGCGGCGCGGTGCGAGAATTACGACGGCGGCTCGTGTGTCTGCGCCGCGACGATTTCATGCTTGCGCTGGCAGGGCCGCGACGATCTGGCCCGCAAAGTCCGCCGGATTTGCTCCGGCGGCCAATCGAGCGGCGGCTTGCACGAAAAGCTCGATCGCCTCGGCATCCGTTACGCCTCGACGACCCACGGCGACGTGAAGCTCCTCGAGTGGGCCGTGCGAACGCGGCGCGGCAGCGGCATCACGTTCTACGGCAACCACTTCGTCAACCTGGTCCATCTCGACGCGGAAAAGGCCATTCTTCTCGACAACAACCGGACCGCCCGGTACATCCTGATCCCGCGCGAGGAATTCGTCCGCCGCTGGCAAGTCGAGTACGGCGGCTGGGCGACGGTGCCGGTCTACTCGCCCGCCCCGCCGTTGGCCTACCTGGGCGGGCGTTAGGCGTTAGGCGTTAGGGGCGGAGGCAGGGCCAGCGCGCACTCTGGGGTAGCTGGGAAAGATGGGTAGGTTGCGCTCGGCGCTCTGATTCTGTAGAACCAACCTCCGTGTGGTGATGTTCTTGTGACTCACGGAGGATGTGCGATGGTGAAGGGAATTCGGATTG
>DATKSN010000355.1:0-12967 GCA_035531595.1 Pirellulales bacterium | reverse complement strand
CGCTGCCGCCTACGGCGGCAGCGGGCCGGCGACCACGCGAACCGTTGTTGGGCGAGCCTCTTAGGCAGGGCGAAGAAATAATCTTTACAAATTTTAACGTCGGGGCTTGATGGAGTAGTTCCATTCACCGTGGAAATTTGCTCGCGTGATGCGGAAGTGCTCGAGTTCTTCGTCGCTGACTTCGATTCCAGTTTCGTATTGTCGTTGATCCAATGCGGCACGAACCGTGAGGCCAGTACAGGACATCAGTATACTTGATCTTGGCGGGGCGGTAGGCGTTAGGTTCGCCGCTCCTCTAACGCCTAACAAACAGGGGGCTAACGCCCCCCGCTCGCCTCCTAACGCCTAACTATGTAGCCGGGGCATCGCTTACGCTCTGCCACCAGCCACCACCTTACTCGTGACAAAATGTCTCATTCTTGGCCGCGTGCAGTTATAGATATATAGGATCCAAGACCCAAGGTTGAACGGATCGTAGCTGGCAAGCTAGCACGTCAAACGCTAAAATGATCCTTAAGCCGAACGAGGTGCTTCCGCCGTGCCTCGTTTCGTCCCAGACGGACCCATCCCAAGCAACGGACTGCCATGACGACCCGCCCATTCGCCCACCTCCATTGCCATAGCCACTATAGCCTCTTGGACGGAGCCAGCCCCATCAAGGGCCTGGTCGCAAAGGCCAAATCGCAAGGGATGACGGCCCTGGCCCTGACCGACCACGGCAATCTTTATGGAGCGTTGGAGTTCTACCAGGCCGCCAAGGCCGAGGGATTGAATCCGGTTCTCGGCTACGAGGCCTATATCGCGCCGGGCGACCGCCGGCACAAAGAGGTCGATAAGAACGAGGAGGCGAGCTTCCACCTGACGCTGTTGGCCCAGAACCGCGTCGGATTCCAAAACCTGATCAAGCTCGCCTCGGCGGCCTTCCTGGAAGGTTTTTACCGCAAGCCGCGGATCGATAAGGAGTTGCTCTCGGCCCACAGCGAAGGCTTGATCTGCTTGAGCGGCTGCGTGTCGGGCGAGTTCAGCCGCACTCTGCTGCGCGGGCAACAGACCGAGCCGGACCTGAAGGCCGCGATGGAGATCGCCGCCTGGTTCCACAAAGTGTTCGGCGACCGCTATTTCATCGAGATCCAGAACAACGGCCTCGAAATGCAACGCATCGCGCTCGAGGGGGCCGTCGAGGTGGCGCGGCGGATGGGCCTGCCGCTGGTCGCCACCAGCGACGCCCACTACGTCAACCGCGAAGACGCCGAGGTCCAGGACGTATTACTGTGCATCAACACCGGCCGCTTCCGCACCGACACGAACCGGATGCGAATGGAAGGCGACCAGTTTTACCTGCGCGGCCCCGACGAGATGTACGCCGCCTTCCCCGGCCTGGAGGAGGCCGTCGAGCAGAGCCAGCGAATCGCCGACACGGTCCATATCGAATTGGAACTGGGCAAACGGCATTTCCCCACCTTCAGTGTGCCGGCGGGGAAAACCGCCAACGATTACCTGCGCGAGCTGTGTCTCGAAGGTCTGAAACAGCGCTACGCCGGCGACGCCGAAATGTGCCCCCAGGGTGAACTGGCGCCCGTCGCGCTCGAGCGCCTCGAGCGGGAACTGGGCGTGATCGACACGCTCGGTTTCCCCAACTACTTCCTGATCGTCTGGGACTTCGTCCGCTTCGCCGCCTCGCGGAAAATTCCGGCGACCGCGCGCGGTTCGGGCGTGGGCGCGCTGGTTTCGTATGCCCTGGGGCTGAGCCACGTCTGCCCATTGAAGTTCGACCTGTTGTTCGAGCGGTTTCTCGACGTCAGCCGGCTGGAAGCGCCCGATATCGACATCGACTTCTGCAAGGACCGCCGCGGCGAAGTGATCCAGTACGTCAAGGACAAATACGGCGCGGCGAACGTGGCCCAGATCGGCACGTTCGGCTCGCTGCGGGCCCGTAACGCCATCCGCGACGTGGGGCGCACCCTGGGCCTGCCGATTCCCAGCGTCGATCGGATCATCGCCATGGTGCCCGACACGCTGAACATCAAGCTGACCGAGGCCCTCGAAAAAAGCGACGATCTGAAGCGGACCTACCAGAGCGACGGCGAGGTCCGCGAGGTCTTGGATCTGGCGATGAAGATCGAAGGACTCGCCCGCAACGTCGGCACCCACGCCGCCGCCGTGGTCATCGCCGACCGCCCGTTGACCGAGTACGTGCCCTTGCAGCGCGTGACCGGGAAAGAGGAAAGCATCACCCAATGGGAAATGGGCGACGTCGAGCGGGCCGGCCTGCTGAAAATGGATTTTCTCGGGCTGCGGAACCTGACGATCCTCTCCAAGGCGGTCGATTTGATCGAGCAATCGACCGGCCGGAGGGTCGACCCCTACCGCTTCCCGCTCGACGACAAGGAGACCTTCGCCCTGCTCTGCCGCGGCGAGACGAAGGGCATTTTCCAGCTCGAAAGCGGCGGCATCCGCGACCTGTTGCAGCGGATGAAGCCCGACCACTTCCGCGACATCATCGCCACCAACGCGCTCTACCGCCCAGGCCCGCTCGAAGGCGGCATGGTCGACGACTACATCCAGGTCAAGCACGGCCGCCAGCGGGCCGAGTACAAGCATCCCGTGATGAGGGAAATCCTGGAGGAGACGCACGGCGTCATGGTCTACCAGGAGCAGGTGATGCGGATTCTCAACAAGCTGGGAGGCATCGAGCTTTCCAAAGCGTACACCTGCATCAAGGCGATCAGCAAGAAGAAGCTGGAGACGATCGCCAAATTCCGCGAGCAGTTCGTCGAAGGCTCGACGGCCAAGGGGTTGTCGAAACGGGAAGCCGAGGAGCTCTTCGGCATGATCGAAAAGTTCGCCGGATATGGCTTCAACAAGAGCCACTCGACCGCCTACGCCCTGATCGCCTACATGACGGCCTACCTCAAGGCCCACCACCCGCTCGAGTTCATGGCCGCGTTGCTGTCGGGCGACATCGCGGATCGCAACTTCAAGAAGAAGGACTCGCTCGTCGAGCACATTGAGGACTGCCGCCGCATGAACATCGACGTTGTGGCGCCCGATGTGAACCGTTGTGACGACGACTTCACCGTGGCCGACGGGAAAATCATGTTCGGGCTTTCGTCGATCAAGGGCTGCGGCGGCCAGGCCGCCGAGGCCGTCGCGCGCGAGCGACGGGCCCGCGGAGCGTTCCGCGACCTGTTCGACTTCTGTGAGCGCGTCGATCCCCAGGGCGTCAACCGCACGGCGATTGAATCGCTGATCAAGGCCGGCGCCTTCGATCGTTGCGGCGGCGCGCGGTCGCAATGGATGAGTGTGCTCGAGCGGGCGTTGCAATCGGGCGCCTCGGCGCTGGCCGATCGCCGCAGCGGGCAAAAGGGCCTGTTCGACGCCGCCGAGGAGGAGCCGGCCGCCGCCGTCAAAGTCGCGCTGCCGGACATGCCCGAATGGGAAGAGCGGCAAAAGCTGGCCCACGAGAAGGAGGTGCTCGGGTTTTACCTGTCGAGCCATCCGCTGGAAGAGTTCCGGAAAACGCTGGAGGTCTTTTGCACGCACAGCACCTCGGCGGCGGCGGCCTTGCCGCACCGCAGCGAGGTGCTGCTGGGCGGAATGCTGGCCTCCGTCACGCTGAAGCACAGCAAGAACGCCCGGCCGGGCGCCCCCACCAAGTACGCCATGTGGGACTTGGAAGACATGTCGGGCGTCATCCGTTGCATCCTGTGGGCCGATGACTACGCGCGGCTGGGAGCATTGGTCGAGGCCGATCGCGTACTCGCGGTGCGCGGCGTGATCGACAAACGGCCGGGAAGCGAGGAGGCGAACCTGATCGTCAACGAATTGATTCCGTTGGCCGACTTGCCGGCACGCTACACCAAGGGTGTGATGGTGCGGATCGACGAACGCGCGCACGGGCCCAAGGCGCTGGAAGGCCTGCGCGAAATCGTCCGCGGATACCCCGGCAAATGTGACCTGCAAATCGTGCTGGCGCTGGCCGACGGGTGCAAGGTATTTTGCGAATGCGATTCGGTCCATGTGAATACCGACGCCGAGATGCGCGCGCGAATCGAGGAACTACTCGGGCCGGGCAATTTTCGCTGGCTCGCTTCGCCGCCCCAACTCAAGGCGGCCGCCAACGGCCGCGGCAACGGATATGGACGCTAGCCAGGATTATTCATGGTCCCGTAGCTGGCTTCGCAAGAAGTCAGGCCGTGGACACGAGTTACGCCAGAATTCTTGCGAATTCTGCTACAGCACAGTGCGCGAGTTCCTCCCCGGACCATGAATAATCCGGGCTAGCCCGGCCCGTGCAGCTTGGCTTCACGCAGCAGCTCGCGATGCCGCCGTTCGTGATGGTAGGCCAAACCAAGAAAAGCCACCCCCATTCCAACCACCAGCGACGCCAGCAACACCACCAGGATCAACATCAACGACGGCGATCCGTAGAGTTGATGGTTTTCGGGATGCGTCATTTCCGGGCCGAAGTTCTGATACCGAATGCCCATGCCCAGCGCGGTCAGCCCCAGGCCCACGAGCGCCCCGGCAGTAATGATAGCTCCGCAAATTGCGCGCATCGATTGTTCCTCGTTCTGGTGGACTCGAATGGTGAAGCCATCGCGGCTGGATTGGTTGAATGACGCTGGCCGCTCTCACACACAGGTTATTGGCCGAACATCCGCAGGCAGCCTCCCATGACCAGCAGGATGCCCGCCAAAATCATGAAGATACTGCTGCAGCCGCACCCCCCCCACGGGCCGCGGGGCCCCTGGGGTTGAAAAAAGCCGCCGCCGCCCAACAAGCCGCCTGGTCCCATACTCATGCGATGAACCTCCTGAAGCTCGATACTTCACGCGAGAAAGTGGTGGCTGGTGGCAGAGCCTAAGCGATGCCCCGGCTACATAGCCACCGGGGCATCGCTTACGCTCTGCCCCAGCCACCGTGAATGTCTCCTTCTCGACCGCGTGAAGCATCTAGGTTCGCAAGAGCACTTTGAATGCCAACGGTGATTATTCTGGAACGTGGCCCTCCCCGCGTGCCACCAGCCTGGCGGAGACGTGGGCGGTGGCTGGTGGCAGAGCCTAAGCGATGCCCCGGCTAGATAGCCACCGGGGGCATCGCTTACGCACTGTCCCAGCCACCGTGAATGTCTCCTTCTCGACCGCGTGAAGCGCACGTTGGTCGTCGATGTGCCAGGTTGGCACAATTTGTGCTCAATTAAGGGAGCGACATGGATTCACCACGACCCAGCCATCCATCCGCTCGTTCCAAACCGATGTTGCGGCTGGGTCTTTTGTTTGGGGTCATCTACTTTGTGCAGGGCATGAGCGAACCGACCACCGGCCTTGCCTCGCAGCCCGACCAATCCCTGTTGCGCGATTGGGGCAAGGCCGAGGAGGAGGTCACGTTTTTCGCGGCGATGCTCACGCTGCCCTGGTGCCTGAAGCCGTTGTTCGGTTTGCTCTCGGACTTCGTGCCTTTGGGAAAGTATCGCCGCAAGAGCTATCTGCTCGTGGCCAGCGCGGTGGGAGTGGTGGGCTTTATCGGGCTGCTGCTGACGCCCCTGCCCAGCGGCGCCGAACGCCCGTTGTTGTCGTGGTTGATGCTTGCCACGATCGCGGTCGTTTGCAGCGACGTCGTGATCGACGCGCTGATGATCGACACCAGCCGGCCGATGGGGCTGACCGGACGCATGCAGTCCGTCCAATGGGCCTCGATCTATGGCGGCGCCGTCGTGACGGGGCTCCTGGGGGGATTGCTCAGCGAGCACCACCAGCAGAAGATCGCCTTCCTGATCTGTACAGTGCTGCTCTTGATCACGGTGGTGCTGACGATCTTCGTCCTCGACGAGCGGCCCGCGGCCACGGCCGGCGGCGCCTGGCGTCGGGCGGCGCCGTCGCTATGGAAATCGCTGCGCTCGCCCGGTGTGCCCGTCGTCGGCACGCTTATGTTTCTGTGGAACTTCAATCCCTTCAGCCAGGCTGCCCTGTACCTGTACACCACGAGGGAACTCGAACTGAATGAACGTGTGTTTGGAAATATGACCGCGCTCAACGCGGTCGGTTCGCTGGTGGCCTGCGTCGCCTACGGATTCTACTGTCGCCGGGTTCCGATGCGCTGGTTGGTGCATGTCTCGATCGTGGCGGGGATCGCGAGCAACGGCGCCTATTGGCTTTTATCCGACAAACCCAGCGCCCTGACCTTGAGCCTGGTCGTCGGAACGATCTACATGACCGGATGCATGGTCCAGGTCGACCTGGCCGCCCGCGTTTGCCCGCCGGAAGCGACGGGCACATTGTTCGCGCTCTTGATGGCGACTTGCAACATGGGCACGGCCATTTCCACCTGGCTCGGCGGCGTCATCTATCGCTTCGGCGCCGATCGTTTCGGTCACAAGCTTTCATTCGGGCTGCTGATTGGCGTCAGTTGCCTCTTCACGATGGGATGTTGGCTGATCGTCCGCTTCCTCCCCGCTGAGGTTCTCGGCGTTTCGGCTTCGCCCACGCCCTCGGCCCAGGACACGCACGAACTCGGCGCCGAAGAACAGCACGGCGCTGGAGTAGTACATCCAAATCAGGACCGCCAGGAACGAACCGACGACGCCATAGGCGCTATAAAAACCGCTGATTAGAAATCGCGCCAGGATCTGTTGCCCGATCCTCCACACCAAGGCCGTCAGTAGTCCTCCGGCCAACGCATGCCGCCAGCGAACCGACGCTCGAGGCAGGACTTTGAACAGCACGCCGAACAGCAGACTGTTGCAAACGACCGAGAACGATTCCCGCACGGCCTCCCAGGCGTAGCCTCCCGCCGGCCAGGGGACGACCAAGGGGCGTGCCGCCGCCAACACCAGGTCGGCCAGCAGGACGACGACCACGAGTCCCCCAAACCCCAGCAGCACGATAAAGGCCGTCAGACGATCGACCAGGGCCCGCCGAACGGCCGCCCACACCCCGACTGCCTGCGAGTGGGCGCCTCCCCAGATGCGGTCCAACATGGAGTCAAATTGCTGGAACATTCCGATCGACGCGAACAGCAGCAAAATCAGGCCCAACGGGCCGCCCAGCGTCGCGTTGCGTTCCACTTCGGCCAAGACGGCGTTCAATTGCTCGGCCAACCAGGGAGAGGCGTTGCGGGCCGCCGTGTCGAGTAGTTGCTTGCGGGCGTCCTGGGCCGAGGAGACATGTCGCAGCACGGTCCCCAACAGCGCGATCAACACCAGGCAACACGGGAACAGCGAGCAGGCCGCGTAAAAGGCCATGGCGGCGCTGAGCAGACTGGCCTGGTCCGCGTTCCAACGCCGCCAGGTTTCAGCCAGCAATCGCCACAGGCGCAGGGTGGGCGCCGCCCACCATCCCAACGCACGCAAAAAAACACGAAATCGGACCCTAGTTGACGCCATTCAATCCACCCTTGGCTAAAGAACGATCACTTGGATATACTCCACGCGGCCGACAATGAGACATTCACGGTGGCTGGGGCAGAGCGTAAGCGATGCCCCGGTCGCTATTTGGCCGGGGCATCGCTTACGCTCTGCCACCAGCCACCACTTTCTCGTGGTAAAACGTCTCATTCTCGGCCGCGTGAAGTATAAGCCGTAACGCCGAATGCCGCTGACTTTGAAGACATACAGTCGCTTGGCACATGCTTTGCACCAGAAGCACGCCGGAGCGGACTACGCGGCGGCGACCCATGACGCGACACCGGCTGCCATTACCATTACTTCCATTTCCAGCGGGGAACAACCCATGAAACTTCGCGGCATCGTATTCCTAGTGACGGCGTTTTCACTCTTGGCGGGTTCGCCGCTGATGGCTGAGCGGCGCAAAGACGAAAAAACGACCCGAGGGACCGGCGACGAGTTCCAGTTTGAAATCAAGAAACTCGGCGGTTACGTCCACCGCGATCAACAGCGCCCCGGCAGCCCGGTGGTGGCCGTTGATTTGCGCGGCCCCCAAGTCACCGACGCCGCGCTCGAAATGCTCGCCTCGCAGAAGCAGTTGGAAACCCTGGTGCTCGTCGGCGCCAAGGTCACCGACGAGGGACTTGAACATCTGGCAAAACTCGACAAGCTCAAATCGCTTGATCTCGTCGGGCACGAAATCGGCGACGATGGTCTGGCGGCGCTCAAGAACCTCAAGCACATCCAAACCTTGGTGCTCAACGCGCCCCGAATCACCGACGACGGTTTGCAATCGCTCGACGGCTGGATGGAGTTGGAGTCGTTGCACATCCACGGCACCCAGATAACCGGCGCCGGACTCAAGTCGTTGGCGAGTCTTCCTAAACTCGAAGCGGTCGACCTGCGCGGGGCGCGGATCAGTGACGACGGCCTGGCGGCGCTGGCGGAATTACCCGCGCTCACCACGCTCGTGCTTGAAGGCACCCACATCACCGACGCCGGCCTGGCGCACCTCGAGTCGCTCACGAAGCTGGAGCACTTGGTGTTGGCCACCGTGAAAATCACCGATGCGGGGCTCGCCTCGCTGGCCGGCTTGACCAACCTCCAGACCCTTTCGCTGCACAACGACCACATCAGCGACAAGGGACTTGCCCACCTCAAGGGCTTGAAGCAGCTTGACACGTTGATCGTGGCGGGTCCGCGGATCACCGACGCGGGCCTCAAGCAACTCACCGGGCTGACCAAACTCGAGACGCTGGCGCTCGACGGCACCCAGGTCACCGACGCCGGCCTGGAACACATCAAGGGTTTTCAGCACCTTGTGTCGCTGCACATCAGCGGCCCGCGCGTGACTGACGAAGGGCTGGAGCATCTTGCCGGTTTGCACGAGCTGCGCGATCTCAACCTCGCCCAGGGCCATGTCACCGACAAGGGCCTGCGGAAGCTCAACGCCTTGTCGAACCTGCGGTCGTTGGCGTTAGGCGCCGATGTCACCGACGACGGCCTGGAAGAGCTCGACGGCCTGAAGAAGCTCGAAGCCCTCAAGCTGAGCCATAGCCATGTGAGCGACGCCGGCCTGGAGCGCCTGGGCAAACTGCCCAGCCTCAAGCACCTCGACTTGAGCCACACGAAGGTCACGGACGCGGGACTCAAGCAATTGCAGCGGCTGTCGAAACTGGAAACGCTCGACCTGGCCGGAGCGCCCGTCTCCGAGGCCGGCATCGAGAAGCTGCAGAAGGCCCTTCCCAAACTTCAAATTTACCTCTGAACAGGAACCCTATTCATGTGTCATCAACTGCGAACGTGCGTGTTGGTCTTTTTGGGAGTGGCCGGCTGGCTGGCCCTCAGCCCCGCCACGGCTCAAGCCCAGTTCGGCAGGGTGTTCGCGCTAGGCGCCGCCCAGCAATACCTGAACGGCGGCTATGGCTATGGCGGCTATCCGGGAGGCTACGGAGGCTACGGCTACCCACGCTACTACGGTGGCTATAGCGGCGCCTTCGGCAATGGCTACGGGAACCGTTTCGGAGCCGGCTACCCGCTTTACGGGTACAACAACGGCGGCTACGGGTACGGCGGCGGTTATCCGGCCTTCGGTTACGGCCTCCGCCGCGCCGCCTTCGGTCGTGCCATGGCCTATGGCTACTAGCCCGGATTATTCGTGGCTTCACATTGACTTGTACCTAAGGAGTCCGTCATGGGTCATCGACTTCGAACGTGTGTCTTGATATCAGCGGGGATGGCGGGTTGGCTGGCCCTCACCCCCGCCACGGCGCAAGCTCAGCGCGGCAGGGCGGTCGCCAACGCCGCCGCCAACCATTACATGGGTAGCGGCTATGGCTATGGCGGTACAGGTTATCGGGGAGGCCTGGGCAACCACCGATACTACGGCGGCTACACCACCGCCTTTGGTAACGGCTTCGGCAACGGGAGCGCCTGGAACAATGTTTACGCCAACGGTTATCCGATGTTCGGGTTCAACAATGGCGGCTACGGCTACGGGTACAACGGCGGCTATCCGGCCTACGGCAATGCGATGGCCCTTGGCCGCGGTGGCTATCGGCAAGGTTTCGACTACGACTACGACGATTGACCGAGCGCCTGTCAGGCCGGAAGCCGAACCGATCGCCGGGAATGAGACATTCACGGTGGCTGGGGCAGAGCGTAAGCGATGCCCCGGTGGCTATCTAGCCGGGGCATCGCTTACGCTCTGCCACCAGCCACCATTTCTCGTGGCAAAATGTCTCATTGATGGCCGCGACTCCGTTTCGCGCTGAACCAATCCACGTCGCCGCGCGACGCCGGATGCCTCATTGGCAATCGATCTGCTCATCCAAGGGACGCAATGCCCCTCGACGTCTCGATGCCCAGGTACGCCGTTTCCGGATGAACCGAAAAAGCCGGCTGGACAAGGAGCCTGATAGCGTGTATGGGTAGCCCAATCGGTGAGAATTCCGAGCGCTCGGCCGAAAACCCGGAACGCTCACGAGTTCCACCATGTGCCCAGTGAAGTTCCACGCGCCAGGTGAGGTTTCATGTCCGAAGTCGTCGTCAAGCCCGTATCGTCCAGGCGCGAGCGCCGGTCGTTCGTCGATTTGCCTTGGACTCTCTACCGCGGCGACCCGAATTGGATGCCGCCTCTGCGGATGAACCAGGAGGAATTGCTCGGCTACCGGCGCCACCCGTTCCACCAGTATGCCGATGTGCAGACCTTCCTGGCCTGGTGCGACGGCAATGTGTGCGGCCGGATCGCCGGCATCGTCAACCACGAGCATAACCGCGTTTACAAGGAAAACCGTGGTTTCTTCGGCTTTTTCGAGTCGGTCGACGACCCGCGGGTTAGCGCCGCCCTGTTCGACGCGGTGAAGCAGTGGCTCGCCCAACGGGGCATCCGCGACATTCGGGGGCCCACGAACCCGACGATGAATTACGAGTGCGGGCTTTTGATCGAAGGGTTCGACAGCCCGCCCGTCTTCATGATGACCTACAACCCGCCTTGGTACGCCAAGTTGTTCGAGGACTACGGCTTTCGCAAGACGCACGACCTCTTGGCCTACCTCGGCCGCAGCGAGCAACTTCCGCAAATCGAGTCCCAACTGGGACCGCTGGCCGAACAGGCCCGACAGCGCTCCAACGCGATCATCCGGCCGTTGAACAAAAGGCGGTTCCGCCACGACGTCGACCTGTTTGTCGACCTGTACAACCGCTCGTTGATCGCCATGTGGGGCTTCGTGCCGTTGCCGCCCGACGAAATGAAGAGCCTGGCCTTTTCGCTGCGCTTTCTGCTCGTGCCCGAGATGACGATGTTCGCGGAGGTCGACGGCGTCGCGGTCGGCGTCGTGGTGGGGTTGCCCGACTACAACCCGCGAATCAAGCGCATCAACGGCCGGCTGTTCCCCTTCGGATGGTTCCACTTGATGCGAAACCGCAAGGGAATGAAGCGCATTCGCGTGCTCAGTATCAACGTCGTGCCCGAGTACCAGCGCTGGGGACTGGGGTTGGTGCTGATGCGCAGCCTCGTGCCCAAGGCACTGGAAATCGGCGTCCAGGAGAGCGAGTTTTCCTGGATTTCCGAAGACAACACGATGGCCCGGCTCGGCCTGGAGAAAGCTGGCGCCCGGCACTACAAGACGTACCGGATGTACGACCTGGATGTGGAGGTCAGTGGTTAGTGGTGAGTGGGCCGGTCGGCGAGGGGACGTTCCGTGTGCCGCGTGAATTCCGTACGCCGACACTGGCCTGGCGCGAGTTCCGCCAAAGCTCGACGAGCGCGATCCGCAGGCTTGGGCATTCGGTCTGGCGGTAGGGCGAGTCGGCCGGAAGTTCTCGCATCAGACGGCGGTGCGCTTCGGCCAACGCGTGGTACGGCAGCGAGGGGAAAAGGTGGTGCAGGCCGTGGAACCGCAGGCCGACCGGACCCCAAAGGCCGGCGATCAGCGGATGGTTCGGATAGTTGACCGAGTCGAGCAACTGGTCGACGAACGACAGTTCCTCGCCCTGATGGCGGAAACGGTGCGCACCCAGCGTCCGCACATGGTTGAGCATGATGACGAACACGGCGGTCAGGTAGCCTTGCAAAGGCAAAGTCCAAGGCAAACGGCCGCTCCACAGCAGCGCCGCCGCGACGACGGCGAAGACGAAGCAGGCCGCCTCTTGAAGTCGCCAGAGCCGCAGTTCGCCTCTCGTGGGCAGCGGACGAACGTAGCTCGGGTCCATCACCATCGACGACGCGCGCCGGTGGACGAAGCGGCGAAAGCCCGGACTGATCCACGCGATCGGAGTGAAGATCGCGAACCGCAACACGGCCAGAAGCGGGATCAGCAGCGGCTGGCAAAGGTAGAGCAAGATGTCGCGCGGCGGGCCCGCGCCCAGCGGCAAGTACTCGCCGTCGTCGCGAGTGGCGTAGTGTTTACGGGCATGATGCGCGAGGTGCGTGTAATACAAGAACGAAGGCATGAGGAACGGAACGCCGAACAGCACGTTCCAGGCGACGCGAAACGCGCCGAACGTGCCGCCGCGCAAGTGGACCAGTTCGTGGATGAACAGCGCCGCGCGATACAGAGCCAGGCAGCAAACGACGTAGCTTGCCACCTGCGCGGGCGAAAACGGCGCGGCGAGGCGGACCATCCAAAAGCAAAACATCCCTAGCCCGATCGACAGCAGAAAATCGCTCCAGTAGATCGCCGCATTGGGCGCGAAGAGATCCTTCACGATCTCCCGCGCCTCGCGGATGGAAAAGTTCTTCGAGCAGTGCTGGCCTGGCAACATGGCATCCATCATCGTGGTATTTTGGTGCGGAAAAATCAAGACACCCGAATTCGCCTAGTCTGCCTATTCGACTGCCTGCGCGGCCGTCGATAACTATTTTCACGTCCGATCGGGCCGCTTGCCGCGTACCCGTGGGCAAGCTAGTATGAAACACCTAGGTCGTTGGGAGATAATGGTTTCAGCATGTCGAGAGCGCGGGAAGTCGTGATCACAGGGCTGGGCGTCGTCAGCCCCATTGGCATCGGCAAAACGGCTTTCTGGACTTCACTTTGCGCCGGCTCCAGCGGCGTGCGCCCCGTGACGGCCTTCGACACGTCC
>DATKSN010000354.1:0-9849 GCA_035531595.1 Pirellulales bacterium | reverse complement strand
CAATCCGAATTCCCTTCACCATCGCACATCCTCCGTGAGTCACAAGAACATCACCACACGGAGGTTGGTTCTACAGAATCAGAGCGCCGAGCGCAACCTACCTATCTTACCCAGCTACCCCAGAGTGCGCGCTGGCCCTGTGCAAGCCCCCTTTGCCGTTGCTGTCGGTCAAGAGTATTGACTGGAACCCCAACGCACGGAGCTTTCCTATCAGGTGCAAGGCATAGGTGAGGATCTGGCGGGGCGTCGGTTGCGTCGGCCCATCGTCGTGGCGATCAATGTCGAAACAGCCCCACAACGATGTGTTATCGGGGGTCGTGGTGTGCAAGCCGACGATCTCCGTTTCGTTGTGGCATTGATAGTGCCGTTCGAGCCGGCGCCGGTCGAGTTGCTGTAGGCCGTCGGCCTTTGCCGTGAACGAGTTGCTCCCGTTGATGCGCCTGCTGATGCGCTGATATGCCCCCCACGCATCGATACGGTTGACGCAACGTACTAGGGTCCATTCGGCCAGTTCACGCGCCCGATCTATCCAGGGCATGCGAGCGCTGATCCAAATGATGCTTCCCATTGGCGACGCTAGGAAATCGGGAGTCAACTGCCAGACGGCCCCCGTGCGGTCGATTGCCGTAGGGTGGAATTCCGTTGCTGGCAGGGCGGTTGTCGCGGATGGTGAGGCGCAAGTCATATCGCGATGGTGACCTCCTGCGACGAAGCTTTGCCTTTCATGGCAGGGTGGCTTTTGCTTTTCATCGGCACGACACGCAGACACGCCGGGGTCCATCGCGGTTGCTTGTAGCCGTTTTTTGGTGGGCGACTCGCATAGGGCAAGCGCAATAAACCACCGTCAATGAAGTATACGAATGGCGACGCGGGATGAAGAAACAGCCGCTCAGCCGCCAGCAGCGATTGCACCGCGGTGCACAGGCAATCACTCATGCCGAGCCACACGATGCAGTTTTTCCCGATGTCGATGGCGTGGTCGCCGCGAACGTCGAACTTCGGTTCGAGCTCGCGCTGCAACTCAACGAACGAAACCCAGTCGCGGTCGGCCACCAGTTGAATGATTGCCTGTTCGATGGCGGCCTGGTCGGTCGATGGTGGTTGCTTGGCGACGGCGCGGGGGGCGGGTATCATGCGGGTGTCACTCCGTTGGTTTGCGGGCCGGCCCCTGCCAGGGCTGGCCCGCGGTGTTTGCTGATCAGGTCTTGTCTCTCATCGACTCCCACTTGCTTCTCTCGGGGCAGCCCGACTTCACCCAGTCGCCCAATTCCGCCACGCTCCATTTCGCGCCGCGGACGCCAGGCAGGCGCACCGGCCGCGGTAGCCCCCCGCGTGAATGAAGCGCCCAGAGTGACCGCACACTGATGGCGAGCGACAGGGCGACATCGCTGGGCGACAGCAGGAGCGGCTCGACGTCGGGCCCGGTCGCGGCGGAGCGTGGCGGGGCGCCGGCGGGCAGGGCCTCGACGATCGGCAAGGCAAGGCGGGGGGGGGCTACTCACGGCGCGCCTCCCGTGTCTCGGCCGCTCGTAGTAGCTCATCACGCGCGGCCCGCAGATCATCGGCCGCGGCCACGGCGCGGTCGGCGGCGACAAGCAGCCTGGATGCCGCGCGGCGCCGGCGGGCATCAGGTTTTTTGCGGTCGGTTTTTGGTCGCGTGCTCATGCGACCAATTTTGGCGGAAACGCCGAAAAGATGTTAAACAGGGCAGTAGGATTTTTGCGCCGTGCCGCATTTTACGGTGTTTTTCGCGCGCGGCGGGCAGTAGCCGGGCAGTAGGATCGCTACTGCCCTAGCCCTTTGCGCGCTTGCGAGCGCTGATTTCCGCCTTTCGATCGGCCACTTCTTCCAACGCCTCGGATACGGCAGGATCGTCCATCGCGTCTTGCGCGGCCTGTTCACGTTTGGCGACGTACCGCTCCCAGTCGGCCGCATGCACCAGTAGGTGTTGCCCATGGTGCCTGATCCTGATGTTCTCCCGCTTGATGACTGTCCGCAGTTTTTTGTTGGTCGAGATGTCGCACCATCGGCAGCGTTTCGCGGGGATGTAGTTTTCGTCGTCATCGGGCGGCAAGCTGGCGTCGATCGTCGCCGTTGACGCCGGCGGTTGCGGGCCGGCCCCCATTTTCGCCACGGCCCACGCAACAAGGGCGTCCGCCGCGGCCATCGCTTCGTCGATGGTCCAAACCGTTTGGATGGGTTCGCCGTTCGCCCGTGCCTGGTGGACACGCTGCATTCGATCTTGTGACAGGTCAGGGAGCACTGGCAGGGGGCCGCCGAAATGTCGAACTAGGTTCGCCAGCTCACGAATTCGGCAGAATGACTTGTAGTGCTCTTCATCGACGGCATCGCACGATCCGGAAAGCAACCCGTTCCGAATGGTCTGGGCACGTTCGGCGACCATGGCGGGAATCGCCGTTATGTCGGCCATCATGCAGCCTACCTTTCAACCGGGCCAGCCCGAACGGCGCCACGCGAAAGGTAGTAAAGCGCGGCCGCCGCTCGTGCTGCTTTGGGCCGCGCGGTTTATAACTCCCGCGGCCACCCGATACGTGAGTCTACCTCGCTGGGCAAGGAGGCTTCAAGTAGGCGCCAGGTGAGTCACTCGTTGGGCCACCGTCCTAGGTTTTTTAGCCGCGCAACGATCCCGTCGAGCCGACCTTGCTGCGTGGCGTTCACGCGCACATGGTTGGCGCATCCGGCTTCTGCGGTTCGCCGTTGCCGGCCTTACTCGCCCGCTTTTTCTTCGCGACTTGTTTTCTGGCCGCGTCCGCTTTCTCTCCTTCCAACACGTCGCGCTTGATGACATCCGATTCCAGGGCCTGCCGCAATTCATCAACGTCAACCGACACGTTCGGTGAAAGTCGTTTCAGCTCTCGCCGGATCATCTTCAAAATCGGTTCGCTCAACGCGATTGCCCCAAGACAGTAGCGACTCATCGCCTTCTTGTGTTCGTATAGCGCGGCAAGGGCGGCCTTCTGCCACCCTTCCTTGGTTAACGTGTAGAGCATTTCCAGGCAGGCGGCCGACTTGGGATCGACATCGCCCATCCTGAATTCAAAAACCAGTTCAAAGTCAATCGGCTTTGCGAAAACCAGCCGGTAGACCCGCCACGTTTCGGCGTTAGTGAGTACCACCCAGTCGATGCCCAAGTTCGCCCCGTAATTTACGGCCTGGTCGATGTGCGGATCCTTCGGCTCTTTGCCGATGGCCTTCACTTCGATTAAGAATTGCACGCTTCCGTCCAGCTTCACGGCAAGATCGCAGCGTGTCGCCTTGACGGCGTGTTCTGACGTTACCTCTGTGAAGGCATCGTACCCGAAAATCTCAGAGAGCATCGCGACGACGATATTGACTGTGTCCGATTCGCCGATGTCGCGGGACTTGGCATCGGCGACGATGGGTTTGAATTTCTTGACGCCGGCGGCGGTGCGTTCGGCGACTTTCTTGGGTATGGGCATGGGGGTTCCTCGGCCTTTGGGGTAAATCTCGGCACAATCAAGCCAGCCGGAGCGATTCGACTTTTCCAGGTTGTTCAATCTCGGACACTTAATCAGTTGAATAACGGCTCTCGATCTCGCGGGTCGCGGCTTCGCGCTCGTGGACGGCGCGTTCCACGGCTTCGCGCGCAGCGGCGAGTCGCTCGTCGATTTCGCGTAGATCCGCCTCGCGCTTGCCGGGATCCTCGACGTTGCGCTCGACGGATTCGCGGTTGTCCATTTCGCGTTTGACGGCTTCCCTCGCGACCACTTCGCGCTCGATCGCGTCGTGAATCACGCCGTGCTCCATCGATAGCTCAAGTTCTTGCCTCATCAGGTCATTTTTGCGGTCGCGTTCGGCCCCTTTGCGTTTATAGGCTTCGGCCAGGCGGTGCCCAATACGGGCATCCTGCCGTTTGTCGTGCTCCGCAACGAGCTGTTCGATGGTCGCTCGTTCGCCATCAGCACCCTTAGCCGCGGAGCGCCGAACTGAAGCCGCTACCAATCGCTCAGCCTGCGCCTTGAACTCCACGATCGCTTTCGCCAGCGGCGGCCATTTCGACGCGCGCCATTCACGCTGCATGTGCGAGGATTCAGTAAGTATCACCTCTGGCGGTAAATCGGCAAAACCATTGATCATCGCCTCGTACTCGGCGTCGCCGACCTTGTCGCTCAGATCGTCAAGTCGTTGCACCTCGTCCTGGTAAATCGCGTCTGCTTCCACGAACGATTGTCTACCGCAACCCACGGCCGCCAAAATCAACCCGCAGAACACAATCAACCGAGATGGCATAAAGCACCTCCGTAATTTCCGGCCGCGAGCGCTGTCGGTGGCTTTCCTGACAGCTTCGATAGGCGAATTGAAACGGTTCCCTAAGCTAGTCGAGATCTAGACCCTCTCTCTTGGCCTCCTCGTGGCCCTTTTTCCGGTACTCGGCCTCAACGATACCGGCCGTTTCGTTGAAGTGAAATTGCTTGAGCCGCTTGAGTTCCTGGTCCGTCAACTCCGCGCCGCTCTTGGCGCGTTTGATGAGTATCGCGGCCTCCTCCTGCTCGTGCTCGCTCAACTCCCAGAAGCGTTGCTTGTCGGCTTTCGCGGCGAAGTCCAGGCCGAATTTCGCGGCCGCCTCCCCGCCGTTCTTCTCGGTCTGCTTATCGACGACGTCCGCCGTCTCGTTGAAGTCCAACTCCTTGAGGCGCTTCAGTTCCTGGTCCTCCAATTTCTCGCCGCTCTTGGCGCGCTTAATGAGCGTGGCAGCCTCATCTTTTTCATGTTCGCTCAACTCGCCGAATTTCAAAAAAGGCCGCACCCCGTCGACGTCGAACGGCTCCAACACGAACACGGTTTGCGAACCACCCAGAACCGTCTCGTAACGCTTCGTGCCCGTTACCTCGAACACCTGCGGCAGCATGATCTTGCCGCGGGCGATATTGCCCGCAAATCTCGACGTATCTATGCCGGTAATCCAAACTGGCGCGCCATCCGCCCGGTTGAGATTGCCTAACTGCCGAACCAGCATGTTTCGGGCGTCAAGTATCTGCGACACCCGAAAGTTGGCCGGGCGCGGTTTAAAGCCTTGCACGGTTTCCTGAATCGCGGCGGGAACGACGCCAACTTTCCCCACTGAGGCGCGGTAGCGCCATTCGTTAGGCCCGCCTTTGTCATCTGGCGCCAGACGGCAAGTCATAAGCGGAGCGCCAAAAGCCGGGTCGTCGACCTTGGCGTCGAGCTCGGCGAGTTCCCTTTCGGCGGCGGGGGACGGAAATCGTTCGCGAGCCAGCGAATGGCGGATTTCCTCGAGGTGTTTCGCCCGCGCTTCCAGGTAGGCCTTGATTTTCGGGGACGGTTCACCTGCGGCGCGAGGCGTGTCATTTTCGGCGGAGCCAAGCGGTGATTCGGGAGGGGCCCCCGTCTCTTTTCCATCGAGGGCCCGATGCATCGCCTGGTTGAGTTCATCCAGATTGAATTTTTCCGCTTCCTTGGCCTCCTTGTTGGTCAAGTCTTCTCCATCTCTGACTTTTCGCATGAGTCGCGCCGCTTCTTTTTGTTCTCCCGGCTTCAACTCGCCGAATCGTTCAACGTCGGTCGCGGCCGCATCGCGACGCGCCTTGATCTTATCCTGGATGCGGCGGACGGCGGCATCAGCGGCGGCAATCTGGTCCGGGATGGATTTCAGCTTGGCGGCGGCCGCCTGTCTCTCTTTCTCAATTTCTGTCTCCGGGATTTTTTCAACGGTCCCATCCGAGCGAATGCGCTCTAGAAGCGTACCAGCTCTGCTGTACGTCTCGATTTTGTAGATTTCGGCCGACGCGCGACTTGGCGCGACCTTTTGCCCGTTGATGGAGAGGCTCGAATTCCCCGGCGGTACGACCTTGTACATATCGCAACAAATCTTACAGCGTACGCTCGCGTCGGACGCGAAGGACAGCCGGATCGAGTCAGCGATTGCCTTGGTGCAGACGAACACCATTTGTCCGCGGAACCCGGTGTACGATTCGCCCCGGTCATCCTTGATGGACACCGTATAAAAACCATCGTCTCGCCGTGCCGCATCTCCTCCAACCCAAACTTTGTCGAAATAGAGGCACCTTCCGTCGTACCTCTCAATTTGCTCGTCGACCATGAAGATTGGCGCGGTGAGTGTTGGGTTATCCTCACGCGCCGCCACGCGGCTTTGTCGCGCCGGCTCGCGATGAGTTGCCTCGTCCGATTGAGGTTTCGGTCGATGGTGCTGAAGAATGCCGCTTCAAGTACCGTCGCGTATTTGGTATCAAGGTCTATCTTCGCAATCTCCGTTTCCACCCCCCGCTCAACCTTCACTTTGACCATCCGAAAGCAGTCGCTTGGCCGGCGGCCAAACGCGGCGCTGAAAGCCTCCAGCTTTTCAGCCGGTAGAACCAAGTCGGAAAAATCGCCGTCCGGCAACCCGTCGAGACTTTCAAGGAACGCCAAAACACGGTCGTCGGACAGCACCGCTTTGCAATGCTGGAGCGCAAGCGCCGCGTCTTGCCTGGCTTGCTGGCTGGTCTTGGCATCGGCAAGGAATGTTTCAATGAGGCGAATGCAGAGCGCTACGTTTTCTTCCGGCGAAGCGGCAAGCTCAATCGTTTTGCCGCCAACGGCCGGATTCGATGCCGGAGCACCCAGCTTGTCCGGATACATGGCCAAGATTTTCTGGGCTGCGCCCCAACCGTCCGTGGACTCAGGAAGGGCGTTCGTAGCCGTCTCCTCCTCGAGGACGGCGAGCAAGGCATTCGCGAAGCCCGCCTCAATGCCCGCGTCATTTTGCGCCTTCCGCCCAAACATGAGGAATGCACTCAACGGGACGAGCAGACCTGCTGCAAGCACCGCTGCGAGGGCGGCCCATTTGAAACGCATCAGCGTCGCCTTCATGGCGGGAATCGTCGCGGGTCGCGGCGCCGTCGGTGGTAGCACGGCCACGGAGGGTTGCGCTCGGCGAGGTACGCGGGGAGCTGGCGGGGCCGGCGGCACGGCTGCGCCGCGTGGCACGACAGCAACCGTTGCGGATGCGGCTGGCGCGATGGCCGCGGGTGCGATCGGGGCGGGCGACGGTGCGACATCGCCAAACAGGCCCTTGATTTCGGCCGCGGCTAGCCAACGCCCCTCTTTTCCTTTGCGGACAAGATCGGTTGGGGCCAACTTTCGCAGACGGGCCAACTGGCGTAACTCGCCGGGGTCCATCGGTCCAACTTCGGCGCCCCTGAGCTGCGCAAACCATTCGCTCGTCATCGGCGTACCCTTGGACGGTACAACCCGGCGGCGGTCCACTTGTCGAGAAGTTGTTGAGACCGCGAGAAAGCGGACTCACACGCCGGGTCGATGTAGGCCATTCGGTCTCAACGCCGCCATTCTGTCATAGGGCCGACGCAAGGTCAATCGACCGTCGCCGTATTAAGCGGCGCCCCGGCAGCCGCCCAATCTGGCGGCGTCGGCCGAAGCCGCGCGATTCAGCATCGCGTGTCCGCCCGCCATTGAATACCACCGGTTCGCTCACGGTTCGGGGGCCTTGGCGAACGCTTCGGCCGCGGCGACCAATCCGCTCCGTGCGCCGGCCGGCAGCTTGGGCCACGCGGCCACGATCGCTGTCAGGCCGGGGTCGGGTCGCGGGTTGCCCAGCCGGCGGACCAGTTCAGCTTGTTCCGCCTCGGGCAGCAGCCGGCGGATGGTTGCGATGATCCCTTCCAGATGGTCGTCGATCGGGGCCACGTCGCCGGCCGGTTCCGGGGCCGGTTTGTCGGCCGGTTTCGGGGCCGTTTCGCCGGCCGAAAGCGCCCCACAAAGCGCCACATGATTTTCGGCCGTGTCGGAAACCGTTGGCGTTTCATGGGTTGCGTCCGGCGGGCAGCGGATTGCAAATCCGCCATGCGTGGGTTCGACTCCCACCAGCGCCTCTTGCGTTTTCGCCCGTAAAACACGCGGAAACACCGTGTTTTACGGGCTTTTCTTCGCGCCCGCCGTCGCCGGCTTCGTGGTCACTGGGGGACACCGCGGGACACCAAATCCCAGCATTTCCTGTAACAGGGCCTGTAACAGGAATTTGGTCCTTCGCCGTCCGTCCGTCCGTTCCCGTCGCCGCGGCCGGTAGGTCAATGGCGCCGGCCAGGCTCGGCAGCGCCTCGACCGCTTCGGATTGCTCGCCCAAGACCACCGCTCGGCCACTTCCACCTTGATGCCGGACCAACGCCGGAACTGGCACCCCTCGAACAAATCGCGTACACGTTGCACCGTCAGCGAAACGTGTTTGTCCGTGTTGCCCTTGGCCTTCAAGGCGGCTTCGGGCCTTCGTTGATGCTCGCGGACATAGCATTCCCTTTAAGCCGGGCGGGCGGCGGGAATGCTATAAGGGCCTTCCGCCCGGCTGCCATTTGGTCGACGAGGATGGCCATCCGCGCCGACTCCCGGCAAATCGTCACACGATTCGTTTTGTTCTACCGTTCGTGGCGCGGGCCTTCACGGCATGGGCCGCTTTCGCTTCGCCGGCCTTCAGCGCGCGATCCAGCTTTTCGATCGTCGGTACGCTGGCGGAGTGTTTGCCTTGTTCGATGCGATTGAGCGTTTCCGCCCGCACGCCGGCGCGGCGCGCCAACTCCGCTTGCGACCAACCCAACGCGCGGCGCGAACGGATCAAGTCGCGGGACAACAAGGCGCGCATCGTCTCCAGCGCCGGATAATTCCCGCGTTCGTTGAGCGGCGGCAACTCCGGCTCGGGCGGCTCGCCCAGCAGGCGCGCCAACTCGGCTTCGGGCAGGATCACAAACCGCTCGCCCCCAAGGGTCACGGTTTGAATAGCGTAAGGTGGTTCAATCATCGTCGTAGAATCCGTCGAGGTGTCCGATCTTTTCCACGGTCAACAGCCAGTCGTTTTCGCCTGGCGGCCGCTCCGCCTGAAATTGGAGGCGATAATCGCCGATGCGAGCGCGATAGCGGCCAGCCAGGTTGCCCGACAACGCCTTGACGCCGCTCACTTCCGGCCAACGCTCCAGCCGCTCCACCAACCGCTCCACGCGCCGCTTGATGGTTTTAGGCAACGCGTCGAATTGCTCCCGCGCCTCGGGCGTCACGTCAATCGTCGCCATGCCGTCAATATGCGCCCGTCTTGATGCGTGTGTCAAGGCGCCCCCGCTCGCCACCGCGGCGCGAAAATTGCATTCTTTGGTTTTCGCCGACAGCCAAAAACTAACAACCAGCAACTTCCCATGCCCGACCGCCCTCCCCTGCTCACACTACAAGTAAGTCGAGCGTGGCCGGCCGCGTCGCCGATCGTCGCCACGCCGGCGGTCGGGATGAAAGCGATCGACCTTCGCGCCGTCACAGCGTGGCCAGGGCAAGCCCATCGACTCGGCCGACTCGGCCCACGCAGGTGGGTGAGCATGGCAGCGCGTTCATCGGCGGAAACGACGGCCGCCGCCGTTGACGCCGGCGGTTTCGGGACATCGGGCGGCAAGCCGGCGGCCGACACCGTTGACGGCGACGTTGGCTCGCCGCTCGCCCGTTCCGTCATTCGTTCGATTGCATGCGCGGAGGCACCGAAGTAGTTTTTCAGTACAAGGGTTCCACCGGGTATTTGCTCAACGAATCCCGCTTCGCGTGTTTATCCGGTCGCGGCGGCGAACCCCTCGACGGCCGCCACGACGCCGGCCCGCGTCGGCGCCGGCAGCGTTGGGCCCGCGGCCACAATGGTAGCCGGGCAAGGGTCGTCGGTTCCGACGGACGGGCCTCATCTCCGGCGTTGTTCCGCTTTGGCCGTTTTCAACGCGAGGTCGATTTTGTCAACGGTTGCCACGTCCGGCGACGACTTGCCCTTTTCCAACCGATTCAAGGTCTCGGGGCGAATGCGCGCACGGCGCG
>DATKSN010000353.1:0-13226 GCA_035531595.1 Pirellulales bacterium | reverse complement strand
CCAATCCGAATTCCCTTCACCATCGCACATCCTCCGTGAGTCACAAGAACATCACCACACGGAGGTTGGTTCTACAGAATCAGAGCGCCGAGCGCAACCTACCTATCTTACCCAGCTACCCCAGAGTGCGCGCTGGCCCTGATTCCCTCAGCCCGGCCTTCTTCCCGGCCTTCTTCCCGGCGTTCCGCGCGGATCTCATCGAAAATCGGTGACGTTTTCATGTTCCACCCTCGTAAACCATGGTCCCACGCCGACCGACCGCCGGCCAGCGTCGCGAACACGCGAGCCATAGAACCGAGATCCGCTCGGTCGCGATCGTCGGTCAAGCGGCGTTGAGCTTCTTCCACCCATGGCGCGATTATACCCGGTTCCCCTCCGCCCCGCATCAGTGGAACCCAAGCCAAGAGCCAAGGGGAGGTCTTTCCCGCCGCCACATCCGCCAGCAGGCTAGCCGCCTTCTCATCCGCCAAGTGGCGTCGCAGAACGGTCAACTCCAAACGGGAGCCCGGCGCAATCACCGATCGCAGGCTCAACTCGCGAACGGGACTTCGTCTGGTCAAGTCGAGGACGGCCCCGCTGACGCAAGAAATACGAAGGCTGCGAGGGCCGCCCGGCTCCGTCCACAGCCGCGTCAGGTAATCAAGCAACCGCGTGAGAACATCGGCCCTGGCATTCACCTCCAACTCAACGCAGAGCCCCTCCAGCACATTGCCGCTGCGCAGAGCCGCGACGAGGTCGTTGGTCAGATCGTTCTGGTCCGGCAACGCCACTCGCCGCGCATCGATCCAGGCTTCAAAAGAGATAGCGGGGTTTGCCAAAAGCCAGCGGAAGAAACCAGCCGGCTCGCGCTTCACCAAGTACCTTCCCGCCTTGTCGTAGTCATTCATGCCCGTCGAGTCTAACCGGGCCCACTGCGCCGGTAAACTCCTGTCAGCCTGGAAAGCCCTGGAAAGCCTAACCTACGTAGGGTGGGCACTGCCCACCAACGTCCCGCCACGTTAGCGGTCGATCTCGCCCATCACGATGTCGAGCGAGCCGACGATCGCCGGCACGTCGGCGATCAGGCAGCCGCGGCAGATTTCATGGGTGACGGACAGGTTGCAGAAACAACTGCTGCGGGCGCGGGCGCGCCAGGGAATCGGCGAACCGTCGCTGACGACGTAAAAGCCCATCTGGCCGCGCGGCGCCTCGGTCTCCAGGTAGACCTCGCCCTTGGGCAGCTTCTCGTTCAACTTGAGCGGCACCGCGTGCGAACCCTTGGCCGTGCCGTAGCGGTCGATCGCCTGCCGCACCAGATCGATCGACTGCATCACTTCGAGCATCCGCACATAGAACCGGTGCCAGCAGTCGCCCAAGACCGCCGTGGCGGGCACCGGAGGGTACTTGTGGTCCTTGGGATAGTGGCCGTCACGCTCGACGATCACTTCAAAGGCGTAGCCGTCGTACATCTCGGTGTAGCGCTCTTCGCCATCGCGGCGCAAATCCTGGTCGACGCCGCTGCCGCGGAGCACGGGTCCCGTGCAGCCGTAGTCGATGGCCATGTCGCTCGTCAACAGTCCGATACCGGCCGTGCGACGTACGAAAATCGCATTGGTGGTCAACAGTGTGTGGTACTCGACGATCACCGGCTCCAGCCCGCGGAGGAACTCCTCGCATTTCTTGAGCCAGCCCGGCGGCAAGTCATGGGTGGCCCCGCCCACCGTCAAGTAGCTGTAGGTGAGCCTCGCGCCGCAGGCCAACTCGAACAGGTCGAGAATTCTCTCCCGCTCGCGGAAGGCGTACAAAAAAGGGCTGAACGTGCCCAAGTCGAGCCCGTAGGCGCCCATGCCCACCAGATGGCTGGCGATGCGGCCCATTTCGGCGATGATCACCCGCAGGTGCCGAGCCTTATCGGGCAACTCCAACTTCATCAGCTTCTCGACGGTCAGCGCCCAGCCGAGGTTCATGTTCATGCCGGCCAGGTAGTCCATCCGGTCGGTGTAGGGAATCCACTGCTTCGGCGTGAGGTTTTCGCCGATTTTCTCGGCGCAGCGGTGCAGGTAGCCAATGTGGGGCGTGACCTCGGAGACGATCTCGCCATCGGTGCGAAGCACCAGCCGCAGCACGCCGTGCGTGCTGGGGTGCTGCGGCCCCATGTTGACCAGCATTTCGTCGGTGCGGACGTCGAACTCGATGATCCGCGGATCGTCCAATTGCGTTGCCATGTGGTGAGTGGTGAGTGGTGAGTGGTGAGTGGTGCCTAACGCCTCATCCCTATTTTCCGCGAATTCCGTGGTACTCCAGCGGCATTTCGTAGTCCTTCCGCAACGGATGCCCGACCCAGTCTTCCGGGCAAAGAATACGCCGCAGGTTGGGGTGGCCGGTGAAGTACACACCGCTCAAGTCGTAGACCTCGCGTTCGTGCCAGTCGGCGGTGCTCCAAAGGCCGCTGACGCTGGGAACCTCGGGCAACTCGCCGGGCACCCCGTCCTTCCACCGCGGCAGGACCACCTTGAGCACAAGGCTCACTCGGTGCGGCACGCTCCAGAGATGGTAAACCACTTCCAGGTGTGGTTGCCAAGGAGTCTTGGCCGCCTTCTTGGCGTCCGGCTCGAAATAATCGACGCCGCTGACGCAATTCAACATGTTGAACCGCAAGTCCGGCTCATCGCGGAGATAGCGGCCCAGCGCGACAAGCCCTTCGGGCGCGACTTCGATCCACGGGTCCAATGCCTCGAAGTCGGCCCCCGTGATCATGTCGCCGAACTTCGTTTTCAACCGTTCAAAAAAGGCCTGGCCGCTCATGGAAAACCCCCGTAGCGGAACTCGTGAGAGTTCCGAGTTAGCACCCCACTGTTCGGAATACTCATGAATTCCGCTACGCCCGTCCTCAGCCGATCAAAGCCGGCTCGCGCTCGGCAACTGGCTCGACCGGAACGCCGCGCACGGGCCGCTGCTGACCGACCGCTCGCACCCAATCAAGGTCGCCGCGCCGCCAGACGTAGGCAAACCCCACCATCAAAACCCCGAAGAAAACGCCGATGTCGAGGATCGAGGCCTTGGCCAGGTTTCGGGCCGATTGCTCGATCGCGGTTTGGGTTCCCCCGACGCCGTCGAGCGTCGGGCTGGGCACGCCTAGGTCGCGATAAATGGCCAAGGCCGGCGGGCTCAACTGGGCCGACTCGATCTTCGCAAGGTTGGGGTCCATCAAGTGGGTCGCCTTGCCATACACCGTGGCCCAGGGAAAGAAGAAGGCCACTTCGACGTCGAAAATGATGAAGAACAACGCGACGACGTAGAACCGCAGATCGAACTGGACGAAGCTCGAGCCGATCGTCGGCTCGCCGCATTCGTAAACGGCCAGCTTTTCCGGATTCGGCGACTTCGGCCGCAGGAACTTTCCCAGCAAAAGGTTGGCGAACAAGAACACGGCGCCGACCCCTACGAACAACGCCAGATAACCGACGATCAATGTTGGAGACGTTGGAGACATGGGAACATTTGTCGGTTGTCGGTGGCCGGTTGTCAAGAGCCGCTTGATTCACCCAGGGCGTGAGCGTCGCCTTCTCCGGCGATGACGCTGCCGGCGGTCAGAGGCTGGCGACCGCGGAAACCGGCGTCGAGATCGTGCCAGTGCAAAACCTCCGGCTCGCCGAGCTTCCAACACAGATAAACGGGCCGGCCGTCGATGACGGCCGGAAAATCGATCAACCCTTCCGGGCCGTTCTTGGGATCGACCCCCAACTCGCGCAGTTCTTCGACGTACTCTTGCAGCCGTTCGCCGTCGCGCGCCAGTTCCTCGTCGACGTGCGCCAACTCCTGGCCGTATACATCGCGGGCGCCGCGCTGGCGGCCGGCCAGCAAGGCCGCGAGCCGCTCGCGCCGCTCGATTACCTCGCACGACAGCCGGGCCAGGTCGGCTGTGATCGCACGCACCAGCGGCAGTGCCGCGTTGGCCTGCTCCACGGTGAAGAGCTTGCGGTTTCCCCAGGGGGTTTTTTCGCGAAGTTTGGCCGTCATGTTGAGAACCTCATTGGTTGGGACCGCCATGCACCGGTTCGGCGAGCACCTTCGAGCCGGCGACCGCCGTCGGATTGAGCGTGGCTCGTCCCCAGGCCACTTCCACCGGCAGGCGTGAGAAATCGACGATGCAGCCGTCGCGGCTGTAGCAGCTCAGGTCGTGCGTCGCGCCCATGAAAATGCAATCGACCGGGCAAGGATCGACGCACAACGCGCAAAACATGCACTTGGTGTAATCGATCGTGAAGCCGGTGACCTTGAAGCCCTTCCCTTGCGTCACGCGCTCCTTGCCGATGTAAATGCAATCAACCGGGCAAGCCTTGGCACACTGGTCGCAAGCGATGCAGGTGGTCAAGTCGTAGCGGTGAAACCCACGGTAACGCGGTGCGACCGGAACCGGTAACTCGGGGTATTCAAAGTGCTCGGTGAACGTCTTGCGATTGGGATCATAGGTTTTGATCCAGTACCGTAGCGTGACCCACATGCCCTGGATGACGGTGACCACCGCGTCCTTGATATCGCCGAGCCATCGCTGTCCGCCAGACTGTTGTCGCATGGTGCGCCGTCCCGAATGATTTGAAATAGAGTGCTTGTTAAATTATAGGCGGCCGGACATCGGCCGCAAGCCGTCAACAAGTGATTCAAGTGATTGCATTCGCTGCTTTTTCCCATTTTTCGCTTCTCGTCCAGTAAAAGGAGCCCCTGCATTTTCCCATACGGCCCCATGGCCCCTTGCGATGCGTTGAACGCGGTGACATTTCGCCGAGTCGGAAATGAGGGCCGACTCGCGGATTCGTCATTGATTCGTAAAGCGTTGATTCCAAACAACTTACTAGCGGTCGATCCGAGCGAAAAGGGTGGCGCGCGGTATCGGGAAATGCGCGCAAAGGCGGGGTGATATTACGAATATGATGCCAAAACAGCAGAAAAATGGTGGGAAACCCCCCAACCGCGATACCGCCGGCTTGACTCCGCCCAAGCAGCACGTAAAGTGAATTGAGGAAACTTCCTGCGCGCTTTAAGGGCGGGGAGGCTAATCCCCACGGTTTCCGCCGAGCGCAGCGGAGAAACAGACCCTTTGTTCGCCCGTTGAGATCCAAGGAAGGCGCTCCCTGAGGAAGGTCCAAGTCACGAAGCGAAGGAATAGGCGATGTTGGTACTATCGCGTAAGAAAAACGAAAGTATTGTGATCAACAACGACATCACGATTGTCGTGGTTGAAATCCGCGGCGACAAGGTCCGCCTGGGCGTCGAGGCCCCCAAGGAAGTGCCCGTCCACCGGCGGGAGGTCTATGACGCCATCCATCGCGTGCCCGCCGACGGCAGCGTATCGGCTGGCGAGCGTGCGTCGGGCGGCGATAGTGTACGGGCCGACCACAGTGGCCCACCCGAAGGCAAAGCCGCTCGAAGCTCGGACAGCGACGGTGTTTGACTGCAATAATAGCACGTCAAGCGATCGCCACTTGACGAACTGCCCGCCGCCTGAGTATACACCGGCTGGACGCGTTGCGCCGTCGGATTCATTTTTGGACGACATGTCGCGCGGCCCCGTCGTCTAGCCAGGTCTAGGACACAGGCCTTTCACGCCTGCAACACGGGTTCAAATCCCGTCGGGGTCATTCATGCCTGATGCGGACCCACAGCCTTTCGACGCGGTGCTGTTGGTCTCTTTCGGCGGACCGGAGCGGCCTGAGGACGTTTTGCCGTTCTTGGAAAACGTCGCGCGTGGCAAACCGATCCCGCGCCAACGGCTGTTGGAAGTGGCCGAGCATTATCACCAGTTCGGCGGCAAGAGCCCGATCAACGATCAAAACCGGGCCTTGATCGGCGCGCTCGAGGCCGAGTTGGCGTCGCACGGGCTGAATCTGCCGATTTACTGGGGCAACCGCAACTGGCGCCCCCTGCTGACCGACGCGCTGGCGCAAATGGGGGCCGACGGCGTGCGACGCGCGCTGGCGCTCTTCACTTCGGCCTTCAGTTCCTACTCGAGTTGCCGGCAGTACCTGGAAAACATCGCCGCGGCCCAAGCCGAATTGGGCCCCACGGCGCCGCGGGTCGACAAGCTGCGCGCCTTCTACAACCACCCTGGCTTCATCGCCGCCATGACCCAGTGCGTGCGTGAGGCGTTCGGCCGTGTGCCGGCCGACGGCCGCGCGGCGGCGCGGCTGCTGTACACGGCCCACAGCATTCCGCTGGCGATGGCCGCGAACTGCCGCTATGAAGCCCAGTTGCTCGAAGCCTGCCGCCTGGTTTCGCAGGGGCTCGATCGCCCGGCGTGGGATCTGGTTTACCAAAGCCGAAGCGGCCCGCCGACGCAGCCCTGGCTGGAGCCCGACGTGGCCGACCGGCTCCGAGAGCTCGCCGCGGCGGGGGTACGCGATGTCGTCCTGGCGCCAATCGGCTTCGTCTCCGATCACCTCGAAGTACACTACGATCTCGATACCGAAGCCCGGCGGTTGTGTGGCGAACTAGGAGTTCACATGGTCCGCGCCGCGACCGTGGGAACGCATCCTCGGGTGATCGCGATGTACCGCGAATTGATCCAGGAGCGGATCGGCCTGCACGCCGAGCGCCCGGCCCTCGGTCCATTCGGGCCGAGCCATGACGTTTGCGCCGCCGATTGCTGTCTTTCAGGAAGACGTTATACTTCACGCGGCCGAAAATGAGACATTTTACCGCGAGAAAGCGGTGGCTGGTGGCAGAGCCTAAGCGATGCCCCGGCTCGATTGCGACCGTGCGCGACTCTGGAGACGTTGGACCATGCGAACCGTTTGTGCGGCACTGTTCGGCCTGTGGGCCGTGTCCTCGATAATCCCCACCGCGATGGCCGACGATTGGCCGCAGTGGCGCGGCCCCAACCGCGACGGCGTGTGGCGAGAAACCGGCCTGCTGGAGAAGTTCCCCGGGCCGCAAATCAAGCTCCGTTGGCGCGCGCCGATCTCCAGCGGCTACAGCGGCCCGACCGTGGCCGATGGCCGGGTCTACGTGACCGACCGCGTGATCGAGCCCAATCCAACCGAGCGCGTCCACTGTTTCGATTGGCAAAGCGGCGAAAAGCTCTGGAGCCACGAGTACAACTGCCCATACAAGGGGGTCGGCTACGAAGCCGGTCCGCGCGCCTCGGTGACGATCGACGACGGCCGCGCCTTGGCGCTGGGGGCGATGGGAAACCTGTTCTGCTTCGACGCCGCCAAGGGCGACGTGCTCTGGGAGCGCGACCTCAACACCCAGTACAAGACCCGCATGCCGATCTGGGGCATCGCCGCTTCGCCCTTGGTCGAGCAGGGGCTGGTCATCGTGCAGATCGGCGGGGCCGACGGCGCCTGCCTGGTGGCGTTCGACGTGAAAACGGGTGAAGAGCGATGGCGCGCGCTCGACGACGCGGCCTCGTATGCGTCGCCGATCATGGTCGAGCAAGCCGGCCGCCGCGTGTTGGTCTGTTGGACGGGCGCTCATGTCGTCGGGCTCGATCCGCTTTCCGGCCAGGTCCACTGGCAACAGCCGTTTCAACCGACGCGGATGGTGATCTCGATCGCCACGCCGGTGTCCGCCGGCGGGCGGCTGTTCGTCAGCTCGTTTTACGACGGATCGCTGATGCTCAGGCTCAAGGCGGACGAATTGACCGCCGAGCAAGTCTGGCGGCGGCTGGGGCCCGACGAAAAAAAGACGGACGCACTGCACTCGATCATCAGTACGCCGCTATTGAAAGGCGACTGCGTCTATGGAGTCGACAGTTACGGCGAGTTGCGTTGCCTCGACGCGAACACGGGCGACCGGCTCTGGGAAAGTCTCGAACCGATGCGTGGTACGGGCAAGCCGGGCCCCAAGATCCGCTGGTTTACGATCCACATGGTCGAGAACGCCGACAAGGTCTGGATGTTCAACGAGCGCGGCGAAATGCTAATTACGAAGTTGTCACCCGACGGGTACGAGGAAATCAGCCGAGCGAGGCTGATCGAGCCGACGACCGTGCAGTTGAACCAGCGGGGTGGCGTCTGCTGGGCCCATCCGGCCTACGCCTACCGTCACGTCTTCGCGCGGAACGACAGCGAACTGGTCGCGGCCGACCTCTCGGCGGCACGCGTGGGCAATGCGCCGCGTGACGATCCGTGAAGCGGATGATGGTATGGCGTCGTGTGAGGTGAACCGCGTGAACATCCTGCCCATCGCACTCGAGGCTCTGATCCACGCCCGTTCGATCGAGTCGGCGCGCCGCGAGTTCAAGAAGACCTGGAACGACAAGATTGCCGACGCCGTGTTTCAGACCGTCTGCGCATTCGCCAACGACCTGCAGAACCTGAACGGCGGCTACTTGATCCTGGGCATTGAGGAGTCCGAGGGCCTGCCGGTCCTTCCGCCACACGGTCTTGACGACCTCGACGTTGACCTGATCCAGAAGAAGATCTTCGGCGGCTGTCTGGATCGAATCGATCCTGAGTATCAGCCGGTCGTGGCGCCCGAAGTTTTTCAGGGCAAGCAGATCCTCGCCATTTGGGCGCCGTCGGGAGAGGCACGGCCGTACCAAGCGCGCGAGCATGGTGGTAAAGGAGCGGCAAGGCACCATTACGTGCGCTTGGCGAGCAGCACCGTTGCCGCCAAAGGAGACATCCTGACGCAGCTCCTGCAGTTGACCGCCAGGGTTCCCTACGACGACCGTCGCCGCGGCGACGTGCCGTTGTCGGCGGTCTCGGGCGACTTGCTGCGGCATTTCCTGGCCGACGTCAACAGCGGCTTGGTGGCACCGGGCGTCGCGTTCACGACCGACGACTTGCTGCGTGGATTGAAATTGACCTCGCGCGTCAACGGGATGGAGGTGCCGCGTAACGTCTCATTGCTATTCTTCACTGACGACCCGGAAGTGTATTTTCCGGGCGCTCGCATCGAGGTCGTGCAGTTCGGCGACGACGTCGGCGGCGACCTGATCGAGGAGAAAGTGTTTCGCGGTTCGTTGCCACGGCAAATCCGTCAAGTCTTGGAATTTCTCGACAATCTCGCCGCCGACGTGGTGCGCAAAGTGCCGGGCCAGGCGGAAGCGAGGCGATTCGTCGCCTTTCCCTACGAGGCCCTTGAAGAGGCAATCTCCAACGCCGTGCTGCACCGCGGCTACGACGCGCCGCCGGAACCCATCAAGGTTTATCTCTATCCCGATCGGCTCGAGATCACCAGCTACCCGGGGCCCGTGCCTGGACTGCGGCGTGAGGACTTGCAACCCGGCGCCCGTCCGCCGCAGGCGCCCATGCGAAATCGCCGAATAGGCGAATTCCTCAAAGAGTTGGGGCTCGCGGAAATGAGAAGCACGGGCATTCCCACCATCCGACGCAAAATGTTGGAAAACGGTTCGCCCGCCCCGCAATTCGATTTCGACGACGAGGCACGCGCCTATTTCCGTGTAACACTTCCGGCCCACCCCGAGTACGTCGTGCTTCACGCGCTGCGCGAGGCCGCGCGACTTTCGGCGACGGGAGAGCGCGAGAGGGCCATTGCGCACCTCAGCGTGGCGCATCGGCGCATCCCGCGCTCGGGGGCGCTGGCCGCCCAACTGATTGAATACGCCGCCGCGGCTGGTGACTTTGCCTTGGCGCAGACGGTGTTCGCATCGGTCGAGGCGGCCCCGACGATCAACCAGCGGAATCTCCCCTATCTGGCGATGTCGCGGGCCTACCTCGACCGACAAGAACAGGCTGCCGCGCGGCGCCTGCTCGCCCAAGTGCCGGAACCGACGGCGGCGCCGGACGAGTTGGAATTGGCGATTCTTCACAAACGGTCGGGCGATTTCGAGCGGTCGCACAAGCTCTTCGCCGCCGCATATCCCCGGCTGCAAAACGATCCGAAAGCGGTGCATGAATTTGCGCAGACGAAAATGAAACTGGCAACGAGCGCGGGGCGGCGAGGGACGCATGGGCGAACCGCTCAGCGCCGGCTGAACCGCGAAGCGCGCGAGTTGCTGCGCAGGGCCATTGAATTGGCCGACAGTCCGGTGCGCCGCGCTTGGGCGTGGTACGACCTGGCACAAGTGCTGGCGCGTCTGAAGGCGCCGGAAAGTGAAACTCGTGATGCCTGCCAGCGCGCCATGGAGGCATTGCCAGCCGAGCCCCGCTTTGGAGAGTGGCTGGCTCAGCGCGAACACGGCAAGCGGCAATAATGCGGCTCCGCCGGCCGAAAGGAAGGTCAGGTTGGTCGCGGTCACCGTTCGTCGAAATAATGGCGCAAGCGCCCAGCGTCGGCGCTAGGATCCGCCAGGGCGACGTAGCCGTCGGGCCTGACGAGATAGAGCGCCCGCGCCATGAGGTCGGCCCGCCGTATTTCTGCTTGCCATGCCAAGATGTGGAGCGGAAGCCGAAGTTCGGCGCAGGCTTCGGCCACGCCGGGTCGCGGCTCTCCGTACACATGGACCTGCCACGTCAATGAAACGAGCGGTGCGAAGTTATCCTGGTCCGGCGCTGTTCGGGCCCAGGGCAGGCGGTCACCGCCGCGGACGGCGCCAGCCTTGCCACCACTGAGCGAGCTGTCGCGGTAGTTGACGCCAATCTGCGACACGGTCTGAAACAGGAGGCGACGCAGAGCGGGCAGGCGAAACAGCAAGGGCACGACCCGAGGAACGAGCATGGTGCGGACTCGCTGGGCTATCGGGCTCCGCTTCGTCGCAAAGGTGAACACGCGGTCGGTGGTGGCGACCAGGCGGCGCGCGAAGCCGATCCGTTCCGGCTCGTAGGTATCGAGCAGACTTTCCGCGGCGCTCCCGTTCAGCACGGTGGCGAGCTTCCACGCCAGGTTCACGGCGTCGCCTATGCCGGTGTTCATCCCTTGACCGCCGACCGGGCTATGGATGTGGCCCGCGTCGCCGAGCAGGAACGCCCGTCCCTCCCGGAAGCGGTGCGCCACCCTGTGATGCACCCGATACGTCGAAAACCAGTTCACCTTGGCGATCGTAAGCTTCAGATGCTCGATGGCGCGAGAACTGACGTCGTCGAACGTCAACTCACGGTCTGCGCCGCACGGTTCTTCACGCACGGTTCCAACCAGGCGCACGCAGCCCTTGCCCTTCATGGGAAAGACCATGAGGAGGTCCGCCTCGTCGAGATCGACGTGCAGTTCATGGTCGGTCGCCGGCCCACTTGCCTCGACGTCGGCGACGTAGAACAGCCCCTCATAGGTGCCGCCGGGAAAGCCGATTGCGAGCGCCTCCCTTACGGTCGAGCGCGCACCGTCGCAGCCCGCGAGATACGACGCTTCGCAGACCTCCTCGGATCCGTCGGGCCGTTTGAGCGTCGCCCGCACGCTTTCGCGTTGTTGTTCGAATCGTACCAACTCCGTCCGGCGCTCCACCTTCACCCCCAATGCGTCGAGTCGCTCGATCAGCAATCGCTCGTGGGCGTCCTGTGGAAAGACCAGCGCAAAGGGGAACGGGCTCAGGCGCTCTCCGATATTCTGGATAGGCACGCGGGCAGCCTTGGCGCCTTTGACCCAGAGGTTGACGCCCGCAACCTTGACACCTCTCTCGATGAGCGCGTCGGCCATTTCCACCTGCCGGTAGAACTCCAACGTGCGCACCTGTACGGCCAAGGCGCGCGACGTGGTGTCCGGCTCGGCGGTTTTGTCGATGATCCGCACGGCGACGCCGAGCTTCGTCAGCCAGAGCGCCAGCGCGAGGCCGGTGGGCCCGCCACCAATGATCAGGACACGGGGGTTGGTCATCGGCCTCTAGACTTCCGCCAGCGGCTCGGCGGCGTCGCCGAACTTTTCGCGCCGCACGTTCATCTTGTCCATCAGCGACAAGTACAAGCGGCACATCTGGCGGTCTGGTTGGTCGCGGTAGTCGAGAACGCGGCCGGTGCGAATGCGGCCTCCTCCGCGGCCGACCATCACGACGGGCAACTGCGTGGCGTCGTGGCTGCCGGTCATCATGCTCGAACAGAACATGAGCATCGTGTTGTCGAGCGCCGTGCGTTTTCCCTCCTGGATGGCGTCGAGCCGGCGCGCGATGTAGGCCAGTTGCTCGACGAAGAACTGGTTCACCTTCAACCAGTCGGCCGTGTCGGAGTGCGACAGCAGGTGATGGATCATGTAGTCGACGCCCAAGTGCGGGAAACGCAACGACGAGTGGTCGTTGTTCAGCTTGAGCGTGCCGATGCGGGTCGTGTCGGTCTGGAAGCCGAGCACCAAAATGTCGCACATCAGCCGCATGTGGTCGGCGACGTTCTGGGGAATTCCGTCGGGCGGGCGTGGGATGTCGGGCCGCTCGAGTGTGGGCCGCCATCCCTGAAGCTCGCCCAGCTTGCCCGCGTTTTCGATGCGCGTTTCGACGTCGCGAACCGAGTCGAGATATTCATCGAGCTTGCGCTGGTCGGTCGCGCTGATCCCGCGGCGGAGGTCCGTGGCGTCGGCCAGCACGGCGTCGAGCACGCTCTTGTCGCCCCGCTGGACTTCGTCCTTGAAGAGCCGGTCGAAAGCCAGGGCGGGATACACTTCCAGCGGCGTCGGCGTCGTCGGCGAGCTCCACGAGATGTGCGAACTGTAGAGCATCGAGTAGTTCTTGTGGACCGACGGGTTCGATTTCTCGCAACCCAGTACCAGGCTCGGCACCTTGGTCGAACGGCCATAGGTCTGCGCCAGCAACTGGTCGACGCTCAAGCCCGAGCGGATTTCGCCGCCCGCCGCCAACGGCGCGCCGGACAGCAGATTGCCGGTTTGCGAACTGTGGATGTTGCCCTTGAGGGCCTGCTCGTTGTAGAGACCGCGCACGAACAACAGCTTTTCGCGAAAATCCGCCAGGGGAGCCAGAACCTGGCCCAACTCCATGCCCTTGCCTTCGCCCTTGGCCCACCACTCCTTGCCATGAAAGCCATTGCCGGCGAAAAGCACCGCGAGCCGCACGGGCGCCTCGCTGGCAGGCTTGCCGCCGCCGGGTTCATCGCCCCAGACCGTGAGCGATTCGAGCCAGGGCAAGGCCATCGTGACGCCAAGCCCGCGAAGCATGGTGCGACGGGAGAATAGGTGCTGGTTCATAGAGCCTCCATCGTCAAACGATTAAGTGCCTATCCCAAAACCGCCGTTGTGGTGCGGGCGTCCCGCCTGCACGGCGGTTTTGGAATAGGCTCTAAGTTCTTGATATGGATTATATACTTCACGCGGTCGAGAATGAGACATTCACGGTGGCTGGGGCAGAGCGTAAGCGATGCCCCGGTCGCTATCGAGCCGGGGCATCGCTTACGCTCTGCCCCAGCCAC
>DATKSN010000352.1:0-17406 GCA_035531595.1 Pirellulales bacterium | reverse complement strand
CCAATCCGAATTCCCTTCACCATCGCACATCCTCCGTGAGTCACAAGAACATCACCACACGGAGGTTGGTTCTACAGAATCAGAGCGCCGAGCGCAACCTGCCTATCTTACCCAGCTACCCCAGAGTGCGCGCTGGCCCTGACCGTCCACCCCATTGATTCAACGTAGTGTAAAGCGGCGTCGATTTCCTTATTCGAATGCAATTTCTTTTTTCTCGCGAAACGGGTTGGCAATGGGTTCGCCTATTCCTTAGTCACCGTCTCATCCAGGTTCAGAATCACGCTCGCCACCGCCGTGTAGGCCGCCAGTTCCGCGACGTCGAGCCGCTCGTCGCGAGGCGATTCGCCGCTGCTCACCAACTGGAGCGCGGCCTCCGGCTCGGCGCGGTAATGGGCCAGGTGGTCTTGAAAGCCCCTCGTCAGGATCTCGAGTTCCGCCGCCACGGGAGGCCGCGCGACGGCCAGCCGGAAGGCGTGGGCGATCCGATCCGCCGGCGTAGCGCCTCCCTCGACGATGGCCCGCTGGGCAAGCCTCCGCGAACACTCGACGAACGTGATTTCGTTCAACAAGGTCAGCGCTTGCAGCGGCGTGTTGGTTCGCGTTTCGCGGACGGCGCAGGTCTCGCGTCCGGCGGCGTCGAAGGTGATCATCGTCGGCGGGGCGACCGTCCGTTTCCAGAACGTGTACATGCTGCGCCGGTAAAGCGGCTCACCGTGGTCCTGCGCGTAGTCGACGCCGGCCAACTCGTTCCACAGCCCGTCGGGCTGGTAGGGCATGACGCTGGAGCCCCCCAGCCGCTCGACCAGCAAGCCCGCCGCCGCCAACGCCTGGTCGCGGATCATTTCGGCTGAAAGCCGGAACCGCGGGCCATGGGCCAAGAGCCGGTTCTCCGGATCGCGCCGCGCCAAGGCCGGCGCGACCTGCGACGACTGCCGATAGGTGGCGCTGCTGACGATCGTCTTGATGATCGCCTTCGTGTTCCAGCCGTTGCCGGCGTACTCCGTGGCCAGCCAGTCGAGCAGTTCCGGATGGCTGGGGGCCTCGCCTTGGGCGCCGAAATCGTCGACCGTTTTCACCAGCCCCGTGCCGAACAGCATCTGCCAATAGCGGTTGACCGCCACGCGGGCCGTCAACGGATTGGCCGGATCGACCAGCCAACGAGCCAGGTCCAAGCGGTTGGAATGGCCGGTGTGGGCCGACGCGCCAGGGATGTTGCCGGACGCGCCGGCGGCCAACGGCGGCAAGCTGGCCGGCACGCCCGGCGCCACCCGCTCTCCACGCTTGTCGTATTCGCCGCGGACCAGAATGAACGTATCGCGTGGCGTGGGAAGCTCCTCCATCACCATCGTCGTGGGGAAACTCTCGACGAGCGTCTTGTGCCGTTCGCCCAGCGCGACGACTTCTTGCCATGCCTTGCGAATGGGATCCGGGGCCTGCTCCGCCAGGAAATAGGCGCGGAGTTTTTGGTTCTGGGCAGGCGTGCGCCGCTCCGGGGGAACCGAGACGAGTTGATCGATCGATTCCGCCGTGGCGACCACTTGCGCCTCTTCCGGCGCCAGCGCTCGGTCGTAGACGCGCACGTCGTCCAAAAGACCGTGGAAACGCCCCTCCGGCCCGCCTCCCCCGCCAATCCGCAACGGCTGCGCGGCGGCGAAGGTCTGGTTCAGGTCGTCGAGCCGCACCGCCAGCGGCTCAGGGACGCCGTCGATGTAGACCCGGATTGCGTTGGCGTCGCGCGAGCCATCGTAGGTCACCAGCAGATGGCGCCACTCGCCCGGAGGCAGGCTCCGTTCGGTCTCGACTCTGACCGCGTCGTCGAGCCACCGCTTGACCAGGTTGACATGCACTTTGCCGCCGACCAGTGCGACGCAATAACCGTCGGCTTGCTCGGCATCGGTCATGCGTGAGACGAGCGTGCCGCCGCGGTCACCGCTCGGCTGGACCCACGCGGCGATCGAAAACCGGTCGTAATAGCCGAAGGAACCGACGTCGCCCGCGTCGACGTAGCGGCTACCGTCGAACATGCAGGCTTGGCCGAGTTTGCCGGGCACGAACGCCCCTTCTCCACCCTCGAACCTGGCGACCGTGGGGTGGGCATCACGCTGCGTAGGGTGGGCATCGCCCATCGTAGGGTGGGCATCGCCCACCGCCGGAGCAGGCGCCTTGCCAAGCCCCTGGTGGGCGGTGCCCACCCTACGAGTTGGCTCAATTGCCGGCGCGGCCGCCGGCTCCCCACGCGTGGCTAGCGGCCTCGGCGCCGAGCGACCGGGGCCGGCGGCCGGCATGTGATTCGCCGGATCGCCGTCGAGGGGATATTGAACCTCCAGCCCGGCGGTGATCGTCCAGTCGAGCGGCTGCGCGGCGGCGGCAAGCGACTTTTCCCATTCGGTCTGCGCGGCGGCAATTCGCGGCGCCAGCTCGGCGAAACTGCGTAGTGCGGCGGCAAGCCGCGTCTCGATGGGCGCGAGATCATCGCGCTGCCGGGCCGTCGGCGCCTTGACCATCGGCGGCGAGTTGCCGAACTTGACCGCCTTGCCGCGCTCGGGCACGTTGTTGAAAAAGGCGAACAGCCGGTAGAAATCGCGCTGCGAGAGCGGGTCGAATTTGTGGTCGTGGCAACGGCAGCAGCCCATCGTCAGTCCCAGCCAGACCGTCGCCGTCGTGTCGACGCGGTCCACGACGTACTCAACGGCGTATTCCTCGGGCACGATCCCCCCCTCGGCGTTGCCTCGATGGTTGCGGTTGAAACCGGTCGCGATCCGCTGCTCGAGCGTGCGGTTTGGAAGCAGGTCGCCGGCCAGTTGCTCGATGGTGAATTGATCGAACGGCAGGTTGCGGTTGTAGGCGTCGATCACCCAATCGCGCCAGCGCCACATGAAGCGTTCGCCGTCGCTCTGGTAGCCGTTGGTGTCGGCGTAACGGGCGCCGTCGAGCCAGCGGTTGGCCATCCGCTCGCCGAAGCGGGGCGAACCGAGGAGCCGGTCGACAAGGCATTCATAAGCCTCGGCCGAGTCGTCGGCCAAGAAGCAATCGACCTCGGCGGGCGTGGGCGGCAAGCCGGTCAAATCCAAGGTCACCCGCCGGATGAGGCTGGTCCGCTCGGCTTCGGGCGCCGGAGCCAACGCTTCGCGCTGGAGCCGGGCGAGCACGAAAGCGTCGATCGGGCCTCGCGCCCAATCGCCGCCGGCGACGGCCGGCAAGGCGGGACGGCGCGGTGCGATGAACGACCAGTGGCCCTGCCACTTGGCCCCTTGTTCGATCCAGCGGCGGACCAGTTCGATTTGCTCGGCGCGGAGCTTGCGGCCGGAGTCGGCCGGCGGCATCCGTTCGTCCGGGTCGGTCGAGGCAATGCGGCGATAAAGCTCGCTGGCGGCCGGATCGCCCGGCACGATCGGCCGCGTGCCGTCGCGCGGGGCCAACGCCGCGGCCTCGATGTCCAGCCGCAGTTCGCCCATCCGCTTGGCTTCGTCGGGACCGTGGCATTGAAAGCAGTGGTCGCTCAACAACGGCCGGATATCGCGGTTGAACTCGACGGCGCCATCCGACGCCGCCACGCGCGCCGATACCGGCCAAGCCAGCAAGGCGAGCGCCACGAACGCGTTGAATGAGTCAATTCGACATCGGAGCATACCCCATTCGACCACGGCGGCGGGGAAAAGTCCACATGGCGATCCTTTGAGTTGGCCCCAGGCGGGCGCGTGAAGTATAAGACTTCTTCACCCGCAACGCCCATCTGTGCCACTCGCGCCGTAGCGTTCGTCGGGTAAAGGTACGGTTTTGCCAGTTTCCTGCTTTGAATGACCGCGACGACTAGGTAAACTGAACATGGACGCCGCATAACGCCCGCACGTCTTGCGCCGTCACGGCGCTTTGCCGTTCAACTCGGTCTGCTCGGCGGGGCTGGAGAGGTACGAAAAGTTTTGCGAAAGGGTTCATTCCGGGTGGCTTGGGCGGTCGCTTGCCAGCTTTCGGCCTGGTGCGGGTACTGCTGCGCGCAGCTTCCCGGCGACGGGAAGCCGCCGGAATCCAATCCGCCCGCCGGCCAGGAGGCCGACGCGACGGAAGTCATTGATGAGTCGCCACTGAAGATCATTTACCTGATCGACAAGGACGGGAAGCGGCAGCCCGTTCTCAACTTCAAATACGAAGACTTTGAACGATTGCTCGTGCTGACCCAGGGCCCCCGCCGGCCTGGCTTCACCATCGACCGGATGACGGTGACAGGCGAAGCCGTCACGGGCGAAGCCGGGGCGCCGTTTGCCAGACTGTCGGTCGAATTCACGATTTCGGCCGGCGACAAGCATTGGGTACGCGTGCCGCTTCGATTGGGAAACGCCGTGCTGGCGGAACCGGTAACCTTTCACGACGCGGGAGAGTGCTCCATCGAAATCGACGCCGTCTCGCGAGAGTACGTGGCCTGGTTCCGCGGCGAGAGCGAAACTCCGCAACGAGTCAACATGCGGGTGCTGGCGCCGCTCGAACATCAGGGCGGGCAAAGCCGGCTGCGCTTGGCCGCGCCCCGCGCCACCTATCGCGAACTGTCGCTCAAGGTGCCGTTCGCCCGCGCCGCGGCCGAGGTCACGCGGGGGGGCGTGCTCGAGGGTGTGCAGTCGGTCGACGGCATGACCCAGATCAAAGCCGTTGGCCTGGAGAGCGATTTTGAACTGGTCTGGCGCGACGCCGCCGAACCCATGGTCGAACTGCGAACCGTGCTCGAAGCCAAAGGCGAGATCGCGACGAAGATCGAGGGGAGCCGCGTTCAAAGCAAGGCGCTGTTGACGGTCAACAGCTTCGGCGGTGAATTTCAAAACTTTCGCGTCCGCCTCCCTTATGGCGCGACACTGGTTCCCGATGCCCACGAGGGCTACAGCGTGACGTTGGCGAACCCCGCGGGCGAGGCGGCCGACGACTCCGAGCCGAGGCTGGTCGAGGTGCGTTTGAAGAACAAGTCGGCGGGCCCGATCAAAGTGCAATTGACCACCCAGCAACCGCACGACGCGGCACACCCCAACGAGCCGCTCGAGTTGGGCGGCTTCGAAGTGCTCGGCGCCGCGCGGCAATGGGGCTATGTTTCGGTGGCGGTCGACGACGCCTGGCAAGTCTCGTTCGGCAAACTGCAGCGAGTGCGGCAGGTCGAGGACTTGCCCGACGAAATGCGAGGCGGCGACGCGGCGGCTGGCTTCGAGTACTTCGGGCAGCCCTTTTCGCTGCCGGGCCGGATCGTGCCGCGAGCGACCGTGCTGTTCGTCGAACCGAGCTACCTGGCGCAGGTGTTCGCCGACCGGATCGAACTGGCCTCGACCATCAAGTACCGCATCGACGGCGCCAATGCCTTCGCGTTGGAGGTCGACTTTTCCGGCTGGAACGTGGACCTGACCAGCATCGACAGCGTCGACCCCACGGGGCTGATCGACTCCGCCAACGTCGTGGCGGGCGAGGGGATGCCGCTTTCGATTCCGCTCAAACAGGCGATGAAGGGAGATCTCAAACTGGCGGTTCGTGCCCGCCGGCCCGTGCTCGCCGGCGCCGACGCGGTCGAGTTCACCTTGCCACGCCCCAAGGCCGACAATCTTGGGCAAGCCGAACTGGTGGTGGTGTCGGCCGACAACGTCGAGCTCGTTCCCAACGAAACCGATCTCTTCGGCCTAGTCCACCGGCCGGTGCCGCCGACGACCGAGTTGCCCTCCCATCAGCACGGGCCGCTGGGCTACCGCGGCACATCGGCCGGGGCGCGGTTCGCCGCGGCGTTCCACGTCGATACGCGACGCGTGACGTCGCAAGTCAACTCGGTCGTTTCGCTCTCGCGCTCCGGCGGAAGCGTGTCGCAAACCTTCGCCTACGACATTGCCCACGAGGCGGTCGATTCGTTCCTGCTCGACGTGCCGCGGTCGCTTTCGGAGCCTGGCCTGATCGAGGCCAGCGTCGCGGGGCACACGCTGCCGGTCGAAGAGGTGGGGCCGGTCGAAGAGGTGGGGCCGATCGCGGCGGTCGGGCCCATCGAGGAACGTGGCGCCGAGGGCGCCGGCGAAGATCGGCCGGTCCAGGTGCGGGTGACCTTGCTCGAAAAGCGCATCGGATCATGCGCATTGACGCTCAAGTACCCACTCGCGGACTGGCGGCACGCGGGACAAGGTCAGATCTCCGTGAAGGTGCCCTTGGTCATGCCGGGCGAGGGAGACTGCCTGGGCAATGAATTGAGCGTGTTGGCGCGGCCGGGGATCGACGTGCGACCGCTCGACCCGGCCTGGAAGATCGCGACGGACGACGGAGATGACGCGGCGGGGGACAGCGTGCCCCGGCTAACGGCATCGGGGGCTCGCAGCGAGATCCTGCTGGGGCTGCGGCTCGACGAGCCGCGCGCGGCGGAACCCACCTTCGTCGAGCGCGCCTGGATTCAAACCCGCGTTGGTCCCAGTGGCCGGCGCGATCGCGCCGTGTTCGCGTTCTCAAGCCGGCAGAGCCGGCTGACCGTGCGGTTGCCGCAGGGCATCCTGTCGCCCCAGTTCCAGCTCGACGGAGCCATCGTGTCGGACGCCGGACCAAGCCTCGACGAACGCGTGATTTCGTTGCCGAAGCCTGGCCGGCATGTGTTGGAGGTCGGCTATACCTACAACGTGACGACGGTCGCCGCGAGGCGAGGCCCGTGGACGATCGAGATTCCTCGGCTCGCGGCCGCGGACGTGCGCGAGACGTACTGGCAACTCGTATTGCCCCGCGACGAATACCTGCTGGCCTGGCCGGCGGAACTGTCGCCCGAATCGAGTTGGGCATTCAACGGCCTCTATTGGGGACGCCGCCCCACGCTGGAGCAAGACGATCTGGAAACCTGGTGCGGCCTGAGCGAGCACGCGACTCCGTTGTCCGCGGCGACCAACCGTTACCTGTTCAGCGTCGCGCGTCTCGGCGACACGCTGGAGGTGCGATCCGTCGGCCGGCCGCTGTTGGTGTTGGCGGCCTCGGGCCTGGTGCTGGGCTGCGGGCTGGCGTTGATCTATCTGCCGATCTTGCGTCATCCGGCCGTGTTATTGGCCGCGTCGGTCGGGGTGCTGGCGGCCGCCGCCCTGGCGCCGGAATGGGCGGTGCTTGGCTTGCAGGCCGCCGCGCTGGGCCTGGCGTTGACCGTGCTCGCCGCGCTGCTGAAGCGAGCCGCGCCGCCCGACCGTTCGCGCTGGGACTCGCACGGCGCATCGAGTTCGGTCGGTGGCCGCGGATCGACGCGCAGCCACCCGCGCGTGCCGGCCGCGGTCGCTCCCGTCTCGACCGAGAGCGCCGCGATCGCCGTCGAAATGTCGCTTCCGGAAGCCAACGCATGAGACTCTTGCCGCCGTGCCTGTCGCCGCATTCCTCTGTAGGGAACGCCCTCGGTGGCGTTCCGCGGAAGGCCGAGGAGTTCCGTTCCCAGGTTCACGGAACGCCACGGAGGGCGTTCCCTACAGATGCGTGGGGTTGTCCCATGTCGCTGCGGCGCCTGTTGCTGCTGGTGGCGATGGTCTGGCCGCCGGCCGCCGCCGAGTTGGCCGGCGAGGAACCCACCCCCGCGCCGCGCATGCGGTTCATGCGGGTCTTCGCGCCGGCCGGCCGCGAGCCCGAATGGCCGAAGGGCAACGCGCCGCTCTTGCCCATTGAGGGCGAAGAATTCGAGCGGCTGGTGAAATCGGCGCAGGCGGTGCCGGGGAAGGCCGAGTCATCGAGCGCGGCGCGTTGGGTGCGCGCTCGCTACGAAGCCGCGCCGCGGGGCCAGGATGTGCTTGCGGGCGTGGCCCGCTTCGAAGTCGCGCAGCCCGACTCGGCGGCGGCGCTCTTGCCCTTGTCGCCGTGCGGACTGGCCTTGGACCATGCGCGCTGGGAAGACGCCTCCGGCGCCTCGCCCAACGACGACGACGCCGCGACGGACGCCGAGCTGGGACTTTCGCCCGCCGGAACCATGGCCGTGTTGGTGGAAAGGCCCGGCGTGCTCGCGGCCGAATGGTCGCTGGCCGGCGGGCGCGACGCCACGGGCGCGACCGCGTTCACGCTCGCCTTGCCGCGCGTCCCCGTCAGCACCCTCTGGCTCGACTTGCCTGGTTCCTTGGTTCCGGCCGTTTCGCCCGGCGTCGTCGTCGGCGAAGCCGAACGCGAAGGGGGCGTCCGACGCTGGCACATCGAATTGGGCGGCGGGGGCGTGACCGTAATGCGTTTGTTGGCGCGCGAGTCGGGCGGCGAACGCCGCCGCCTGGCGCTGCTGCGGCAAGCGTCGCGCTATGAGTTGTCGCCCGCCGGGCTCGACCTGACGGTCGAACTCAAAGTCGACGTCCACAACGAACCCTTGCGACGATTGGAGCTCGAACTCGATGCCGAACTGAGGCTCGTCTCGGCGGTGGTTTCCTCGCTGCGGGGTGAGACGGCCGTGCCCTGGCTCGCGCCGGCCGGCGCCGCCGACGGCACGCGGCGCGTGACGCTCGAATTCCCCGAGCCGCTGTTGGGCGAAGACCGCGCGCTGAAGCTGCGGGCGCTGGCCGCGCTGGTCACCGACCGCGCCTGGCGGTTGCCGGGTATTCGGCCGCAAGGACTTTTCTGGCAAGAGGGGAGCGCCGCGTTGTTGGTCCCCGCGCCCTTGTCGCTCGACCAACTCCTGACGGAGGGTTGCCGGCAGTCGAAGGCCGGCCCGTTGGCCGCTCCGCTGGCCGGCGAATCGTTGGAACTGCAATTCTTTTCGCCCGAGGCGCGCATCGAAGCGCGGCTTTCGCAGCAAAACGCGCGGATCGTTCTTGACCGCGGGACGTCGATCGTGCTCACGGGGGGCGAGACGGCCGGCGCCTTCGTGGGCGAGTTCCACGTCGATGGAGGAGAGCGATACCATTTGGACGCCGACATCGACGAGGGGTGGATCATCGACTCCGTCCGTTCCGAGCCGTCGAACCGCCTCGCTTCGTGGAACGTCGAGGCGGCCGGTCCGACCCAACGCGCGCTGGGCGTGCGGTTGACGCGGGCGTTGTCGCGAGATCGCCCCGTCAAGCTGCTGATCGCCGGCCGGGTGGCGACCTCGCCCTTGGATCGCCGCTTCCGCTCCGGCGACTTTCGCATGCTCAGCTTCCGCGGGGTCGAGGTCGGGCAGGATCTGCTCGCGCTGGCGACGCCGAACTATCGCTTGCAATGGTCCGGTGCCGATGGCCTCGAGCGGCTCGATCCGACGAACTTCTCCAAGGCGCGACAGCGGCTGTTCGCCGTCGCGCCGGCCGGGCCGGTCTTCGATCTGGCGGCCGGCGCCGGTGGCTGGATCGCGATGCTCGAGCGGCAACCGGCACGCTACACGGCCGAAATCGGCGTGCAGGTCAGGGTCTCGGCCGATACGCTGAGCGAGTCGTACTCGCTGCGCTGTTCGCCGGACGCCGCGGCGCTCGAGCGCGTGGTGGCGCATTTCACGCGAGCCCGGCCGGAACCGCTCCGCTGGCGCCTGGGGGGCGATGGGCGCGGCGGGCTTGCCGCGCGGCGCTGGCTCGCCGAGCAAGAGGCCGCGGCCGGCTTCGGCGCGGGGGGCGAAACGTGGGAGGTCACGCTCGCCGCGCCGCGAACCGCCGCGTTCGAGTTACAGGCCGCGCGCGCGACCCCCTTGACGGCCGAGTTGCCCATCAGTCTGGCGGCGCTGCCGGAGGCCGACGCACAGCATGGCACCGTGGTCGTGCGAGCCGACGGCGCCGTGCCGTTAATCGTCGTCAACCGGCGTTTGCAGCCGGTCACCGCCCAGCCGGTCGGCGCCGGCGAGTATTCGACGGTGCGCGCGACGTACCGCTACGACCCGGCGAGCGAGTTGGGCGCGATGGATACGGCGGCCCTCGCGGTGAGGCCCGGCGATGCGCTCGACGCGTCTGCCGCGGCTTTCGTCTGGGAGGGCCTGCTGGACAGCCGCTTTGAAGCCGGTGGACGTGGCGTCCACCGGGCCAGCTACCGCATCGAGAACGCCGGCGCGGGGCGTTGTCGGGTATCGCTGCCGAACCACGCCACGCTCGCGGGCTTGTGGGTCGACGGGGTTGCCGCGCCGCATGGCGACGTCGTCGGCCCGATCGACGTCAAGTTGCCCTCCGGTCGGCGGTTTCCGTCGTTGGTGGTCGAGTTTGTTCTCGACGCTGAATCATGGGGGCTCGTCGGCGATTGCGGCGCGGCCTGGCCGGCGTTGGATCTGGTCGAGTTGTCGCGGTCCTGGCGGTTCTCTCTTCCCCCCGGCTACCAGTGGCTCGGCGCCGGCGGCGACGTCGCGAAACCGCCGGGTATCAGTTGGCCGCGGCGCTGGTTCGGCCCTGTCGGCCGTCCGTTGGACGGGCGGCCCTTCGATGCGACGCATCCCGACGATTGGATCACGCTCACCGGGCGCGAGGCGATGAGCCCGGCGTCGAACCCCGTTCCTCCGCCGGCGGCCCCTTCTGACGCGAATGCCGGCGGTCTGCCTTGGGGCGGCGGCTTGCCGTCGGGCATCGAGACGCTCGACCGCCGAGGCTGGCCGACTTACGAGTTGACGGCAACGTCCGACGCGCCGCTTGAGGTGCGTGTCGTTCGGGTCGCCGCCATCTGGGCGGCGGGCTGGGGTCTGCTGGCCTTCGTGTTCGCCTGCGGCCGCTGGTGGTTGCGCCGCAAGCCCATGCTGTCGTCGATCGCCCTTGGCGCGTTGGGGGCCGCGGCGCTGCTGGTGCCCGAAGCCCTTTCGCCCCTGACCGCGGGAGCGTTCGTCGGCGCACTGGCGGCGGGGGTACTGAACCTGCTGCCGGGGCGCCGCTCGGAGATCCAACGCCACGCCGTCGCCCCCGCTTCGTCGGCGCGGCCGGCCGGCGCGCCGCTGGCCATGCTGCTGCTGGTTGGCGGGATGGCGCTCGCGTGGCGCGCGGGGCCGGTCCGCGCAGCGGATCCGGCGCCGGTCGCCAAAGCCCGCCCGGCTGCCAAACTCTTCCATGTGTTCATCCCCAGTGACGACCAAGGCAAGCCAACCGGTGCGCGCTATCAGGTGCCCGCGGAGCTGCTTGCCGAATTGCGCCGCCGTGCCACTGCGGCCGCGAACAAGCCGGCCGGCTGGCTCCTGCAGGATGCGTCGTACCGGGTCGCGTTGGGACAAGGCGCCAACGAAGACAGTCTGGACGTGGTCGATTTCAAGGTCCGCTTTGGACTGCGCGTGTTCGAGTCGAACACGCGCGTGCGAATTCCGATGAGTCAAGAGGGCGTCAGCCTGGTCTTGGATTCCGTAGCGCTCGATGGCCAGTCGATTCCGCTGGCCTGGGACGCCGACGGGCACGCGCTGGAGTGCGACGTGCGCGAGCCGGGGAACTACCAACTCGAATTCGAGCTTCGCCCCGTGGTGCGAACCGACGGCGAAACGATCGGCTTCGATATTTCGGTCCCACCCCTACCCACGTCGAACGTGGAACTGACGGCGCCGGCGGAAACCAGCGGCGTCGAAATGCTTTCCATCGTCGGTCGTGTCGACCGGTCGGAGGACGGGCGGCGATGGACCGCGATGTTGGGCCCCGCCGGACGACTGACGGCGCGCTGGCCGCGGAAAGCCGGCGCGGTGGGCCCGCTCGTGGACGTCGACGAACTCCTCTGGCTCACCGTCCAGCCGGGCGCGGTGGTGCTCGACGCCGTGTACCAGTACAAAGTTTCGGGCGGCGAGGTTCGCCGGCTTGAATTCATCGCCGATCCGAGACTGCGCCTGGTGCCGACCGAAGGGCCGGAGTCGCTGGTAGCCGACGACGTTTCGACACCCTCTCGCGACGATGCGCCGAACAGCCCGAACAGGATCCAGTTGGACCTGAAGCAACCTCTTGCCGACAAGCCACTGCGAACGAGGTGGCTGTTGACCAGGACGTCGGGCGTCGGCAACATCCGGCTGCCGTTGCTGCGGCCTCACGGCGCGCGGAGTGTGCGACGCTGGCTGGCCGTCTCCGTCGATCGGGCACTCGAGTTCAAGGTCCACGACGATGAGGCGCTGGCCACCGTCGGCGCCAAGGATTTCATGAGCGGCTGGGGGAAGCCGGTGGATCCGCCGCTGTTGGCGTATCGGCTGCCTGCCGAAGACGTGTCGTGGAACCTCGCGACCAGCACCCGCGATCCGTTGACGACCGTCAAGCAGACGTTGCTGCTCGGTTTTCAACGTGGCGGCGCCGTGGTGCGGTTCGACGCCGAGCTGTCGACCACCGCCGGGCATTGCTTCCAGCACCGGCTGATGGCCCCGCCGACGCTGCAGATCGACGCCATCTCTCTGACCTGCGACGGGGCCGAACGCGCGGCGCGATGGGCCCGCGACGAAAGCGGCCGGATCACGCTATTCCTTACCGACCGCGTCACCGGCCCGCAGAGGCTTTCCTTGCGCGGCCGCTTGCCGACGCCGCTGATCGGGTCGCTGCCGTTGCCGAAGCTGACCGTCGAGGGGGGCGAATCGCTCTCGCGCACCGTGCTGATCTATCGCCGACCCGATGTCAAGGTCGCCGTCGAGGACCGCGCCGGTTTCGACGATACCGCCGAGCGTACGGCCGAACCGAACACTGCCGAACCGAACACTGCCGAACCGAACACGGCCGAACCGAACACGGCCGAACCGAACACCGCCGAACCGAACACGGCCGAGCGCAGCCGCGACGCGGTGGCGCGGCTGGGACGGTTGGTCGCGGCCCTCGCGGCCACCGGCGGCGATGCTTCGGCCGTCGTAGCGGTCGCTCCCAACGAACCGATCCTCAAAGCCCAGCAAGTCACATCGTTGCGCTATCAGGACGAAGCCTGGCAGGTCGAGGTCGAGTGCCTGCTGAACGTCGAAAACGGTCTCGTCGACGCGCTGCGGTTTGAAATCCCCTCGCAGTGGAGCGGTCCCTTCGAAGTGACGCCGCCCGCGGCGGTGGAGATCGACACGGCGGCCGGCGCGGGCCGGCGGCAATTGACGATTCGCCCGCGCGCGGCGCTGGAAGGCCCGCACCGCATTTCGGTGCGTGGTGCTTATGCCGCGGGCGACCCGGTGGCCGCGCCCGACATAACGCTCGAGGCCGAAGCGGTTGAGCGCTTCGTCGTCTTGCCGAGGCGGATTGGAACGCAAGGGGTCGCCTGGAAGACCACGCGATTGACCCCGGCCAAGCTGCCCGATCGCTTGGCCGTGCCGTCGGCCTCGTCCGACGACGATGAGACGTTTCGCGTCGCGGGCGAAGAGCCGCGGGCCGTCTTGACGCCCATCAAGCCTTCCGCCGAAGTCCGGCGGGTGCCATGGGCCGACATCCGCCTGGCTTGGCACACCGACGGCACATGCCGTTGCGAGGCGGCGTTCGATCTGGACCCGGCCGGCGGGCTGAACTGTCCCTTGCGCGTGCCCGTTGGCTGGCGACTTGTTTCGGCCCTGGTGGGCGGAGTCTCCGTCACGCCGGTGCCTGTGGCTGACTTCCAATGGCGGCTGCCGTTGTCGTCGAGTCGACTGCCGCAACGGATTGTGGTGCTCGCGACGGGCGATTTGCCGCGAACGCCCTCCGCCGGCGCCACCGTGGCGATCGCGGTGCCCTCTCTCGGCGATTTCGAGGCGGAGAACGCGCTTTGGACGATCTCATCGCCCGCCGGCTGGGAGACCCTCGCCGCGGACGACGAGGCCCATCTCGTCAGTCCCTTGGCGGCCGAGTTGTACCGGTTGAGGAACCTTGCTGGGTTGTTGGATCTCAAGGACGAAGTGATCCATGCCTTGCCTCCCGACGAGTTGGCAAACTGGTATCGCCCGTGGGCCCGGCGTTTGTTGCTCGGGCGCGCCCTGGTCAGGCGGCTCCAGCGCCAGGGCGAGACGCCGCGGGGCGACATGGCGAGTGAAGCGGACAAAATCCTTGCCGACGACCCGGTACTGCAGGCCAAGAGGTTGGGGGTTGCTTCCGTGCTCCGGTCGATCGAATCCGCGCCGTGGGTTTCGGACCAGCCCGGTGATCTTTGGGAGCGGGTTTCCGCCGATCACGGCTCGACAACCCGTTACCTGGCCGCTCGTCATTCACCCCGGCCGCCGTTCCGCCTGGCGCGATCGGCCGAGGGGGACGATTTTCCCCGGCGCGTCACGGCGGCGATCGTGGTCGCTCTGGCCGCTTTGGTGTTGGCGGCGGGGCTCGCCGTGCGAACGCCTTTGGACGCGTGGCGGCAATGGCCCCAGGTCTGGGGCGTGGCGGCGGGCATCGGCTGGTGGCTCTGGCTGACGCCCAGCGCGCTAGGCTGGGTCATCGTCGTCCTCAGCCTTGGGTCGGCGTGGCGGTCGCCTTGGCGGCCGGTTCGCGAAGCGGCGGTGACGCCCGACGCCGCCGGTTCATTGCATTGAACTGGCCTTGCCGCCTTCCGCCCGACCCCCTAAAATCCCCCCTTTGCCGCAACCACCGGTCGTTCGCGGTGATGCCACGTACATCGCCGCCCTTGAGCCCGGATTATTCATGGTCCAGCATAGTACTTGGCCAGGAGGGTTTCAATTATGTGTGGCATCGTCGGCTACATTGGCCCGCACCAAGCGGGCGAATTCCTGCTTCGCGGCCTGCGCCGCCTGGAATACCGCGGCTACGATAGTTCGGGCGTCGTGACCGTCATGCCCAACGGCCGGCTGGCCGTGACGAAGGCCGCCGGACGTCTTGATCGGCTTGCCGAGAAACTGGCCAAAACTCCCGCGGTCGGTCAGGTCGGCATTGGCCACACCCGTTGGGCAACGCACGGCGCGCCCACCGACATGAACGCCCATCCTCACATCGGCGGCAACGACCTGCTGGCCGTCGTCCACAACGGCGTGATCGAAAACTACCTGTCGCTCAAGGAACGGCTCGAAAGCCAAGGCTACTGCTTTCATTCCGCGACCGACAGCGAGGTCATCGCCCACCTGATCGCCAGTTGTCTCGATCAGCAACTGGAGGACGCCGCCGCCGCTTCCGACCGGAACGCGCGTCTTGGGCCTCAGGGCGTCGAACATGATTTCACTCCGCTTGTTACCGCCGTCACGACCGCGCTGGCCAAGCTGCAGGGTACCTACGGCCTTGCCGTCGTGTTCCGCGATCATCCCGACGTTCTGATCGCCGCCAGACACGGTAGCCCACTCGTGGTGGGCGTCGGCGACGGCGAACACTTCGTCGCCAGCGACGCCTCGCCCTTGGTCGGGCAAACGGATCAGATCGTCTACCTGGCCGACCACGAGTTGGCGGTGATTACGGCCGGCTCGCTGCGCGTGATCCATCGCGACCAGGGCGAAGTGCGGCACAACGTCCACCTGCTCGATCTCGAGACCGGCGACGTCGACCGCGGTGGGTACGAACATCACATGCTCAAGGAAATCTTCGAACAGCCCGATGCCTTGCAAAACACCATGCGCGGACGGCTGAGTCTTGATGACGCCACGGCCCATTTTGGCGGCCTGAACCTGACTCCGCGGCAACTGCGTTCGGTCGACCGGATGCTGCTCACGGCCTGCGGCACGAGTTGGCACGCGGCGCTGGTGGGCGAGTACCTGATCGAACAGTTCGCCCGGATTCCGGTCGAAGTGGAATACGCCAGCGAGCTACGTTATCGCAATCCACCGTTGGACAACCACACGCTGGTATTCGCCATCACCCAAAGCGGTGAAACGGCCGACACGCTGGGCGCCCTGCGTGAACTGAAGCGGCAGGGGCACGCGACCCTGGCGATTTGCAACGTGGTCGGATCGAGCATCGCGTTGGAGTCGGACGGCGGCATCTACCTGCACGCCGGGCCGGAGATCGGCGTGGCTTCGACCAAGGCCTTCACGTCGCAATGCGTGGCGCTGGCGATGCTCGCCTTGTACTTCGGCCGCTTGCGGCACTTGAGTCACGCGCAAGGATTGCGGATCGTCGAGCAACTGCGGCGTTTGCCCGACCAGGTGCGGCAGGCCCTGGCGACCGACGCCGAAGTGCGGCGGATCGCGGCCAAGTACCACCACTGCCAGAATTTCCTCTACCTGGGCCGGCAGTTCAACTTTCCGGCGGCCCTGGAAGGGGCGCTGAAGCTCAAGGAAATCAGCTATATCCACGCCGAGGGCTATCCGGCCGCCGAAATGAAGCACGGTCCGATCGCCTTGGTCGACGAACGCACCCCCAGCGTATTTCTGATCCCCCAGGGTCCGGTCTACGACAAGGTGATGTCGAACATGGAGGAGATCAAGGCTCGCGGCGGACCCGTGATCGCAGTCACCTGCGAGGCCGGCGCGCGAGCGGCGGAACTGGCCGACGACGTGATCCTGGTTCCATCGGTCGAGGATTATTTGCAGCCGATCGTGGCCAGCATCCCCTTGCAACTGTTGGCCTATCACATCGCCGTGCTGCGGGGATGCGATGTCGACAAACCACGGAACCTGGCGAAAAGTGTGACGGTGGAATGAATCGTTGACAACTCGGCTAGGGAAGGCCGGGCAATACTTCACGGGGCCGACCATGAGACATTCCGCCACGAGAAAGGGGTGGCTGCTGGCAGAGCGTAAGCGATGCCCCGGATAGATAGCGACCGGGGCATCGCTTAAGCTCGGCCCCAGCCACCGTGAATGTCTCATTCTCGGCCGCGCCCATCTACCAGCAACTGTGTCATCGAAGGTCATATTTCGTCGGTCGGATCGAGCGCGATCCGTTCCACGGTTTCCGCGTCCCCTTTCCAGCCGATGAGTCCATAGCTGGCATCCACGCGGCTCCGCCCGATTATTTCCAAGGTGACTTGCACCTCTTCCTTTTCCTTGAGCGGGAGCGGCTGCCGGGGCTTCAGCACGCCGTTTTCATACATGGCTTGCACGGTAATCGTCATGAATCCAGCTCGCCGTTTTCCTTCGATTCGTCCGCCGAGAATTTCGACCGCCCGCATTATATACTATCTAGATACGGCACGCGGCGGGAAATGAGACATTTCGACATTCGCTTGGACTGCATCACGCCACGGCGGGGGCTTGTCCCCGTCGTGGGCAGTGCCCACCCGACGGGCGGGTCTGCGGGCGGACTGCGCCGAAAGATCATAGCCCATAGCATTGCATTTCCTACAACTGGCCTTGCCGCCGTCCGCCCGACCGCCTAAGATCCCCCCCTTTGCCGCACCCACCGGTCGTTCGCGGCGATGCCGCGTACATCGCCGCCTTTGAGGCGAGCCTTGAATCGCAAATTCATCATCCTGCACAACGGCCTTAAGGACTTGTGCGGGCATTACTTCGAGACCTCGATCTCGATCGCCGAAGCGGCGCGCCGCGCGGGCCTGCGCCCCGTGTTGGCCACGCACGTCGATTGCCGCGCCGACCTGTTTCCCGACTGGTTGGACGTCTATCCGATCTTCACCACCGACCATTGGATGAACGATCCGGCGGCGACCGTGCCGGAGCTGGGCAAGGCCCCGCGGCACCCCTACTTGGGTCCGCTTTTTCGCCGGGGCTGGTGGGCCTGCCGCAAGACGGCATGGTGCGTCGAGCGCGGC
>DATKSN010000351.1:0-20427 GCA_035531595.1 Pirellulales bacterium | reverse complement strand
GCCACAGATCATGGTCACCGAATTGACGCCCGTGCAGCGTCAGGTCATCGAGCTGCTCGGCCTCTCGCCCGATGAATATGGCCGTTGACCGCGGGCAGAAATTGCCGGAAAATTACCATCGGCACTTGCGGAACGTAGGATTGAAGCCATCTAGACTGTGTTAATGAAGCCAACAATAAAAAGCTTTCCGCAGTCGAAAGACTGCGGCCCCATTGAAGCGGAGCGTCCTTTGTGGTGCATGTATAGGAGCGTCCTTCTTTCCGCAGTCGAAAGACTGCGGCCCCATTGAAGCTTGGCATGGGTCGTGCTGTGTAGTGTTTTGCCCCCCGCTTTCCGCAGTCGAAAGACTGCGGCCCCATTGAAGCCGTGCAGGCGGAGTTCGAATTGTTCGTGACGGGAGGGCCCTTTCCGCAGTCGAAAGACTGCGGCCCCATTGAAGCCGCGAGTTGGCGGCGCGGCACCCTGGATGTGAGGTCCCTTTCCGCAGTCGAAAGACTGCGGCCCCATTGAAGCGTCATGTCTCTCTCCAGTTAGGGAACGCCCCCCTATCTTTCCGCAGTCGAAAGACTGCGGCCCCATTGAAGCGCCTTGAATAGTTAGAAAAGTCTTAATTATTTCTATCTTTCCGCAGTCGAAAGACTGCGGCCCCATTGAAGCAAGCCCGGCGGTATCGGAGCCGCGGTCGGCTGGGTTCTTTCCGCAGTCGAAAGACTGCGGCCCCATTGAAGCCACCATCGTCAGCGGTGCGGCCTATTGTCCCGATTCTTTCCGCAGTCGAAAGACTGCGGCCCCATTGAAGCACGGTAGGCTCTTTTCTGCCGGTTCGCTTCGCTCGCTTTCCGCAGTCGAAAGACTGCGGCCCCATTGAAGCTCTCCGGCACGCTTGGATTGAGGCTGGCACGCTGGCTTTCCGCAGTCGAAAGACTGCGGCCCCATTGAAGCGGCTGGCAGCGGCTCCCACTTGTCGCACGTCGCGCACTTTCCGCAGTCGAAAGACTGCGGCCCCATTGAAGCCACGATTTCCGGGCGATACTCAAGGAAGGCGTGCCGCTTTCCGCAGTCGAAAGACTGCGGCCCCATTGAAGCCAGTCGCGTGTTCTCGCCAAGGTGCTTGCATGGTCCTTTCCGCAGTCGAAAGACTGCGGCCCCATTGAAGCCATGACGTGCGAATCGAGATAGCCGAGGTCTTCCGCTTTCCGCAGTCGAAAGACTGCGGCCCCATTGAAGCCCTCCCGCCGGGGTGGGCCGGCTCTCGTAGTTGTTCTTTCCGCAGTCGAAAGACTGCGGCCCCATTGAAGCAAGGCCCTCACGACCCCTTCCTCCTCGTTGGCGCTGATCTTTCCGCAGTCGAAAGACTGCGGCCCCATTGAAGCACCGCATCGGCAATCGAAACGTCGCCGGCGTGGACGCTTTCCGCAGTCGAAAGACTGCGGCCCCATTGAAGCATCCATTGCATTTCCAAACCTCCTTTTGTTGTGCCCCTTTCCGCAGTCGAAAGACTGCGGCCCCATTGAAGCGAAATTTGGCGTCGACTACGACTACTACTTGAACTAGCCTTTCCGCAGTCGAAAGACTGCGGCCCCATTGAAGCCACGCGAGAGCGGATTTACGCCGGAAGGTTTGGGCCTTTCCGCAGTCGAAAGACTGCGGCCCCATTGAAGCTACTATTGATTAGGGCGGAAGGAAGGTGCAACATGCTTTCCGCAGTCGAAAGACTGCGGCCCCATTGAAGCATGCTGTACTGTCTGTTGCGGGGCCGCTCCGTTCGCCCTTTCCGCAGTCGAAAGACTGCGGCCCCATTGAAGCGAGACGGTGTTAGCGCGGCTCGGAAAGGGCATCGAGTCCTTTCCGCAGTCGAAAGACTGCGGCCCCATTGAAGCACGTTCGTCGCACCGTACAACGGAGTCTTCGAGTGCTTTCCGCAGTCGAAAGACTGCGGCCCCATTGAAGCCTCCTTGGGGGTCGAAAAACGGCGCCGCCGGCTTCCTTTCCGCAGTCGAAAGACTGCGGCCCCATTGAAGCCGCACCAACGCCCCCCCGTGGTACTCGCCCCAAGGCACTTTCCGCAGTCGAAAGACTGCGGCCCCATTGAAGCCCGACCTTTGGCTCCGAGCCAAGGCCGTGGCAGGCGGCTTTCCGCAGTCGAAAGACTGCGGCCCCATTGAAGCCGCGGCGCACCGGCTACAGATCCAGCCGACGGCGCCCTTTCCGCAGTCGAAAGACTGCGGCCCCATTGAAGCGACCTCTTTTCGGCCGCGATGCGTGCGGCTTCAACCTTTCCGCAGTCGAAAGACTGCGGCCCCATTGAAGCTGGTAACAAATGCGCCGCTCCATTGATGCTTTGATCTTTCCGCAGTCGAAAGACTGCGGCCCCATTGAAGCAACAGCAGTTTCTTAACGCCGAGCCTTACCCGCACGTCCTTTCCGCAGTCGAAAGACTGCGGCCCCATTGAAGCCGCGTCAACCCTCTGGCGGAACACGTTCAAACCCTGGCTTTCCGCAGTCGAAAGACTGCGGCCCCATTGAAGCCCTCGCGGCCGGTCGTCCTCCGACGGCCGGCGGCGACTTTCCGCAGTCGAAAGACTGCGGCCCCATTGAAGCAGAACCGCTGCTTGGCGCGCCGACTCCCTGGCCGCTCTTTCCGCAGTCGAAAGACTGCGGCCCCATTGAAGCCGCCGCGACTGAACCACGCAATCGCGTTGAGCAGGTCTTTCCGCAGTCGGACGACTGCGGCCCCATTGAAGCGGCGTGGACGAACTAGAGTTCGACGGCGTCGACCGGCGCGGCGTCGAGGCGATGCGCCACGCGCTGTCGCCCCGTGGTTCGCCGAACGGTTGGACGTTCAACATCGTGGCGCGGCGTCGAGGCGATGCGCCACGCGCTGTCGCGGTCGCGCCGCGCGACCCCCGCCGTGCTGCTGGAGCGCTTGGGCGAGGCGGAAGTCAAAGCGGTTTGCGAAGCGGTCAGCGTGAGCGCCACCGGACGCCGTGGTGAACTGGTCGCGCGGCTACTGGCGGAGCCGGATGATGGCCGCGACGCGGCGCCGGCCGTCGCGAAGGAACACGAGCGGCTGCGCGGGATCAACTTATGCGTCGACCTTTCGGCCACGCCGTACTTTCTGGGCCGGGTGGGTCAGGAAATGAACCGGCCGTTTCCCTGGGGGTTTACGCAAGCCGTACGCAACCGTTTGATCGTCGATTGGGCGTTGGCGCCCGCCATCACGCTCGAACCGGCTTCATGGTCCGGGGAGGAACTCGCGCACTGTGCTGTAGCCGAATTCGCAAGAATTCTGGCGTAACTCGCGTCCACGGCCTGACTTCTTGCGAAGCCATCTACGGGACCATGAATAATCCGTGCTGGGGGTCGATGGCGGTGGGCGCGGCCGGCGATGCGCCGATGGGCAGCCATCGCGTCGTTCGGGCGGCGACGGGCGCGGCCCGCTGGCCTTGACGTTCCGGCGCGATTCCCCTATGGTTCCGCCCCGGTTTCGCTCCATGCGTCGCTGGTGGCCGGCCCCACAGGGGCCATCGCGCCGGCGGGAAAGGGATCTTGGCATGAAATGGCTGTTGGCGTTCGGCGGGCTGTTGACCATCGCTTCCATCGCGGGGTGCTGCAACCGGCCGGGCCTGTTCAATCAGAGTTCGTACGGGAATTATCCCTACCCGCAACCCACCTACTCAAACCCCTGCGAGTGCGCGCCGCAGACGGTTTCGCAGCCGCTGTCACAGCCCATCGTACAAGGGCCGCCGTAACGTAGGTTAGTGCGGATGATTTGCCAACCGCTTGGCGAGGGTCTAAGCTGGCGCTTATGAACCCCGTACACGATCCGGGCCAGTACGTGCGCGTGGCGTGCCCGATCTGCAAGGCCGTGCTCCACCCGCGAGTCGAAAAAGCCGGGCGGCATGTGCGTTGCCCCGACTGCCACTCGGCGGTGCTCGTGCCGCAACCGCCCAAGCCCGAGCCGCCCAAGACCTTCCGCAATCCGGGTGAGTACGTCGTTGCCGGCAAAGAGGGCCCGAAAGTGGCCTTGCCGGAGTGTTTTCCGCTGCTCTGCCCGACGTGTCACGCCCGGCTACACCCGCGCCTGACCCATGTGGGCAAGCGCGTCAAGTGCCCCGACTGCGACATGGTATTCGTCGTCCCTTCGCCGCCGGCCCCCGAGGTGGCCAAGCTACTGCCGACGCCGGGGCAATACGGCGTGGGAATCGAGCCGGCGCGGGCCGAGGCGCCCTTGGAATACTTGAAGGTCCAAGGTACGCTGCCGCCCGAACCCATCCCCGCTCAGCCGCCGCGTTATTGGTTCGCCTCGGGCGTGTTCAGCTTTCCCTGGGCTCCCGGCGCGTGGAACCGCTGGCTGGCCTTGTCGATGCTCGCCGTACCGGCGGCCGAAATGGTCGCGGCGACGCTGGCGCTCGCGGAAATGTTCGGTTCCAGCGTCGTGCCCATGTTGGTGGCGGTGTTGGTGTGGCTGTGGCTGTGGACGGCGTCCTACGCGGCGGCTTGTTTCCTCGTCATCGTGCAAGACACGGGGTCGGGCAATGACGAGGTGACCAACTGGTACGAAGGCGACTGGCGCGAACGGTTGAGTCCCATGGCGTACACCTTGCTCCAACTCGCCCTGGCCGGTGCGGCCGGGGCACTGGTCGGCATGCCGGTCAGTCGCGCCATGGGGCCCGTTTGGGGCATGGTGGTCAGTCTGTCGCTTTCCGCCGCGGCGTTTCCGGTATTGCTGTTGTCGGCCCTGGAGGCCGATCAACCGCTCAGGCCCTATTCGCCGGTGATCCTGCGCAGCCTGCTGAGGCTGTGGACCGCCTGGGCGGTGGTCTACATCGAAGGGGCGGTGGTGCTGTTCGTGACGCTGGCCGCGACGACCGCCGTCGTGTTTTGGAACTCATTTCTTGGGGCGCTGGTGGCTTGCCCGCTTGGCGCGACGGCGATCTTCATCATCGCTCGCCTCATCGGCCGGCTGGCGCGGCGGATCGGCGAAGAACAAACCGCCACGGCGAGGAAACGGAAACGGAAGAAGACGATGTAACCTGTTCGCTGTTTCCTGCGCGTTGGGCCAATGACCCATGACCGATCACCTTTCCTGGCATTCGACGCGACCCGTGATGGCGGGCATTCACGGCGCGGTGGCCTCGGCCCATCCGCTGGCCTCGCAGGCCGGACTGCGGATGTTGCAGGAAGGCGGAAATGCCATCGACGCCGTGGTGGCCACGGCGGTGGCCCTCGCTGTCGTCGAACCCTACATGAGCGGGCCGGAAGACCGCGTCAGCGCCGCCGTGCGGAGTGAACTCGCCGCGCGGGGCCACTCGGTGGAAACGATCGGCGACTATTCGCCCTTGGTCGGCGGCGGGCAATCGGTGATGATCGACCCGGTCGGCGGTGCCCGCCTGGCCGGCGCCGACCCTCGCCGAGACGGTTACGCCGTCGCGTATTGACGTCTCGCGGTGACTGGGGATTCAACGGGATTCAACTTGTCATGCGCCCCCCGCCAACGGACAACGCTCACGCCCCCAGCGCCGCCCTGGTACGTTGGACCAGCGCATTGTCCGCGCCCCCCGATCCCACCAGTGAAAACGCGCCGGCGGCAAGGTAACACGCGCGCCGAGCGGGCGAGACGCGCCGATAATCCTCCAGCACGGCCGAGCTGAATTTGTAGTCGTGGGCGTCGTTGCCCTTGAGGAACACCAAGAGCCGCGCCGCGTCGATCAGCGGCTGTGGATCGGGATGCCGCCGCGCATAGCCGAGCATCTTCCGCGCGGCAGCCATCGGGTCGCGGCTGACATCGGCCAGGATCTCGACTTCGGCGGCGGCGCCGGTTGCCAAGGGCAGCGGCTCAAGCCGTGTCAGGTCGGTTTCGGCCACATGGCCGCGGCTTTGCATCGCTTCGCGGAACATCGGCAGGAAGGCCGCGTTCTGCAAGAGCAGCAGCCGGCGGTTATCGTCGTTCGCGCCGGCCTCGAAGGCGTAGCGCAGGGCGTTGCTGGTGGTCACGGCGTGCAGACCGACAATGCCCGGCTGGCGCACCAGCAGTTCGCCGGCGCCGACCAGCAAGGCGTCCCACACCGATTGCGGCGCCACGCCGCGGTTGATCAGATCGACGACCGATTCGCAAGCGTCGGCGGCCGAGCCACGGTGGAGCGTGGCCAGCAGTTCGGCCGCGGCGCCATCGTCCGCCTGGCCCGTTTGCCAGCCGTCGCGGAACCTCTTGGCGCGGGCAATGTTCTCGCGGCCGGGCCGGTCGGCGGGCCGGTCGTCCTGGGCCGGGCTGCCGTCTTCGTGTTGCAACAGAGCATAGGCCAGCGACCGGAGCACCGGCTCGGCGTGTTGCCAGCCGATTTCGCCGAGCGTCCGCCAACTGTTGGCCACGTAGATCGCCTTGTGACCGATGGAGCGGAAATCGCGCGAGCCGAAGCGGCAGAACAGATCGAACAGATCCTCTTTCCTGGCCGAGCGCGCCAGCGCCGCCACGGCCGCGTCGGCCTTGGCTTCGTCCCACGATTCCATCGCCTCGATGAACGTCCGCCGCGCCTTGTCGGGAGCGGGGAGCGCCGCCTCGTCCACCGGCTGCATCGTCCAATCGCCCTCGCGAACGTCCTGCGCCTGCGACTCTTTGAAATGGTCGAGCGCCCAGAAGATCGGCAGCCAGCGATGTTCTTCCGGCGACGCGATACTGGCCAGGTGGGCCGAGTTGACCACCAGCACCGCGTGGAACTTGAACCCGACTTGGGGCCGCGGCTGGATATTGCGCACGCCGGCCAAGAGCAGCGCCGCCAGTACCTCTTGGTACGACGTTCCGCCCTTGATCCTTTGTGCGACCTGTTCCAGCAGCCTCTCGCGCGGCGCGTCTTCGAGCAGCCTCACCAGGGGCTCGATTTCGGGCCGTAGGGGAACACCGCGCCCATTGCCGGCGGCCTGGGCCGCCGACACGGCGGGCAAGCGCGTCAGGAATTCCAGATCGCCCAGTCCGGCCCATGCTCCGCCGGCCGCCGTGGCGTGCAAGAACCGCCGCCGCGTGGTTTGTTTGAACATGATGTCATTCCTCCTGGTCGATTGGCGACCGCTGGCTGCGAGATGACTTGAGGTCATTCTATCACAATCACTCACTCCAGTCATCCAGGCACGGTCACTTGTTTTCCGCCGGCGCGGATGGAGTTTGCAAAGAGCCCTCCGCCGCTGGAACGGGGAGCTCTAACAGGTACACTCCGGCACGAAAACTTCCCGCGGCAACATACCGGCCATCGGGCGAGAAGGAAAAACCTCGCGCCCGCGGCAGTTTTCCCTTGTCCGAACGGTAGATTTCCTCGCCGGAGCGGAGATCGGCCAGGCGCGCATGCCCGTTCGTCGAATTGATCACGAGCAGCCGCCCACCGTCCGGGCTCACGACAGCCTCGGTCCATCCCGGAGCGATCGTCTCTGAGAGAGTGATCTCCCGCAACTTTTCCCCAGTCGCCGCGTCCCACAGGCGGAACACCAGGTCTTTGCCCCGACACGAACGCGGCCCGGTCTTGGCGGCGATACCCCGAGTACCGAAGGCGCGATATCGAGGCGGGGCACCCTAAACGGCTTGGGTCGCTGCGCGGCAGATTGGCGGAATGAAAGACAGGATGACAGGATCAACAGGATGGAACACGGCGTTACCGGTCGTTCGCAATCCCATCCTGTCAATCCGGCAATCCTGTCCAAAGACCAGCAGGCCCGCATCGTCGACGTGTTCGCGCCCGCGGAACGCTGGCCTAACGCCGAATCGCGGGCGGGGCGATTCCCGTGTGCCCATTCAGCGAGACGTAGGTTTCCGACTCGTTCAGCCGCAGGAGGTCGAGCCGCGCCGCCGAGAGTAGGGTCTCCCCGCTGAGCGCGGGGAGCTGGAGCGGAAACAGGACGGGCGATTCAGCGATCGACTGCACGGCGCTTCGACGGCCGTTGACGCCTCGCAGGTAGGCTTCCACCAGCCAGGAGGCAAGTCCATTGCTCGTGACGGTTTGCAGCGAGCCGGGCAGGTAAACGCCCGGTTGCGTTCCCTCGACGAGAACTCCCCAGTCGATGTACGAGCGTAGGATTCGCCTGGCGGCCCGCGCCACCGTCTCTCGCTCGCCATATTGCTCGCGAATCCGCCGTTGCACGACGGTCGCCGCGACCGCCCCTTGCAAACGCAGCAGCCGGCCCACATGCGCCGCAACCGCCCCGAAAAACGGGTAGGCCGCCAGGCACATGCCCCCCTCACCGCGAGTCATTTGTCGAGTTGTCGGGTTAGCGACACCACAGGCGTAACACGACTTCGCAATAACTCGTCCCAGGCATCAAGGCAGCTCTGCCGCATCGCGGTGCCCACCGTCCCTTCGGACTGTTCGTACAGACGCAGCAGCAGAGAGCCGAGTTGATCGCCAGCGTATGGGCGGCGGCCGAGACCCGACGGTGGGTTGGTCGCGTCGTATTGACAGAGCTCTTTGCACGCATCGAGGATGACGGCCGCCAGCGGCGCGATATTCGCCCCGCTCCGTTCGACAGCGTAGAGCAACTCGTTTGGGTCACCGTGGAACGCCAGCGTGCGTACGAAATGCAGTAAGAACCCAGTGGCGTCTGGATTTTCCAGGAACCGATCGTAGCGAAGAAACAGTGCCGCCTTCGCGCGGACATCGTCTTCGGGGTCGTTGAAGAACGGCTCAAGCAAGACACGCGACGATTCAAAGTACCGCGGGTCAGTCAGAAGCCTGGCGGCTGTCGCCGCGACCGCTTTTCGTTGCACGACCGAGCCATGGGTGCAGAGCTGCAATTCGTCGCTGAATAATCCGTAGAATAGGTTACGCGCGGTGACCTGGCCTGTCCCGGTCGTGGCCACGTCATCGCACTGCGAGCTAATCATCATCTGGACCAAGGGAGCGACGTCCGCCGCGTGGTCTGGAAATGCAAAGTTGTAGAGCTCTTGCGCATCGTGACACGCCGCCACTCGAAGATCATCCGCCACTGCGCGCAGGAGCCAAGCGATCGATATACTCTGGTCGATGTTCCACACCGCCAGGCAGATTCGGACGGCGGCGACGCGCACGACTGGATGGGGGTCGCCGAGGAACCGTTCGATCGCCGGGAGGAACTGAGGCAACAGTTCTGGACTGCGGAAAAGGACCGCGGACATCGAACGCGCGGCGATGGCCCGAACGCAATTGATGGAGTTTTGTTCCAAGACCTCGACGGCGCACTCCGATGCTCGCTGGTTGCAATACACCTGAAGCGAGTCAGGTTCTGGGTCGGCATGGCCGCAAACGTCAAGTAAATGCTCGACAATCGTGGCGGAAACGATGATGTCTTCTCGCGATTCCAGAATTCGGCAGAACTCTTCAGCCTGCTGTCTGTCCGCCGAGCACGGCATCCGTTCCAATACGCATTGAACCAACTCTGCGGGAGCCGGGCTCCATGTCGCTCGACGATCCTCCGGCACGTCAGATGGGAGTTGGCGCCTGGCCAGCGCGTGAAGCACCGAGCCAAGGTAATCCGGCGGCGCGTCCAACGGGATCTGTAGTGCCAAACGTGCGAACCGAACCGGATCGCGGAGCGCGGCTTTGCCGAAATCGCGAGAGAACATCTCGACGGACGCCTCAAGTACGGAGCCGATCTGGTATCTGCGGACGCGCCAGGTATCGCGACGGGAAGCTAATCCGCCGTTGGTAATGATCGCAAGCCACGCTACGTCGCTAACCCGGTCAATTCGCTGTTGGTCGATCGGCGACGTAACCAGCCCGCCGCGAGGCTGACGCGGCGCAAACAGTTCCCCATCAGCTTCGCCGAACTTTCGCTCCAGCACGCCGATCCGGCCATTGGTTTCTTGGGATCGTCGGGTGGCACAGAGCGCGGGTAACAAGAAGTACTGCGCGCCGCCGAATCGGTTCCGGAAATCCCCGCGCCGTGTTTCGCCGAACCAGAATTGAGCGAGCCTGCGCTCCTCGGGGTCGCGGTATCGAAGTAAAACTCGCTCGACGTCTGCGAAAACCTCGTCGCAGCAGTGCGGAGACATCGCCGCCACCAAACGCCTTGCTGGAACCCAGCGAGCCCGACGGCGACCTGCCCCGCAACGAAGTCGCATGGGATCCTCGAGCAACCATCTGATCGCGACGTCGGCATAGGATTGCGGTAGGGCGGTGAGCGTGTCGACGAGAAGCTTTCGGACGACGCGCGATCGCAGCGTGCTCATCGGACGTACGAGGGACAGAAAGGCGTCTGGCGCGCGACTTGCAAGACGCCGACCCGACGCGCGGAGCGCCGCGATCAGTACTCTCGGAATCCGCACAGCCGCGGCCCAAGTCTTGGCACGCTTAGGACGTTCCTTTACGACCTGAATCAACCGGGGTTGAAGTAATTTCCAGGCCAGCTTCGGCCGGCGAGCCGCCGCGCGACTGACCGCTTGGGCGTCGGCAGGGTTCTCCATCCGAAGGCTCGCCTTATGCGATCGGGCGTCGCCGGTCTTGCCGTCGCTTGTCGTCGCGAGCACTGCAAGCAAGCGAAGTGCTCGTGCTGGCTGCTGTTCGGCGAGATCCTTCCAAGCTACGAAAAGGTCCAAGGCGCCCGCCCGGATGCAGGCAAGTCGTAACGCGAATACGCCGTCGGTCTCCGTATCCGGGCTCGATCGACGGAGGACCAAAGCGATCCGGGCGACCTTTTCGGCGCCTTGCTCGAGTAGCGGAAGGCATAATTCGGCGACAAGGTCGCCGCAGCGGTCGATGACTGTGCTAAGCAGCCCGATGGCCCGGCTTTGCTCGGCGTCATCCGGTGATGAAAGCCAACTCTGCAATGCCCCAGCCTTCGCCAGGTCCGCGACGTACGTCGCCTCGACCTGCACGACCAACTGCAATACGAGTTCGGACCATTCTGGTTCCCGCAGCAGTTTGAGCACCAACTCGCTCGTGGCGACTGTCGGCGTCACTTGCCCGAGCGCTTCGAGCGTCAACAGCTTCATGTGAAAGCGTGTCTCCGGATGGGACAGGAGCTCATGCACCGCCGAGACAAATCGGTTCATGTTTTCGTCGGCAAGCAAGAACAGGAGTTGGCGCAATTGCTCGCGACGAAACAGCGATTGGCGAGAGCGATCCCCAAGCCATTCGAGCAGAGAAAGCGAGCCTGCGTCGATGGCCGCGGCGGCACGATCGGCAATGAGGAAGTCAAGGTAGCTCTGGTGGCAAAACGTGACGGATCGGCCGCTCACCTGAATGATGCCGAGCGATTGCAACTGCGTGGCGAGCGCCAACGACCGCGCAGTGAGGCGCGCCGGAGCCGACAACGTCGCATGCTGCTCCATGTGGTCGACGAAGAGGTCCAGAAGATCGTCGCGATCGCTTGGCGAGACGCCGGCTTTTTCGATCTCCCGGCGCCTGTTTCGCCAAAACTCCCGCATAAGCTGCGTGGCCGAGTCGAAGTCCGGTGAATCCGTTTCTGATCGGACGATTTCGGCCCACATCGCGAGATTCTGAACCGACGCTAGCAGTGACAGTCGACGCGCGGTCAAACGGTCCGGGTCGACCCCTGACTCGCGCACGATTTCACGCACGGCAGCATCCGGCAGCTTCTGTACCTCGATTTTCTTGAATGATCCGGTATCGGTTTGGGTAAGCCAACGCCGAATTTCGGGATCATGTTGTAGATCGAACGTCCGACACGCGATCACCGCGGTCAGGTTGCGCCCGAACGCGCGCTGGGTGCGCACTTCGCGAACCAACTCCTTGCAGACGTCAAGCCCCTGCGCCGCGTGGGCGCTCGTCCAACGAAGGGAATCAAGTTGGTCCAGGATCAACACGGCCCGCCCACCCGCGGCGAGTTGTTCCAAGCAGATGACCGGGGACTCAGGAAGACCAAGGTCTTTCCCAAACTGCCTTGCGGTTCCGCGCGGTGGTCGTCGATCGAGCCGAACCGCGACGAATGGCATTCGGCGGTTGCGCAGTCCCTCCGCGACCTGATACAACACTCCCGACTTCCCAAACCCGGTTGGCCCATGAACGATCACCACGTCAGGCGACGGATTCGTTTCAAGCATTGAAAAGACCGCATCCGCCTCCGGACGGGGGATCATTTGGCCCGACGCCAGGTGAGGCTCGATCGAGTCGACGAAATCTTGACGCAGCTCATCCATTCGGATCGACGTGCGTTGGTCGCCAACTAAGCGGCGGGCTTGCAAACCCCGTTCGCTGAGAAACGCATGCATGTCGCTGGCGATCAGTTTCTTGCGAGGGTGCTCCGCGGCGAAGTCACACAGCGACGCGATCACTAGATCGGGCTCCGCCGCTACGCACAAATCGGCCCAGCACCGCAGTTCGTCCTGTCCATGTTGGTCGTCGGAAAAACTGTGGAAGTGTGACCGTCGGAGGAAGTCATATGCCGCGGCACGCCCCGCCGGAGCAGTCGAATCAACAGAAAGGACCCGACACAGATCTCGGAAGGCAGTCGACCGCGCCTTACCGACGGCAACTTGGTTATCCCAAAAGTCCTCAGGATTTCCTGCCGAATCGCGGGCGCTTTGGGACAGGTCGCGGAGCCAAGTTGCCGGGACAGCCGAAACGAACGCAAACTCATGCTCAGCACTGCGATCCAATTGCTGCTTTGCGTATGCCAGCACGCCACGGCGCGCCAGGTCGGCGAACGACCAGTCACCCTTGTTTCCGTTCCGTGCCTTGCACTGCTGGCCCTCGAGGCGCCGGTCGAGATGCTCTACCCAAAGATCGACGCCGTCCTGGTCGTCACCGATCGCCTCAACGGTCACCGAACGAAGCCGCTCCTGCATCAGCAGTAGGAGCTGACGAGCGACCCACCTTCCTTCGAATCGGTTGCCGAGCTTGTTAGCATAACCACCCAGCTCGAAGCCCATTCCACCATCCTCCCTCCATCTTTTCGGTCTTGATCCAACTCCTGCGTCGCGATAATGGCCGCCACGTCAAATCTCCGGCAGCCCCTCCACGATCTTCACGGTCTCGACGCTGACGCGCACGATCTGGCCGACGAGGCGGACGATGTACTCTGGGTCGTCAGGCCGATTTGGGTCGGAGCGAATGCCGCTGCGCTTGTCGTCGCTCACCTGGTACTGGTCGAGCACCCATTCCAGAGCACTGCGGTTTCCCAGGCGGTAGCGGTACGTCTCGGGCGGGATGCGGGCCAGCGCAAGGTAGCGATTCACTACCACGGCCGAGCGGTCCTTGGCGAGCTTCATCTTCTCGACGTGGAAAGAGAGTGGTACGCCAGGCGTTTCGACCAATTCAAGCGGATAGGGCTCGAGTTGCTCGTAGTCGAGGTGGAGTTTGGCCAGGGCTTCGCCCGCGTCGGCAAACGCTTTGAAGTCGTCCGCGAACGGAATGCGAGGCAGCTCGCGCTTGAGGTTATCGGCGAACTTCTCCCGATAGCCGGCGTGGTGCAAGACACCGTAGACGTAGTAGAAAACGTCCCATTTACTGATCTTATTGTTCTTGTAGTGAGTACGGAACTGCTCCAAAGCCCAATCGGTCAGGTTCTCACGTCGGTTCATGCCGTCGTCGTTATAAACGTAGAACGGAAAGCACTGGGTGCCGGCTCCGGCCCCAACAAGATGGAGATCGCAAATGCCCCTAATCGCCAGCGCCATGAACGGCTTCTCAGACCCCAATGTTGTGAGAGCGATCACTCGGTTTTCGCGTTCGCTCTCGGTGGTCGGAAAGATTTTGGGCATTTGCCCCAACTCGTCGACCGCGATGTCCGCGAAGTAGAGGAACCTCTTGGAGAAGGGACGGTAGAGAGCGTCTCGAAAGCAGTCGGGGTCGTAATCAAGGCTTTGCTCGTTTCTCAGCGACCTCTTGAGGTTCCTGCTCCACTTGACCTTGCTGTAGTCGAGGAACGCATCGATATCGCGATTCTCGCCGCGCCGCTTGTAGCGATCGAGTTCCGAATTAAAGTCGTCACAAAAACGCCCGACTCGATCCGCGAGGGCATGTGCGTCGAAACCGTACGCCACGTCGTCGCGATTGGTCGACACGCCGAGAGAATAGGTCTTGAAAACAGTCGGCGCGCTACCGGCAATGCCTGCCTTAGCGTCTTTCGTCCCGAGCGGAAGGAGCACGCTGAATTCCGCGGCGTTGTCCGAAACCAACCACGAATTGCGGCTGTCCGGGCGGAGCCGTTCCCAGGCAATTTGACTCGCGGACGATTGTGCCGCCAGCCACGTTAGCTTCGCTTCTCGTCGAAGATATTTGTCCAATCGGGCGAATTCGAGACCGGGATCGGCGTGCTTTGCCGCACGAACAGCGACGGTGATGCCAACTCCCACTTGAATCCCAAAGACGTTATAGGCGGTCCCGCTGAGCTTTGGATTCTGTCGGACGTTTCCCTCCAAATGCAAGTGGCAGACGCGGTTAAAATCCTTGAGCAAGTGCTTGCGCATACCATCGAACGCAATCTGGTCGACAAAACTATTATTGCTGACGAAGCAGACGATCCCGTCACGGCCCTCGAGTCGATCGGTCGCCCAACGGAAAAACTTGACGTAAGGGTCATACAGCTTCGAATTGAGCGTCGCGTTGGAATCCTTGGCGTAGGTTCCTTTTATTCGCGCGTCAATGATGGCGTACTTGCGGTTCTTGTTGTTGTCGTTTTCGTTTAGCTGGCCGACGTTGTACGGCGGGTTCCCGATGATGACCGTGATCGGGGCGTTCTTCTGTCGCACGACCCGTGCCGTGTTCGCTTCGGTAAAAAGCGACATCTGCCGTCCCTCGGCCATGTCGAGCGTATCGACGAAGCAAAGCCCCTCGAAACCCTCGTAGTCGCCCGTCAATTCGTAGTAGGCGTGCTCGATGTTCAAGGCCGCGATGTAGTAGGGGAGCAGCATCACCTCGTTGGCGAAAAGCTGCTCGCGGTACATCCGGGGTAGGTCGCGCTTGGGAATCCGCCGCAGCAGGTTGACGATGAAATTGCCCGTCCCGGTGCATGGATCGAGGATGTGGACGTCGCGGTCACCGAGCTTCTTGCCAAACTCGGTTTCAAGCACCTCGGCCACGCTGGCGCACATGAAGTCGACGATCGCCTGGGGCGTGTAGACGATGCCGTGCGTGTCGGCCGTCCTGATCGAATAGCCCTGAAAAAACCGCTCGTAGACCGTGTTCAGGAAGTGCTGCTTGTCGGAGAACTCCTGCAAGACGCGAGCCGCATCCTCGATCGCCCGGTAAAAGCGATCGAGCGATTTGAGGAACTCGTCGCGGTTGAAGCTCTTGCTCACCAGCGCCGCGATGACCTTCTCGACCTCGACGGCGATCACGTTGCGCTGCGTGAATTCCGGGTTGTCGAAGATCTTGCGGATCAACCGCTCGGTGAGCAGGTGCTGCACCAGCATCTCGTCGACCGCGGCCTGGCTCAGGTTCGGGTTCAGGGCGGCGCGGCACAGGGCCATGAACGCCTCGAAGGCCGTTTGGAACTTGCGGTTCTCGCGATGCGCCTCGATGATCTTGTCGGTCAGGGCCTGGGCCAGCTCGGGCACGCGCTCTTTGAACTCGTCGACCGCGCGCTCGAAGCCCTCGATGTCGGGCTCGGTATGGCGGTAGAACGCGTTCAGCAAGTCGGCCAGCGCTTGCGGCTCGGTCAGGTCGATGTCGAGCGCCTCCTGGCCGTTCTGAAACAGCACGGCGCGGCGCGTGTCTTCAAAGATCGTGTTCGTCAGCGGGTATCCTTTGGCCGTTTTCTTTTGGATCTCGGCCCAGAGGTCGTCGTCGGAGTCCTTGGCCTCCCAGTAACCGCGGTGGAGGTTGAAGTCGTCGCGGACCGTGCCGTCAGGTGTGATGCTCTTGCCGCCGCGCTTGAGCGGGAGCTTGGGAACGAGCATCCACCCGCGCGCCCTGGCCGTTTCGGCGAGCAAGCGGCCGAAGGCCGTTTCGACGGCCCCCTCGTGCTTGACTTGCTGGTCGCTGAATTCGCGCAGTGTCTCGTAATAGGCGGCGATGGCCTTGTGCTTCGGCTTGATGTCAGCGGGCGTAGGCATGCGGGATCGTCCATCTGTCACGCGGAGCCAATTCAGCGGTTCATCATAGCGAGCGAATGCACGGTTGTCCACACCTGGAATGGCGATTCGCCGCGTCCTCGCCGGCTTGGCTGGCGGGTTATACTGTGCGCGGTCGGAAATGAGAGGATTTTCGGCTCCGTCCCGATCCGCGGAAACCGTCGAGCACCACTTCGCTCCGCTTGGTATAGTGCAAGATCGACGGCACGATCACCAAATGGGCTGCCCTGGATCCGCGCCAATCCGTTGCGCGTTTTCACGTCCGTCTTGACTCGTGGGCAGATAGAACCTACGATCTTGGAGGGTTTGCAATCACACCTGAGGCCTGGGAAGTGCTGTGGCACGTTGGGGCTAAAACCCCGCCCGGGCCTCCATTTTTTTCCTTTTTGTGTTTCTACTTTACGTCGACGCGTCGGGCACGGCAGAACTGACGGACGCCAATACCCGTCACTATACCCTCGTCGGTCTGTGCGTCCATGAAGGAACGTGGTTCGCCCTTGATAAGCGGCTCAATGGTCTGAAAAATGCTTACTGCCAACACGGCGAGGAATTTGAACTGCACGCGGCCCAGTTCGCGTGCTCGATAAGGGAGCAAGACGAAATCCCCGGTTTCGCCGATATGTCCTGGACCGACCGTCGCGCTCGGGTTACCGCAATTCGACGGGCGAAGATTGCCGCTGAGCCCACCGCTGCGGGAAAGAACAAGCGAGCGGCCCCGGCGAGCCACGAGGAGAGAAACTTTCAACGGATTTTCCATCGATTTGATCGCGATAATTTGGGAAAACTGCATGGGTTGCGGCATTACACCCCCTCAGGCACCTGCAATTGCCTGATCTGCCAAGAGCGCGGTCACGCCATGCCGCAATCCCCTCCAACAGCCGTCCCGCCAGCGGGACCACATCCCTCGGCGCCCTAAAACAGCCGAGAACGCGTTGAATACGCGCCGATCGCCTTTTGCATGTCGTGCCGTTTGCCGCCCTAAACCAATGGGACGGCATCACCGGTTTCGCGTGGGCCGTGGATCTTCACTCCACCACGACGCGCACCTTGTTCGAATCGTGGCCGCTCGCCAGGCTGTCGAGGTGCGCGTCGAACCGCGTCTTCAGCTCCGCGGGCGTCGCCGGTGTTCCGCCCGGCGCCAAGGCCGCCTTGAGTTCGTTCGCCTTGAGCACGACGCGGACCATCCCGAAGAGCGCCTTTTGAGCAGCATCGGGGCGCTCGACGTGCTTGAACGCGGTCAGCTCGTCAACGCCCGTGGCGGCGAGCGCGGCGAGGGCCGCCGCGTCGAACTTCTTGCCGGGAATCGCCAGCACCACGTCGCCCGTGTAGACCAGCGCGGCCAATACGATGACGGCCCATTCGGGCTCCAGACGAAAGAGGTGCGGCGCAAGGAACTCGACGCCGTGAACGTCCTGTATCAACTCGGCGCGGTTGACGACCTGGCCGTGTCCCTTTTTGCCCAACACGTCGATTACGTACCGCGCATAGCGCGACTGGGAGGGCGCCAACTTGTCGCCGTCGAGCAGTTCCAGCGCGTCGAGCGCGGCGGCGGCCTGCCTCGTGCGTGGCTGACCGGCGATCGCGCGCAGCGCGTCGTCGGCCGCCTGTGGCCGGTTGCCGCGAGTGATCAGTACGGAGAACGTGGGGTATTCGGCCGCCTGGTCGTGGAAATGGGGCGCAAGGCAAATCGAGCTGACGCCGTTCACCAGGTCACGCACGGCGACGCGCGGTCCGGTGGCCGACGAGAGCTTTCCCTTGATCCAAGCCAGCATGGGTTGGGGCTTCCCCTGGTAGGTCACCTCGCATGCGGTGGCCAGCCGCTCCTGCAACCAGCGGCCCATTTCGCGCAGAAACCCAGATGCCTTCGACTCGTAAGTCGCTTTGGCGTGCCCCGATGAGGTCGAGGCCAGGTCGAGCGCGGCCGCATAGTTCCGTAGCGCCGCGAGGAACGGGGCGTCGGCGCCCGTGAGACGAAAGAACACTTCATCCGGCCGCCGCTCGTCGTCAAATCGCGGCGGATCGTGGGGCTGGATGAAATACAAGTAAAAATCGCGCCGCGGAACGGCCGTCGAACGTTCGTTCGGCGCCCCGAAAAACAGATAGCCGTGCCGTGGCGCCTTGCGATCGAGCCATTCGAGCTCGTGCTCCCAGATGCGGTATCCGCTCACGTAGGCCTGGTCGGTACACTCCAACGCGCGTTTCAGCGCCTCGTAGTAGTAGCGGTCGAGCTGGGCCGGTTCGAGCGTCTCCGACTTCTTCTGGATCAGCGCGTCGTAGTCGTCGGTCTTCTTCAGGTCGAGATACCACTGCTGATTGCCGGCGTTGAGCGAGATGAACTGACCGCTGACCGTCGTCTTGATCTGTTGGAGCACCGTTTCGACTTGCGTCAGGAGGTTGTCGGCCGGGTCGCCCCCCAGTTCTTCGATGCCGGTCTGGTAGAGACACAGCCCGTCGCGCAGCTCCTCGGCCGTGGCGCCGAGCGGGGCATTCACGTCGCCCGTCGTGAGGCGGTGTACCGACAGCGCGTGGATGATCCGGCGGGCCATCGGCTTGTAGGCTGGGCGCGGGAACGCCTGGTCCACGCGCGATTCGAGGACCTGGCTGCAATCGATCACCGCGCGGATGTCGGGGACCGCCCGGAAAGACGGGTTCTCCGTGAGCGTCGTCCAGTAGCCGTCGTAGGCGACCAGCCCAGGGTACGAATCGGGCAACTCGCGCGGCAACAGCTTCTTCATCGCCAGCGAAAGCGTCTTGAGCACCTCGCGCTTCTCGATCGCCGTCACCCGTTCGAAGGTGTCGATGTAATCGGGGTGGACCGGGAAAAGCCGCGCGAACTCGTCCATCCGTTCGTTCATTCGCCCATAGCAGCGCGCAAACGGCGCCAGGTATTCACGTACTTGCGAGAGCTGGTGGGCGTTTTTCTTGAGCAGTCTCTGGGCCACGACGTGCTTGACGTCGCGGCGCGCGATCAAAACTTGCTCGAAGCGGTCCTTGACGCGGCGCACGCTTTCGGCGACGAAGCCAAAACGCGCGCTGTCGAAAATCGCCTCCTGAACGCCCGCCACGAAGCGGAACTTCAGGTCTTTGCACACCTCGCCGATCTCGCGCAGGAAATTCAAGTCGAGGATGATCTCCTGGTCCTTGCGTGTTCGCAGGAAATCGAGCAGTTCATCGACGACGAGCAGCAAGCCCACCTCATCGCCATGGACGGCGTGAAAAGCCCGCATCATGTCCTCGAAGGCGCGCTTGTTGTTGGGCGCCTGGTCGGGAAAGCTGAACGTCACGCCCATCGAAGCCAGTCGCTCTTCAAGCTCGGCAACCAGGATTTCGCGTAGCGACATGGTCGTCGAGCCGATTTCGGTGCGCACCACCTTGAATTTGCCGGCGATGGAAACGGCGGCCTTCGCCACGGATTCGTTGGTCAGGCACTCGGCCATTTCCTCTCGCTCGGCCAGCGCCGAAATCACGGACATCAGGTGCGACTTGCCGATGCCGTAGTTGCCGACGACCAAGAGCGCCTTGTTGTCCCCCGGCTGGTCGAACCTGAGCTGGGGGATCACCAGGCCCGTGAGACGCTCGGCCATTTCATCGGAAATGACGTAGGTGCTCACGAGCCGCCGCGCCGATTCGTCGGCATCGGCGTCGCGCAACTGCACTACACTCTCGATCGGCTCGAATTGGATCAGATCCCGGTACTTCATGTTCGGTCGTCTTGTGTTTCCGAGAAGTTCACGGTAGGCGTCGCCGCCTCGACGATCAGAAAATCCTTTACCGGGTACGCGCGGCGCTCCGGATGACCGGGCTGGGCGTAACACAGCTTACCCTGTTCGATCCGGCCGTTCCATGCGGCGACAATCGTACGGCGTCGTGCCAGCCCAAGTAGCAAACGTAACGGATCCACCCGCAATTGGGAGTCGAAAAGGACTTCCAAGTTGTCGAGCAAAACCAATGCTCCCGCCGTGGCATCCGCGATCGCGTCAAGGATGCGGGGCACCTGGTATAATCGTTGTTTGGTCGTCAGTTCCAAAAGGCGTTGCGAGAGTTCCAGTCCGACATTGATCAACGGGGCGCCGGTCGCCCGGCTGACGGCGCGCAATGCAGTCGTCTTTCCCTCGCGCTGAGGGGCCACGACGATGACCAGGCGGTGATACAACGCCGTGGCTTCGTCGACGCGCCGGAGAATTTCCTCGGCAAGCATCTCGTTCATTCGGCAAGCATCTCGTTCATCAGTAGAATCCAGAACTTCCACGCGACGCGATCGGCCTGGCGACACCCATCGAACCACTGGTAGCCACTAGCCCGGATTATTCATGGTCCGGGGAGGAACTCGCGCACTGTGCTGTAGCAGAATTCGCAAGAATTCTGGCGTAACTCGTGTCCACGGCCTGACTTCTTGCGAAGCCAGCTACGGGACCATGAATAATCCGGGCTAG
>DATKSN010000350.1:0-55702 GCA_035531595.1 Pirellulales bacterium | reverse complement strand
CTGTTCGGCAAATACAAACAGTTCTCGGAGCGTGGCCCCTTGCGCGAACTGGGACCGAGCTTGCTGCTATTACCGTTGGCGACGGCGCAACTGACAACGGACTTTGTACGCGAGGCGTTGAGCGCGATGCGCGTCAAAACGTTCGAGACGCTCCGGCGTTTGACCTTCGGCGTCTCATCGTTGAGTCGTCGCCGGCTAGCATTCGCCGGCGGCAGCGATCCAGACGACACAAAACCTTCGTGAAAAACTTTCCCTGTCAAGACCAAATTTTCAACACCCTATCCAGGGCCGCCTCCAGCTCGGCGTTGCGCTCGTCGAGCTTGCGGTCCAACAGGCGCACGCGCAACAGCGAGCGGACGCGGGCCCGCAACTCCTCGGCGTCGAAGGGCTTGACCAGGTAATCGTCGGCCCCCGTGTCCAAGCCCTCGATCTTCATCGAGCGGTCGGCCTTGGCGGTCAGCAACACGAAGGGAATTCGCGCGGTGGCTGGGTTCTGTTTGACGCGGCGGCAGAACTCGTGGCCATCGACACCGGGCATCATCACGTCGGAGATGATCAAGTCGGGCAGGTGCGCCAGCGCCAGCCGCGTTCCCTCGTCGCCGTCGCCGGCCGTGAGCACATGGTACTGGTCGGCGAGCACCGATGCGATCAAGCGCCGCATTTCCGGCGTATCGTCGACCACCAGCACCCGCGCCGCGCCGGCCGGCGCCGTCGGCGCGGCGTCCGGCTGGGCCTGTTCGGGGTCGCAAACCTCCAAGTCGGCGAAGCGGCACGAACGGGAAAGCGCCGAGGCCTGCCGCTGCGCCTCGCTCGGCGGCTCCGTGATCGGCAGCTCGAACGAGAACGTCGATCCCCGGCCGACCGCGCTTTCCAGGCCCATTTGTCCGCCGTGCATCTCGACGAGCTCCTTGACCAGCGCCAACCCCAGGCCCGTGCCCGAGTAACGCCGCGAGGTCGAGCCGTCGATCTGCACGAAGCGCTCGAAGACCCGCGCGTGATCGGCCTCCGCGATGCCGATGCCGCTGTCGCGAACCTCGACGCGGATGCGGCCCTCCCGGCCGCCCACCGTGACCGTCACCGTGCCGCCCGGCGGGGTGAACTTCAAGGCATTCGAGAGCAGGTTGGTGACCGCCGAGTCGAGCTTCTCGGCGTCGGCGCCGATGACGGGCAAGCCGGTGGGGCATTCGAACGTCAACTCGACCTGCCGTTGCCTGGCCAAGGGCGCCGCCACCGAGACCAGCTCGCCGATCAACTGTCCCAGGTCGACCCCCGAGAGGTTCAGCCGCGATTTCCCGGCCTCAAGCTTCGAGAATTCGAGCAGCCGGTTGATCAGGTCCAACAGCCGGCGGCCGTTGACCAGGGCCGCGTCGAGCATGTACGACATCTCGCCCCCGAGATCTCCTCGCCGCTTGCTGATGATCTCCTCGATCGGCGCCAGGATCATCGTCAGCGGCGTGCGCAGCTCGTGGCTGACGTTCGAGAAGAACCGCGTTTTGAGCTGGTCGTATTCCTGGAGCTGGTTGAGCGAGGCCTGCAGTTGCCGCTTCTTCTTCGACAATTGCCGCGTGCGCTGCTTGACCTTGCGCTCGAGGTTCACGTTCAGATCGCGGATCGTGTGGTCGTTGTGGTCGAGTTGGCCGACCATCGCGTTGAATTGGCGGGTGACGACGTCGATTTCGTCGTTGCCGGTGGGGGTCAAACGAACGGTGAGGTCGCCGGCCTGCACCTGCTTCATCGAATCGACCAACGAGCCGACCCGCACCGCCACCGACTGGGCCAGGATCGTCGAGAACACGACGCCGATGGCCACCGCGGCGATGCTGATGCCGGACGTGTGGGTGCGGAGGCTGGCCAACGCCGCGAGCTGGGCCGTGGGGTGCTCGACCAAGTCGGTGGCGCGTTGCCGTGCCAGGGTGCCGATCATCACGACCGTGGTCATGATGATCAGCGAGAAGCAGACGTTGAACCGGCTGCGCAGGTAGCCGACGGGGATCGCGTCGAAATCGATCGCGATGCCGTGCTTGATCAGGTGGCCGACCACAGGCCGCATGAAGGACGAGATCAGGAAGTAGGTCGACATCAGGGCCATGACGGTGCCCATGAAGCCCGCCATCGTGACGTTGACCAGCACTGACACCGGAACGTCGTCGACCAGCTTGAGGAAGATCAAGAGCGGCGCCAAGGTCGTGGCGGGCACCAGCCAGCTTTCGGCCAGATGGTGCCGGCCGGCGAAGATCACGGCCTCGCGGCCCGCCTCGCGTGCCAGCGGCGCTTCGACCGGCCGCCCCTCGCCGAGCGCCGCCAGCGCTCGCCGCAGGTGTCGCGTTTCCCACAAGCCGTAGAACACCGTCAAGGTCACGGCCACGCCGACCGACGACAGGGCCACGACCTCGAAATGCACGCGCACCACGTCGCGCAGCGTCAAGGTCAGTTGCACGTAGTACAGCACCAGCAGCCCGCCGACCGAACCGCCCAGGCGCGTGACCACCATCATCCAGAGGATGTAGTGTGGACCGAGCCGCTGCAACATGCGTTGGGAGTATCTTTGGAACATCACTTGTAGCCGCGGCTCCCCAAGTGCAAGCAAATCAGCCGCTCGAGTCCCTTGATGACGAGGCCGAAATCGAAGGAGCGGATCAGGGGCGCCTTGGAGAGCAGGTAGCGGCGGTGCTCGTGCCAGGAATCGAGGAAGTGCCGCTCGTGCCCGCCGCTCACGACTCCCGCGCGGATCCGCTCGCGGTCGTTGGCGCGGAGCTGCGCCAGGGTCACGTCGCCGCCGGCCAAGGCGTGGGCGTAGACGCCGCTGGTGTAGTCGCCGTCGGCCAGCTCGCGCTCCCAGGTCGTGACCAGGTTGCCCACGCGGCCCATGCACTGGGCGTGCCACATCAGGTCGCGCAGCGTCCCCAGCTCGTCGCCGTCGAAATTGGGCGAGCACATCAGGTCGAGCGTGGCCGAGACGATCATGTGCATGTTGTGCGGCGTGTAGAGCTCGTGCTCCGCCATGTTCAGCAGCGACAGGTTCTCGTTGACCAGGTGCGAATAGCGCATCACGTTGAACAATTGCAGGTAGTCGTAGCGCAGCAGCCTGGCGTACTCGGCGTGGAGCGGGAACCGCGCGGCGCGGGCCTTGATCTCTTCCCAGACTTCCACCGTCAACTCCGCGTAGGCTCGCTTGTCGGACGGAAAATCGGAGAAGTCGGGCGGCGGGGCGTCGAACGACAAGCTCAGCAGCTTTTCCAAGAGCCGCTCGTCGCCTTTACGGTCGGCCACGTCGTCGAGCAGCACGTCGAGCATGATGCCCAACACGCGCGTATCGCCGACTTCGTCGCGCAGCTCGCGCACCACGCAGGGCAAGGTGGTGATCTCGACGCCCTGGCGGCACCACTTCCAGAGGTAAATGTTCCGCTTGCCGACTTCGGCGTACCGCGAGGCCCAGTACTCCAGGCGCGGGCTGAGCGTCATGTTCAGCACCGGGGAGATTTCCTCGCCGATCCACTCGGGCGACGGCAATCCTTCGTTGGGAAACGTCGCCGAGGTGGCCGGATGGCCGGTCGCCGGTGCAAGGACGACCGCCGGGGCGGCCGGTGGAAAAACGCACGTGCTGGTGTTCATGCAAGGCTCGCGGGATGGACGGATGGGGGCTATCAGGGACCGTTTGGGGTGTAATCAGGGGCTGTGACGAAGAAAGAATAGCTCACGTTTGAAGGATGAAGGATGAAGGATGAAGGCGCGGCGAACGAGCTCGGACGGCTTCGCGATAATGGGCGCCGACCGAAGTTCTCGCGCGGAGCACCTGATTGCCGATGACCTGGGCGACACTCGACTTCGGCAGCGCCGTGAACATGCGGATGATTCGCAGCGCGAGCGCCTTCGTCCGCTCGCGCAGATCCCTTGGCTGTTCTTGAATGGATCGTGGCTCGTCCTCACCTTGAACTTTCATGACCGCCCCTTCAATGGTCTTCATCCTTCCGCCTTCATCCTTCCGCCTTCATCCTTCCGCCTTCATCCTTGATCCTTTCCCAGGGCGGTGACACCACGCCAAGCTGGACGAACAGCCCGAACAAGTCGGGGAGGCCCCAGAACTCAAGCAGCCGGCCTTCCCGAATCCGAAGCTGGTGAATCTCCATGATCGTCGCGCGCTTGCCGGTCGGCCGCACGCCCAGGAAAGATCCCCGGTGCGTGCCCGTCGAGGTCATCATGGCCACGACCTTCTCTCCCTCGACCACCAGGTCCAGGATCGCCGAGCGAAAATCGGGAAAGGCGTCGCGGCGCAGCAGTAACCGCCGCTTCAGCCCCTCGCGATCGCTCGACAACCCCGGCAGGGGCGTGTGATCGACGAACTCGGGATCGACAATCTCGTCCAAAAGATCGAGGCGCACACCGTCAATGAGCTCATCGTAAAGCCGCTTGACGAACTGTTTGCTTTGGTCAGGGGTCATTGGTGAGTGGTGAGTGGTGAGTGGTGAGTGGTGAGTGGTGAGTGGTGAGTGGTGTTTCTTCAGTTCTCAATGCGCAATCGTTCCCCTCTGCCCCTCTTCCTCTCTTACCGTCCCCGTGTCCCCGCGTCTCCGCTCCGCCCCCCGCCCCCCGCCCCTCTCACTCAGGAGTCGCTAAGGCCAACGCGCGTTCCGTCTCGCACGCCGCCTCGCGCGGAGTCAGCCGCGCGTGGAAGCCGTTTCGAGGCCGCAGCGTGATCATCGGCCGCACCGTCAATTCGGCGCCGTCGGCCGGCTCGATGCGGAAGGCCCGCGCGAACAGGGCGGTGATCGTCAGCCCCTCCATGTCCGCCAGCGGCTTGCCGATGCACATCCGCGGACCCTCGCCAAAGGGTACGAACGAGCCTGGGCGCAATTTCCCGCCGCTCAGGAAGCGCGCGGGGTCGAAGCGCTCGGCATGCTCGAAATACTTGCGATGCATGACGTAAGGGCTCCAAATCAGGTTGGACCCCGCTTCAATCGCGTACTCGCCCAAGGCCACGTCCTCGGTGGCCATGCGGTCGAGCATCGGCACCGACGGGTAGAGACGGAGTGTTTCTTTCCAGATGGCTTCCGTCCAGGGGACCGCGTCCAGCGGCACCGTCGAGTCCGGCAGCCCGCGCACTTCGTCGTGCAACCGGTCTTGCACTTCGCCGTGGCGAGCCAACAGCCCCAGCAGAAACGCCAGGCTGCCGGCCGTCGTCTCGTGTCCCGCCACGAACATCGTCATGACGTGGTCACGCAGCTCGACGCCGTCGAAACCGGCCTCGAACAAGAGCGAGAGCGCGTCGCAGCGCCGCGTGCGCTGGAGTTGAGTCTCGCGGCGGCGCTCGTCGATCACCCGGCTGACGATGGCTTCCAGGCAGTTCAGCGCCGCCAGAAAGCGGCCTTTGCGCGGCGTGTTCCACGATTCAGGCACCAGCGACCACATCCGGTAGCGCGCGTACTCGTTGCAGACGTCGACGGCGTGGCGCGCCTCATCGAGGTCGATCAGGTCGGGCGTCGTCCCGAACAGCAACTCCAGGGCGACCCGCAGCATCAGTTCGGTGGTGATCGAATCGAGATCGACCGGGCCTCGGGCCGCTTCGCCCGCCAGGCGCTCGAGCATGGCCTGCGTGTGGCGGATCACGATCTCCTGCTGTTCGTGGAGCATGCCGCGGCTAAAGGCCTGCTGCACGCGGCGGCGCGCGTCGATCCAATCCTTGCCGTCGAGCGTCACCAGTCCCTTGCCGAGCACCATCTGCAGCTTCTTGAACATCAAGCCCTTCTGAAACCGCTTGGGGTCGGCCAGCATCTGCCGCACCAATTCGGGCTCGGTCACCAGGTAAAACGGTGAACCCATCCAGCCCAGGCGCACCAGGTCGTGCTTCGCGCCGACGTCGACGAGAAACTTCAGTGGCCGGTAAAGCATTTCGAACAAGAGCCGCGGCGGGCAAAGCGCGGTCGGCAGGTGGGCCGGCGGTTTCCGTTTCGCAACCGGTAGGTCATGGCTGGGGTCGCGCATGTGCGGAGATCCTCAACGAACGGAACTTGAATGGGGCGGGGTGGGATAGTGAACAAAACGGCAACCATGAAGCGTAGCTTGCAAAACAACGCCCTGCGCCGTTCATCTGTAGGGAACGCCCTGCGTGGCGTTCCGCGCCCTGCCGGACATCGCTTAGCCCGGATTATTCATGGTCCGGGGAGGAACTCGCGCACTGTGCTGTAGCAGAATTCGCAAGAATTCTGGCGTAACTCGCGTCCACGGCCTGACTTCTTTCGAGGCCAGCTACGGGACCATGAATAATCCGGGTTAGCCAGCGCGCGCAGTGCGTTCCCCGCGGAACCGTGAAGCTGCGCGGAGTTTACCGGTTGTCATACCTTTGACGCCTCCACTCCCCGCGGCCGGAAATTTAGCCCGGAGGGATGGGTAGGGCGTCACAAGACAACGAGGCGGCCGCCAAGCGCGCGGCGACCGAGGCGAGCCGCGGTAAGTTCGGGGCGCGCGCGACGCGGAAAAAAACTGGCAAAACCGTCCCTTTACCCTACGAAAGCCTCGGGGCGTAGGGGCACGACGGGCCGACACGATGACCAAGCCTTAACGCATCGACGTCCGGGCAATCCGCCGAGACGGATTTCCTTGTCGGTACAGGTACGTTTTTGCCAGTTTTTTTTTGCCTCGCGTTTTTTCGCGCGGCACCGCCGTTGCTGCGCAACGTCGGTGCATTACGTTTGAAATGTACCCTGCCTCACTCGTGGGCCGCGACGAACCCCCGCAGCTTGCGCCGCGGGTTGGTGTGCCGGCGGCGTCCCAAGCATCGCTCCGACTTTGCGGCCTGGGTACACGTTGCGGCGGCTGCGGGATCTGTCGAAGTTGCACGATGAAGGGGACGATCCAACTTTGCGTAGCCCCGATTTTTCATACGCGGTCGTCGCCGCTGCCTTGTTTGCGAGAATCGAACATGAAGACGTTCAGGATCGTCACGGTGCTCGTGTGCGCGTGGGCCGTTTGCCCGCACGGTCGGGCTTGGGCCGACGGCGTGATCCGCGACGGAGTCGGCGCCATCTCGACGGGCCGCGGCGGCACCAACCTGGGCTTCGCCGACAACGGCGCGATCCTGCTGGACAACCCCGGCGCCATGGTCAACGTCGGCGGCAGGGGCCTGGTGGAGGCCGACGTGGACACCTTGGTCACCGATGTCACCTACACCGACCTCAAGCCCAACAACGTCCATGCCGACGTGCAGCCGATGCCCTTGCCCGAACTGGCCTTCATCAAGAAGAGCGCCGACGGCAACTGGGCCTGGGGCGTCGGCGCGTTCGCGCCCGCCGGCTTCGGCGCCAATTACAACTTTCAGAACTCGTTCGCCGGGCCCCAGAAGTACCGCTCGATCGGCGCGTTGGGAAAAATCTTGCCCGGCCTCTCCTACCGCGTGAACGACCGGCTCTCGATCGGCGGCACCTGCGGCATCGCCTTCGGCCACACCGACCTCGAAGGCCCCTTCTACATGCAAAGCGGCGCGCTGCGGGGTGTGCCGGCGATCATCGACTTGCAGGGCACCAACGTGGCCCCCACCGGATCGGTCGGCTTGCAGTACAAGCTGAACCGGCGCACGACGCTGGGCATGACCTTCACCAGCATGACCCGGCTGCGCGAGAACGGCAACATGAATGCCAACATTTACGGAGTGGCCCCCTCCCCGATCTTCAGCGGATTCAACTCGCAAACCAACATCAACTGGCCGAGGTCACTCGCGTTTGGCTTCATGCACAGCATTTCGTCGCGGCACCGCATCGCGGCCGACGTCATCTGGTACGACTGGAAGAACTCCTTCAACCAGGTCGGCCTGACCCTGACCAACCCCACGAACCCGATGGTCGGAGCCCTGGCGGGGCCGACCATCCACCAGAGCTTTCCCATGAACTGGCGCGACACGGTTTCGATGCGTCTGGGCTATGAGTTTTTGCCCAGCAATTATTCGACCTGGCGGCTGGGCTACGTGTACCACAGCAGCCCGACGCCCAATTCGACCTTGAACCCGTTCACCGACGGCGTGTTGCTGAACACGTTCAGCGTCGGGCACAGCCGCCGCGTGGGACGCGCCTGGCTGAACGCCTCGTACCAGTATTCGTTCGGACCCACCCGCCACGTCGGTACCAGCGCCCTGGCCGGCGGCGACTTCTCCAACAGCACGTTCAACGCCCAAGCCCATTGGTTCAACCTGGGCCTGCTGGTGCCGTTCTAGCACGGATTACGCGTTGATGCCGATCCTCCGCCAATCGGGCAGCCCTTTCAGCATCGTCTTGGTCGCGGCGGCCGGATCGAACCTTTCCGCGTGGAACTCGCCGCCAACCCATTTCCGCATCTCCTTGTGCTCGTCATGCTTGGGGTCAGCCAGAACTGCGAGGCATTCGGCGTAGCCGTCAACGCCACCGACATCTTCGGGAGGGCATGAGCGTTCGCCTTCGAGGCAAACCGGGTATCGCTTGCCGGGCTCGGAATTCGGGCAGCCCTCGAAAAGCACCTCGTGTTCCCAGCCATCGCCGAAATCGTACTCGTAGCTGAACCGAAGCCGTTGGCCGCCCTTCGGCAGGATCAGGCGTAGCTCCGTCGACGTCGAATCGACGTATTCCAACGTCTCGAAATTGTCCTCCATCAACAGCGGGTCGCCATAAAGCCGATCGTCGATCTTGAACTGATGCAAGTGCGAGTTGGTCCAGCCCATCGCCGTCTGGATGTGTTCGTGGAGCTTGTCCAGCGTACAATTCCAGACCTGGATGCGCCGCCAGATCGGCGGCTTGACGTCGAGCAGGGTCAGCTTGAACTGGTAGAGGATCGCCTCTGTTTCCCTGGTCTTCGGTTCCCTGGTCTTCGGTTCCCTGGTCTTCGGTTCCCTCCCATTGGAAACGCCATTTTTCGGTGTCATCGTCAATCTCCCTTTTGGTTTCCGCAAGCTCAAGTTTCCAACCGTGGGCAGTATAGATCTCCTCCCGGGAAATGTAAAACATAATTTGTCCCTTGATAATTTGCCCCTCACGACGCGCATGGTTATTGACTTTCGTGGCGTAAACGATACGGTGTTTGCCTGGGCGAAAAACCACGAACCTCGGCTCGGAACGATTACGACGGTGGCGCAGACTGTACCGCGCGCGGCCCGTCGTGGGACGGCGTTCCTAGGCCGTCGCCGCCGTCAACTCCGTTCGGGAGACGGCCTAGGAAGGCCATCCCACGTTCGGCGGACGTCGCATTCACCGCCGCGTGCGGTATAAGAATCCATGACCCCAATCCTCTGGCAACCCAGCGCCGACCAGGTCGCCCGCTCGAACCTGACCGCGTTCATGCGGTTCGTGGCTGATCGTGGTCATCCGGCGATGTCCGAATACGCCGCGTTGTACCGCTGGTCGAACGACGAGCCGGAAGCATTCTGGGCCGCCGTCTGGGACTTTTGCGGCGTCGTGGCCGGCCGCCGTTACGATACGGTCGTCGAGCACTTCGACCGCATGCCGGGCGCACGCTGGTTTCCCGGCGCGCGGCTGAATTTCGCCGAGAACCTGCTCCGCTTCCACGACGACCGCGAAGCCCTCGTGTTCGTACACGAAAGCGGGCGGCGGACGGCGATCAGCTACCGGGAACTGGGCCACGCCGTCGCACGCGCCGCGCAAGCGTTGAAAGCACTGGGCGTGGAACCGGGCGATCGCGTCGCCGGCTACCTGCCCAACATTCCCGAGGCGGTGATCGCCATGCTCGCCGCGGCCAGCCTGGGGGCGATCTGGTCAAGCTGCTCGGCCGACTTCGGCACGCAGGGCGTTTTGGACCGTTTCGGTCAGATCGGGCCCAAGGTGCTGTTCACCGTTGACGGCGCCATCGACAACGGGCGCCGCATCGATACGTTGCGACGGGTACGCGAAATCCTTGAGCGCACCGATTCGATCGAGCGCGTCGTGGTCGTCCCCTATCTCGACGCGCCGCGTCTGGATCTCGGCATGCTCCCCGATGCCGTCCCCTGGGATCGCTTTCTGGCCGACGCTTCGGCCGGCCCGATCGCGTTTGCGCAGCTTCCCGCCGACCACCCACTGTACATTCTCTATTCGTCGGGCACGACCGGGCCGCCCAAGTGCATCGTCCACACGGCCGGCGGCATCCTGCTCAAGCACCTTACGGAACACGTTCTGCACGGCGGCCTGACGCGCGACGACCGATTGTTCTACTTCACGACCACCGGCTGGATGATGTGGAACTGGCTCGTCAGCGGTCTGGCGGTCGGCTGCGCGGTGGTGCTTTACGACGGTTCGCCACTGGCGCCCAAGCTCGACGTGCTCTTCGACCTCGCCGAACGGGAGCGGCTCACCGTATTCGGCACCAGTCCCAAGTACCTCTCGACGATCGAGAAGGTGAGGCTCGAACCGATCAAGACCCACGACTTATCGTCGCTGCGCGCCATCCTTTCGACCGGATCGCCCTTGAACGGCGAAAACTTCGATTACGTCTACCGGGCGATCAAGCGCGACGTGCGGCTTTCGAGCATTTCCGGCGGCACCGAGCTGTGCGGTTTTTTCGTCAGCGACAACCCGATCGGGCCGGTCTATCGGGGCGAGTTGCAATGCCGCACGTTGGGAACGAACGTGCAAGTGTTCGACGACGCGGGCCGGCCGGTCGAAGGCCAAAAGGGCGAATTGGTCTGCACAGCCCCGTTCCCCTCGATGCCGCTGGGTTTTTGGAACGATCCAGGTTCCATTTACCACCAGACGTATTTCGAACGGTTTCCCGGCGTCTGGCGCCACGGCGACTTCGCCGAGTTGACCGAGCGCGGCGGCATGGTGATCTACGGCCGCTCCGACGCCGTTTTGAACCCCGGCGGCGTACGGATCGGCACGGCCGAAATCTATCGCCCGGTCGAGCAAATGCCCGAAGTGCTGGAGAGCATCGTCGTCGGCCAGGAGTGGGAGGGCGACATGCGGGTGGTGCTGTTCGTCAAGCTCCGCGACGGTCTTGTGCTCGATAACGAACTGATACGCCGGATCAAAGACCATATCCGCCGTAACACGACACCGCGGCATGTGCCGGCCAAGGTGCTGGCGGTGGCCGACATTCCACGCACCCGCAGTGGCAAGCTCGTCGAATTGGCGATCCGCGACGTGATCCACGGCCGAGCGGTGCGCAACGCCGATGCGCTGGCCAATCCGGAGGCGCTGCGGTATTTCAAGGACCGGCCGGAGTTGGCCGGTTGATACACGTCGTTTTGAGGCCATCACCACGAGGAACCCGATCCAGAGTACCAAGGCGATCGACGTCGTCACCAGAAAGACGATACGCTTGCGCGGCGGGTTCTGGGGTGATACCTACGTGCTAGTTCGATTTGGAGGTATCCAGCTTGACGGTGAGGAAATGCACGAGTCGGCGAGAGAACGTGTAGAACAAGATGACCCTTGGAGAATGTGGGGAGTCCCCTGTAATGATCGTCGCCTGCCAGACGCCAACGAGCGCATTTCTTACGCCGTCCCCCTCGGGATCGCGAGCGATTGACCAAATCGCCGCTTCAACCATTTCGTTGATCCGCGGGATTTTCTTGACGAGGCGAGCGACGCTTGCCGCGAATTTTTCGTGGCGTGTGACGCCCCTAATCGTCATCATCCGCGCACTCCCCAGCCAATGCCCGAAGTTCATCGGCCATCGCCACACCTTGGTCGAGCTGGGCTTCAGTCGGCTTCTCGAATTGCAGAAGCGCGATTTCGTACGGGATGTTCTCGCCGTCTCTCGCCTGGCTCCATCCCCTGAAGGCATGAGACATTTCGCTCATCGTTTTGGCGTTTTTTCCCCAGCAGTCTGCAATCAACCCATCGACCAAGGCGATTTCTTCGCCGGTAAACCGCGACAAATCAGGCTCGCGGAGGGCGCACGTTCGCTTTTGTATGAACCCGTGGTATCGCACCTCGCCCGTCGCAATGTCGCCTCGATCCTCCATTTTTTCCAAAATCGGAAGGAGGCGTCTAGGTGCTGGTCCGTTCTCAAGCCTCTGGTAAACATGCCAGGTAATGGCGTGGCCGAGCTGCCGATAGGCTAGAAAGTCGGCGTAGAAAAGGAGCTTGTTCAGCTTGACAGCGCCAAATGGCGCATCGCCTTCGGACATGCGGCAAATATAGAGCACCAGCTCCCGGAATTTGCTGTCGTCGGGGGTTTTCGCAAGACCGAAGCCGGACATGATTGATGGCCGTGGGGTGCCTGATTAGTGGAAAAGCAACCCTGATTCTACGCCTTCCATGTACGCATGTCAACACAGATCTCGACTCGCCACAATTTTAGTCTTGACCTTTCCCGGACGTTTCGTCAACCCCCGTGGCGCTACGCGTACTTTGCGAGCGCCTTTTTCAGCTCATCCACCACGCGCTGCTGCCGCGGCTCTTCGAGCCCGGGAAAGATCGGCAGGAACATGGTTTGCCTCGCCACGCGGTCGGTGTTGGGCAGCGGGATGTGCCGCGCGGATTGCTCGAAATAAGGCTCGCGGCACAACGACCGGATACCTCGGCGGCACGATACGCCGTGCTGGGCCATGTGTCGCAAGATGTCGCCGATCGCGTCGCCGCCGGCGCGGGGAATCGTGATGCAATAAGAGGAGTAACCATGCGTCGCGTAGGGCGGAACGTAGGGGGTGCGCACTTCGTCCACTTCGGCGAGCCGCCGATCGTAGAACGCCGCTTGCGACGTTCGCATGTCGAGCATTCGCTCCAATTTGCGCAGTTGCGCGACGCCCACGGCGGCTTGAATGTCGGTGAGCCGGTAATTGTAGCCCGGCTCGGGATAGGTTTGATCGAGCGTGCCCAAAGCTCGATGGCGCTCGACGTCGGAAATGCTCGCGCCGGCCGATCGCAGCCTCCGCGCCCGCTCGTTCCACTCCTGCTGAAAGAGCATCAGCATCCCTCCCTCGCCGGTCGTGATCATTTTCCGCGGGTGCAGGCTGAAGACCGTCGGATGGCCGTGGGCGCCGAGGTACGCTCCGCGGTACTTCGCGCCCAGCGCGGTGGCGGCGTCCTCGACGATGAACAGTTCGCGGCGCCGCGCCAGCTCTCGAAAGCCATCCAAGTCGGCGGCAAGCCCGACCTGGTGGACGACCACCATGCCTCGGACTTCGTCATGGAGCACCGCCTCGGCGTCGGCGGGCCCCATGTTGAACGTGCTTGGGTCGATATCGGCGAAGACGGGCAATCCTCCCGCGAGGAACACCGCGTTGACCGTCGCCATGCAGGTATGCGCCGGGACGATGACCTTTTCGCCGCGCCGCAATCCAGAGAGTTGCAATGCCAGGTGCAGCGCCGACGTCGCGGAGTTGGTGGCGACGGCCCACGGCGCACCCACCCAGGCGGCAAGTCGGTCTTCAAATTCCTTGACCTTGGATCCCTGGCTGATCCAGCCCGAGCGCAGAACCGCTTCGACCTCCCGAAGTTCGTCGTCGTCGATCCACGGTTTCAAGAGCGGGATATGGTCGTCGAAGGGACTCATGCGCCCTCACGCTCACGATAGCAGTAATCCGCCGACCGAAAGATCGGGCGGCACCAGCACCAGGGCCGACGCTGTCGCTTCGACGGAACGGGCGGTGGCTGGGGCAGAGCCTAAGCGATGCCCCGGTCGCTATGTAGCCGGGGCATCGCTTACGCTCTGCCACCAGCCACCACCTTCTCGTGACAAAATGTCTCATTCTTGGCCGCGTGCAGTATATATATGAGGCGAGTCAATCGGCAATAGGTGACTGTCCACGTCGCCGCTTCACAGGACCGCTCGCAGCACGGACGCGACGCGCTCCACCTGCGCCTGGCTGAGTTCGGCGAACATGGGCAGCGAGAGGCAACGGCGCGCCGCGTCTTCGGCGACCGGGAAATCGCCCGGCCGATGACCGAGGTGCGCGTAGGCCGGCTGGAAAGGAATCAAGGTCGGGTAGTGTACGCCGCAGGCAATTCCCTGGCTCGCAAGCTTGTCTAGCACCTGTTGGCGATCGACCTCCGGCAGCAGCACCACGTAGAGGTGCCAAACGTGGGCATCGGCCCGCGAGGCGACGGTGGGCAGCCGCAATCCGGGAACGTCGGCCAACCACCGGGCATAAAGGCCCGCGTGCCGCCGCCGAGCGGCGTTCCAAGCGTCCAGATGCGGCAGCTTGACGTCCAACACGGCTGCCTGAATCGCCTCCATCCTCATGTTATAGCCGATCTCGGCGTGCTGGTGTCGCTGTTGCTGGGCATGGTCGCGAAGCTGACGGATGCGCGAGGCGATCGCCTCGTCGTCGCTGACGACGGCCCCCGCCTCACCGAAGGCGCCGAGGTTCTTGCCGGGATAAAAGCTGAAACAGCCCGCCCGGCCGAACGAGCCGACGCGCCGGCCGCCGAACATCGCCCCCTGGGCCTGCGCCGCGTCCTCCACCAGCGGCAGGCCGTGCCGCGCGGCAATCCGCGTGAGAGCGTCCAGGTCGCAAGCCTGGCCATACAAGTGTACCGGCAAGATCGCCTTGGTGCGAGGCGTGATCGCCCGCTCGACCAGCGCCGGATCGATGTTGTAGCTGGTCGCGTCGACGTCGACGAAGACGGGCCTGGCTCCCACGTAGCTGATGGCCCAGCAGGTGCTGATCCAACTGTGCGGCGTGGTGACGACCTCGTCGCCCGGTTCGACGCCACAGGCCAAAAGCGCCAGGTGCAGCGCGGACGTGCCGCTGTTGAGTCCGACGCAGAACCGCGTGCCGACGTATTGCGCGAAGGCCCGCTCGAAATGTTCGACGTCCGTTCCCAGAATGAACTCCGATCGCGACACGACGTCGTCGAGCGCGCGGGCAAGCTCCGGCCCGATCGAGCGATTGTGCCGCGCGAGATCCACCAAGGGCACGCTCCCATGCTCGGAAGCCGGCTCGTCGTCGAGCGACCGCAGGCGCCGCGCCGGGTTGCCCGCCACGACGCCGCGCGCCGGCACATCGCGGGTGACGACCGCCCCGGCGCCCACCAGCGCCCCCGCGCCGATCGTCACGCCGCAGAGGATGACGGCCCCGGAGCCAATCGAGGCCCCGCGGCAGACCCGCGTGGGAACCACGGCCCAGTCGGCTTCGGTCTGCAAAACGCCGTCGGCGTTGCTGGCTTTCGGATAGCGGTCGTTGATGAACGAGACGTGGTGCCCGATGAAGCAGTCGTCCTCGATCGTCACCCCTTCGCAAATGAAGGCGTGCGAACTGACCTTGCAGCGGGCGCCGATGGTCGCCTTCTTCTGGATTTCGACGAACGGCGCCACGCTCGTCTTTTCGCCGATCGCGCAGCCGTAAAGGTTGACGAGATCGGGGTGGGCTATGACGACGTCGGCGGCCAACCGGACGTCTTCGGCAATCGGCACGTCAATGACCTCGGCTGAGGGGCTATGTCCTAAAGGTGCGTTGATTGGCGCTCATGGTGTCGCCGGCTCAACCGGAACTGAAAGCGGAGGCGGGGCATGGGGTGGCGCTACACGAGTTCGATTGCCTCTTTTTGAATCATTACGTCCAGTATTTTGTATACGTGTGTCGTGGTTGAAGGCACCGACGGAGAAGTGCTCTTGTCCATTGATCTAGCGCGACCCATTGCACTTCGAACCATCTCGCCCGTAATTCCAATTGTCCGACAGCACTTTTTGGAATACCCGTTGAACAACCCTCGCAGCACTTCGCAGACTTGATCGCATGAGGCTAGTTCATTCGGTACAGACTCAAAGTGCAACAGAATCCAAAGCTCAAAGCACGGATTGCTCATCGCTACCTGATACGACTTCGAGAAACACTCACCGATAATTTTGCTTAGCGATTCCGGAGGCCACCTGTCGCTGTCGATGCACAGCCAAAACGTGTCGCCAACCTCTGTGACATGCTCTTTCACGAATTGGTTCAGGCGTTCAATAACGTGCTGTGGTGCCGATCGGCAATCGTCCGTAGGGAGTACGCGAATCTGAACACGACGTGTCTTAAATCGAGAAAAGTATTGTTTCACCGCATATCGGTCTTCCGATGCAATGATGATCAGATTGGCGTCTCGCATGACGCCTTCATCACGATCAAGCGGGCGAGGCTTTCGCGGCATCTTCCGGCTCCTCGTGAGCAGCGCATTCGAGCAGTTGTTCCAGGTCGTGCATTCCGCCGATCATCGGAATTGCACCGAATCGCCCGGCCAAATAACCCTTCCTAACCTGGAGATCCCTGCGAATGTTGAAATCGGACAGAGACACTAACTGAGATTGCTGCGTAGAGTCTTTCTCCACAAACCAATACTCGTCCCGACGCAGCAATTCATGGTCCAGGAGGTGCGCCTCGTGAGTCGTAACGATTAGTTGTCGTCGCGCGCCTGGACAAGATTCGCTGAAGAAACGAATAAACTCCCAGCAAATCAATGGGTGCAAGCTTCGATCTAGCTCATCAATTACAATAACTCGGCTTTCTTCTGGTGGTGATGAAAGAGCCGGCAAGAGATGCAGAAGGGATTGCGTGCCGTCCGATTCCTCGGAGAATGGCAGTGCGTACTTGCCAGACTTTGAAGCATGGTATGCTAGCAATTGTCGCACGATAACACGTGTAGGATTGTCTGGCTTTAATCGGATGTCACTATCGCCCTCGCATCCAAACGGATTAAACGGAAGTTGATTTCCGTACTCGGCCAGAAACTTACACTCATGTTCCCGGCCCTCGCGCTCACTCTCGTCAATAAACAACTCCCCTATACCAGTGCCGACCGCGTTCAGGAAGCCTGCGCAAAACGCTTTGAATGTAGAATCGTTGCGCAGGCGATCCAATATATCGCAGGTACGGTAATTGATTGGTAGCAGTACCAATTCCGCGGTGAACCACCTGATGATAGCTCTAAGCATTGGCCCCTGAATAGACGCCGGAAGCTCGATGGCTCTATTGAGAAAAAGCTGGTCGTTCCTGAGTTGAAGTGCCCCCAACGCGTCGAGCGTGCTAAATGTCTGGCTGTCCTCTGGGAAAATCTTCCTTGCAGCAGTGTTGATGATGGCATTTCCATCGGAATCTCGCTCAAAGATGGTCACTTCCTCGCCACCCTTCATAACCGCTAGCCACTCGGCGATAAAATTATTTTGGATCACGTCGAAGCCGTAAATGAACACCCTGTCGCCAATCAGAAAGCGAAATTCAAACGAACTTGGCTTCTTTGCCATTTCCGGTTGAAATCTAAACGGCACCACGGACGAGGGCCGGCCGCCTTGGATTAGCTGCTGCGCAACGCCGATCGCCTTAATCAGATTTGACTTCCCGGCGGCATTGGCCCCGTAGAGAACGGCGGCGCGCAGGGCGTACTTGCCTGTTTCGCCAATGGCGACGCGATGCGCCTCATGGTCGGCAAGCTTATTGCTTGCGACCAGATTGAGTGTTACTTCATCGCCAAATGACCTGAAATTTGCAACCGAGAAAGATATGAGCATGTTGCTCCCCACGCGCGCAACAGGAGCCGAATCCGAAGCCAGCTTTGTAATTATCGGCGACAAAACCCCGGATGTAAAGGGGGGATTGGGTCATTTTGGCAAATTTTTGGTCAGCAAGTGAGAAAAGACCGAACATCTGGCCCAAAACAACGGTGCTTCTCGAAGAAGCTCGAAAACCTTGAAGCCGCTTTCGCCATGTTCGCGGCCTACTACAACTTCCGCTGGCGGACCCGCGAACTGGCCTAGCCCGGATTATTCATGGTCCTACACCAACCCGCAGCGCAAGCAAGGTCCAGTATTGGACTTACCTTGCTTGCGCTGCGGGTTAGTGTGACGGCAGACTGCGCTCGTTTCCCCCGGACCATGAATAATCCGGCCTAGTCGCCGGCGGCGTGTTTGACTATCCTTCTCCGCCCCAGGGCCGCCTTCGCCGCGCATGAGGCACGACGAACGGCAGGCCCCCAAGCAATTTGGCCCACGGAGGGGCTTGTGCGGAAACGGATCGTCTGGATCACGCCCCTGCTCGTGTTGGCTGGCGGCTGGCTTTACGCGCGCCAGCAGGGCGTCGGGGGTTTCGCATGGCTGGGCCTGCCAACGCAGCCGGCCCAGCAAGAAACCGACGACGCCTCCGGCCCGCCGTTGCCGCCCGTCGAGCGGCGGGGCGAGACGATCCGCGTCGCTTCGTTCAACATCCAGGTCTTCGGTGAGAACAAGCTGGCGCGGCCCGAAGTGACGCGGGTCTTGGCCCAGATCGTGCGCCACTTCGACGTGGTGGCCGTGCAGGAAATCCGGGCCAAGAGCCAGGACGTGCTGCCGCGGTTTCTGGAACTGGTCAACGCCGAGGGCGCCCATTACGACTACGTGATCGGCCCGCGCCTGGGCCGCACCAGCAGCAAGGAACAATACGCCTTCATCTACGACGCGGCGGGCATCGAGTGCGACCGCGAGTCGGTCTATACCGTGGACGATCCCGACGACTTGCTGCACCGCGAGCCGCTGGTGGCGGGCTTCCGCGTGCGCGGGCCGCCGGCGACGGAGGCGTTCACCTTCACGCTGATCGATATTCACACCGACCCCGACGAGACCCGCGCCGAGCTGAACGTACTTGACGACGTGTTCCGGGCCGTGCGCGACGACGGCCGGGGCGAGGACGACGTTATCTTGCTGGGCGACCTGAACGCCGACGACCACCACCTTGGCGAATTGGGGCAAGTCGGCTACCTGACCTGGGCGATTTCCGGCGTGGCCACGAACACGCGCGGGACGAAGCTCTACGACAACATCCTGTTCGACACCCGCGCCACGACCGAGTACACCGGCCGCTCAGGCGTCGTCGATCTGTTGCGGGAATTCAACCTGAGCATGCAGCAAGCGCTGGCCGTTTCGGACCATTTGCCGATTTGGGCCGAGTTCACGGCGCGCGAGGACGGCCGGCCGCGCAGCATCGCCGTGCGACCCAAGGCCCCGCCACGCTAACGAAAATTGCCGCGGCAACGGCATCGGTAGGGAACGCCCTCCGTGGCGCTCCGGACTGGCCATGCATCTCGGCCGGCTGCTATACTGCACGCGGCCAAGAATGAGACATTCACGGTGGCTGGGGCAGAGCGTAAGCGATGCCCCGGTCGCTATATATGATGGTGAATTAGCGACATGTGTTGGTTCTTGGCCACGGGGCCGCGCAAAGGAAAGTGGCATGCAACTCACCGCTGTTTTCATGCAAGTAACCGAGGGCTACATCGCTTTCATTGAAGAGCTTCCTGGGGCCAATACACAAGGAGATACCCTCGAGGAGGCTCGGGAGAATCTCCGTGAGGCCGTCGAGTTGATCCTCGAAGCGAATCGGGAGCTGGCCGAGAAGTCGCTGGTTGGTCAATCGGTGATCCGCGAACCATTCGGGCTCGCCGTACTCACCTCGCGCCGCAGCGCTTGATACACGTCGTCGCGCGGATTCATCGCGGCCAACTCGGCCCGCAGCCGCAGCAAATCGTCGTAGGTGTCGATATCGTACCATTCCGGCAATTCGGCATACGAACAGCCGGCGGCGGCCAATTGCTCGACCGTCCGGCGCCAAACCTCGCCGCTGCTCCAAGCCACGCCATCGAAGATCGGCGGCGATTTGGCGGCCGCGCCGACCAGGTAATAGCCACCGTCGCTTGCCGGTCCCAGAACGACCGCGTGACGGCCGAGCAGATCGAACGCCCGCTCGATATGGGCGACCGGCAAGGTGGGACTGTCCGAGCCAATCAGCACGACCCTCGCGGCGCCGTGGGCGAACGACGTCTCGAAATAGTGCCGCATCCGCGCGCCGAGGTCGCCGGACGATTGCGGTTCGACGTTCCATGCCGCGCCGGCGAAACTCGCGAATTCAGCGAGTCTTTCCGGCGGAGTGACCATCAATGTTCGGCGCTCGGCCAGCGTACACGTTCGGGCTAAAACGGTTCGCAGGCACGCGCGGTGCAGCCTCGCGGCGGCCAGGGGGCCGACGCTCGCCGCCAACCGCGTCTTGACGGCGCCCGGCTGCCAGAATTTCGCGAACACGCCCAATTGCCGCATAGTGACCCGCCCCCCTGGCCATTGGCCAAGAAAACCTCTACAATTTCAAGGAAGTGCTTTACGGCGATGCGACTTTACTGGTATTCTTTCAGCATCCATGCTAGTCTACAAGTTACGCGGAGTCCCGCGTTGATTTTGTCCCCCGGGCCGAGGCGGTTTGCTTGTAGACCGGTTCGTGGTTCGTTTTCCCAGTGATCGGCAAATGCGATTCTTCGGTGGCGGCTGTGGGCGGCGACGGTATGAGCAAGCTCAAGGTTGACACATTCATCGACTTGGTGCGGCGCAGCGGGCTGGTCGACAAGGACCGGCTGGCCGAGGCGCTGGCGGCCGCCGACTTGAAACCGCGCGAAGGCCGCCAGGGTGACGGAGGGGCCGACGACGCCCAAGCCATGTCGCGGCATCTGATCGACGCCGGACTGCTGACCGACTGGCAGAGCAAGAAGCTGCTGGAGGGGCGCGGCCGCGGCTTCTTTCTGGGCAAGTACAAACTGCTCGGCCACCTGGGCACCGGTGGCATGAGCGCCGTCTACCTGGCGGAGCATGTGAACATGCAGCGCCGCGTCGCGGTCAAGGTGCTGCCGGTTCACCGCGTTCACGATTCGTCGTACCTGGCGCGCTTCTATCGGGAGGCCCGCGCGGCCGCCGCGCTCGATCATCCCAACATCGTCCACGCCTACGACGTCGATAACCAGGGCGACACGCATTACCTGGTGATGGAGTTCGTTCGGGGTCAAGACTTGCAGCAGATCGTCAAGGGGCAAGGCGCGTTGCCCTACGAGACGGCGGCCGACTATATCCGCCAGGCGGCCGACGGGCTGGGCCATGCCCACAAGGTCGGACTGATTCACCGCGACATCAAGCCCGCCAACCTGCTGGTGGACCCCAACGGCGTCGTCAAGGTCTTGGACCTCGGTTTGGCGCGGTTCTCCGACGACGAGCAAGTTTCGCTGACCATCGCCCACGACGAAAATGTGCTCGGCACGGCCGACTACCTGGCTCCGGAGCAAGCGATCAACAGCCACACCGTTGACGTGCGGGCCGACATCTACAGCCTTGGATGCACGCTCTATTTCGCATTGACCGGGCACCCGCCCTTTCCCGACGGCACCTTGACGCAGCGACTGATGAAGCACCAGACCGAGGAACCGGTCGCGATCGCCAAGGAGCGGCGAGACGCGCCGCCCGAACTGGTGGCCATTTGCCGGCGGATGATGGCCAAGACGCGCGAAAAACGCTACCAAACGGCGACCGAAGTCAGCCAGGCGTTGAGCCAATGGTTGGCCGACCGCGGCGGCGCCAACCAGCGGCCGGCGGTGGCCAAGGGGGCAACGTCGAAAGTCATTTCGGCGCCGCGGGGCGCCGGTGGATCGCGGGGGTCGAACGGGCAGTCGCAACAGGCGACCACGGCGGTCGAGGCCGGCGGCGCCGCGGGGCCGGGGACCGTGATCGGCGACCCGCCGCGGCCCTTCTCCGGCACGAATCCCACCAGCGACCGGGAGCTTCCCTCGGTTCACGACACGCAATCGAATCTCGACCACCCGACGATGAAAGGCGCCGGTTCCGGCGCCGCGGGTTCCGGCGCCGCGGGTTCCGACGCCGCGGGTTCCGGCGCCGCGGTCGGGAGCGACCCGAGCCTCAAGTCGGGCCCGGGCGGCAGTTCAAAGATTGGCGGCGGCAAGGCCAAGGCCAAGAAGTTGCCGGTCGCCAAGCCGCTCAACCCATTCGGCGAATTCAACATCAAGATCGACGCGCCGACCCGTCTCGTCGATTCGCGTTTGGGCCGCAAGTCGTCGGGCGAGGACGGCGCGCGGGTGCCGAATCCCTTACCCGGCTGGATGGTGATCGCCGGCGCCACCTTGCTCTTGATCGCGGCCATGGCCGGCGTCATCCTGTTCATGTCGGGGCGCTGAGGCCGGCGGTGATCGAGCATGCCGAACTTGGAATCACACAGCGTGGGTCAACTATGCCGAAACTCCCGTCAGCACCAACGGACGAGCGCCGCCTGCTGAAATTGGTCCGCAATCATGCGGAGCTTCGTCGCACGTTATTCGACCTCTCGCTTACGACCGACCTGGACGTTCTCGAGCGACAGGTAAATGATGTCAGCAGGCGATGGTTCGAACTGTCGCTCGCACATCTCGCGGATGCGAAAGCCGCCGATGCCGCGGGATGCGCTCGTGCGGCCTTTTCGCGCGCGTACTATGCAGCCTATAGTGCGTCGAAGGCGGTTCGTTATCGCGTGACGGGGACGGTCAGCCTGAAAGGCGACGACCACGAGAAGGCGGCATCGGGGCTGCCTGACGATTTTCCGAACGTCGCTGGCTGGGCCGGCACGATCACGACGTTGTACGAGCACCGACTGCGAGCCGACTATGATAACTGGAGAGAAACCGCTGCTGAGCAGAGACTCATTGCAGATGTTGGGCCGATCACTCGAACATGCGCGGCGAGTCGAGCACTCGAAGGTAACCATCACCGATGTGAATCTTTCGATCGGTGAATTCGGTCAACAGAAGATGGATGAGTTGGAGCAAGACGCGCGAAACGACGAGGACCAACTAAAACAGGTAATTAAGTTTCTTGAGAAATATTGCCTTGAAGAGCACAAGATCAATGGATTCCTGATTCGTTCGGAACAGACTCCTGAGAAGCAAGCGATTGACGTTTTGAGCGACCTGCGCCTGGTTCATTTGATCCACCAGACCATTACGCCACACAAGGCAGGAGAGCGGTACGAGGCGTACCTGGTTGATTATTCGCTTTTCACGGGCTTCCGACGACGTCCCCGAATCAAGGAATTGCTGCCGACCGACGGTCGGCAATTCAAGGCGAAGGAACTACGAGAAATTCCCGAGCTTCCCAAAGACTTTCTGCAAATAGCGCCGTAGCGCGGGTGCCGCATCCCTTACCCGGTTGAACGTCGAACAAGGCTACTTTCCTATGACCGTCATGATTTCTGTGCGTGCATTGACCGTGTGGCTCGCCCTGAGCGTTTTCGTAGCCGCAGATGACCGCACGGTCAGTGTGGATCATCTTGGCGATCACGGCATCCTGTTCCCGCCGGACTACCACAAGCTCAACTATTTCCCCGACGAACCGCCAGCATTCCTGAGCAAGAATCCGTTTCGATTCCTCTTGGTTGCCGGGAACTCAACGACTCTCATGCAGGGGCCAACGGGCATCACGTCGGTCTATCAGGATAAGAAGCGAATCCTCGGCTTCTATCATGCCGAGGATCACGTCGGAATGCCAAGGGTTCCCTACAACGAGGACATCCAGGGGGGCTACTGGTCAATCGGCGTTGCCGTTTCCCGAGATCATAGTGCGACCTTCGGCGAACAAAAACAGATCCTGCGGGCAAGCGTGCCGAAGAACAAAGTGACGAACGAGCACCAGGGGATTGGCGATGTGTCTGTGATCCCGAACGCCAGCAAGACCTTCCTTTATGCGTACTACACGGACCTGACTCGGCGGAAAGAGGATGAACGGGCGAAGATCGGAATGGCTCGGTGCCCGATTGGAGCCGCCGCAAAGCCGAGTTCATGGCAAAAGTATTTCAAGGGCGAGTTCAAGGAGCGAGGACTCGGCGGGAACGAAAGTCCCGTGGTCAATCCGCCTGCGGCGTTTCCGAGCGAAGTCATCGGGCCGCATGTCACCTACGTGCCGGAGTGGCAGAAGTACCTGATGGTGGGCAACGTGGTTGCGTATTCAGATATAGAAAAGCAAAAGGGCGAACAGGGCGGCCTCTTCTTGTGCCAGTCCAGCGATGGGATCGAATGGACTGAACCGAAAGTGCTGGTGGTCGGTCTGTCGGTGCCGCACAAGGATCGGGAATATGTTGCCCACCCGAGATTGTACCTCGAAAAGGTCGAGGCGAACAGAGCCGAAGGGTGGCTGATGTACTGCTATTCGCCAAGCTGGGGGCAGCCGAAGGATGGGAGAATCCCGCACCATTTGGCTCGCCGACACATTGTCTTGTCAATTGCGAAATAGGCGGCGAAGACCAGCGACAATCCGTGCGTGAGGGATGAGGCGAGGGAGTTTTTTGGCGAGGGGCGGGAAGATGCCCCGTGACCAACCCCTGCCGAGCTTCGGCCGAACCCGAATGGCACGCAAACCATCGTTCCCGCGCCGCGGCACGGTGTACCGCGTCGGCCTCGACCCAGCGATCGGCCACGAGCTCCGCAAGACGCGGCCGGCCGTCGTCGTCTCGAACAACCACATGAACGGGCTGTGCGTTACTATTGCATCTACCTACAGATTGCCGTACAGCTTCGGTTGCGGTGGAAAAAAAACTAAGAAACCGAGTCCCGCATGATCGCGCAGCGACGCGGGAGGCGCCTGCGGCGTAGGCGGCCCCAGGAGGCCCGCAGGCGTGCCGAGCCCGAAAACGAAGGGAAAACCGCGGCAGCCACGCGCCTCGCGTCCAGCGGCCGCTCACGCGGTCCGCCCCCGCCGACCGCTTACGTCTGAATTGCAGCGTTCCGCGAGGCCCAGGAGCGGCTTGACGCGAACCTATTGACCGGCCAGCCGCTTCGCGCGGCCGACGGCCGCGACAACGGCGTCCGGCTGGTCGACCTGAACGACGACGGCTACCTCGACGTGTTGATCTCGAACCCCGAACTTCAGCGTTTTGCTTGTCTGACGTCCTCCGCAACCGCGCTGTGGATTTCAAGCGTCGGCTCGCTCATTCTGATCTTCCATGAGCTCGCGGCGGAATTCAGGCCAGGAGATCATCTTAGGAACCGCGAAAAAATAACTTGAGCAACTTTCCCGAGGCCGAACTGTCAAGCATGAAGGAACGGTCGCTAAATACCGATTTTGAGCACGAGCAATTTGCTCAAGTTATTTTTTCGCGGTTCCTTAGCTTTTCCACTATCCATTTCCTCGATGCGGCGCGCGATTTCCTCGCCCCAAGCCGCTTCCCAATCCGGCGCTGCATCGGGATCGACGCTTTCCAGCAATCGTCCGGCAAGATACATTCGCTCGTCCTCTGGTAGGCGCATCGCTGCTTGGTAAAGACTTTCGGCGTCAGTGCTCATCGTAGCTTTCCTTCCCGAGCCGTTTCCCGTGGGCGCGCGACGCACATGCAACCTGCCACAAATGGCCACAACGCTAATCCCTGTTTCTCGTCGCGGCTTCGGAGGCGAACAGGATTCCCGCCGCTCGGTTCATTTTACCTCGCTACGGCGCGCATCGCAATATTGGACTGGACCGTCCGCCCCGACGCCAAGACGCGCCGCGCCGCCACGATCCTGGCTCCTGACTACGTGGAAGTGCTGAGCATCTGGCGCTACGGAAAGACTCGCGGCGATTTGACGGTCCATGAATTCTTCTTTGCTTTGGCGCGCCTGGGCGGACATCAGAATCGCAAACGCGACGGACACCCAGGCTGGCTGGTTCTTTGGCGCGGCTGGACCAAACTGCAAGCGATGCTCGACGGCTACGATGCCGCCAATCATTGGTCGCCGCGGCTTGCTATGGATGATCACCGTCGCCGAAGGCGACCGACAGGTTGATCGCTTTGGTGCCGATCCCGGAGCGGATTCGGAAAAGTCGAAGATCCGCCGAAGGAGGGCTGATCTTCGCCGAACAAGTCCGGAAGCTTGACGAGCCCCGAGCGCGTCGGCGGCCGACGCGGCAGCGCAAATCCGGAGGCCTCGTGCAGGGTCGCGGCCCGGCCGTTGAGGATCAGGCGAAGCAGGGGATCGTCGGTGACGCCGAGGAAGTATTTCCGTTGCCAAGACCGCAAATTCGGACTAAACTGATGATGGCTTTGGAGAGGAATGCCTATCATGTGCCGATTGCGTGAATTCGACGTGCGATCCCGCGCGATTGCGACCCTGGTCGACGATTGGCGGTTGCAACAAGCGATCGTCCGCTCGATATGGAAGCTTGATGACTTGCTCAAGCTTGCCATTGAAGCAGTCGACAGCGCGAGCAAGCTTGACGCGAACGGGTTCGATCGGGAATTCGGAGCACAGGGCGGGACGAGCGAGGCCCAGGTGGATCGCGACCAGGCGACCGACGCGCTGGAGTACTTCGTGGCGGGACTTCGCAAGTTGACCTCCTCGGTCAATACGATTGACGAGTGGGTCGGCATTTTCGAGCACGAGGGACACCAGTTGGAAAACGCCACCGCCTTTCGACAATCGTCCTCGTCGTTGGCCGGCGTCGTTGCCAAGCACGAAGCGGCCATCGACGCCCAGTGGGAGGAGTTGGACCGCCAATCCCTTTCCAGCGAAGAGATGCTGGAAGGCGCCGCATGCCTTCGGTCCTCGGAGCAGGCGTCAGCGTAACCGGTCGTGGCCATTGTAGGAAAAATCCGGCTTGGAACGATCGTTTGGGCCGATGTCAACGATCCGAACGGTGACCCCATCGGCGAACATCCGGTCGTCATCCTGAGCCCACAGAAGGAAATCGATGCCGGGCAAGTGCTTGTGGGCGCGGTGTGTACGACGAGCTTTTCCTATCCCCTTGCGCCCGGTTGCTTTGAAATGCCGTCCAAACCAGGCCCTGGCGGCCATGAAATCACCGGGCTTGAACAGGCTTGCGTCGTCAAGGGCGCCTTGTTGCAGCCGATTCCCTATGCCAATATTCGACGAATCGGCAAACGCGCTCTGATGAGCACCGTCAGACAATTGCAGCAGTGGATGCGCGACGAACAGCAACGGCGTTGGGGCGACCCGGACGAAAGCGGGTCAATTGCGTAGCCTGCGTATGTAGAAACGAGCGTGAATCTGGCCTCAATATGATATGTGAAACAACGAGGGCGTAAGCCCCAGGAAGGTTTTTTGAACGATTATCGTCCATCCCCTTTCCGAATCAACCGGAAATGGCGCGGGCCATTGCCCGGTTTTGCATTTCTCCTTTTGCGTTTTGCATTGGTCTCCCTTTCCGCATTCGGCGGATTTCGCTCGAAGCTCAACTTCCTTTATCTTTTCTTCGCGTCCGTGGTTGCCGCGTCGTGTTGCGCAACGGTTGTTGCTCAAGACGAAGACGAGGACGACGACCTGCCCGCCTTTCGTCCTGGCCTGGTTGCCCGCTATACCGGCGCCGACGGTAAGACGCACGTTCGCCGCGACGAAGCGATCCAGTTCGACTGGCACGCAAAGCGTCCCGACCCGCGGCTGCCCGATGGGCCATTCTCAGTCGCATGGCAAGGACGGTTGTTGACGATCGCGCCCGGCAGGTACACGTTCGAGGTCCATGCCGCGGGTCAGGTGCAAATTCGTCTGGCAGGCAGGTTGGTGCTCGACGCCCAGGCCGACGAAGCGCGCTGGTTGCGATCCGAGCCGATGGATCTCGAATACGGCTACCATCCGCTGGAAGTCACGTACCGTCGCACCGGCAGCGAGTCCCGTATGGGCCTGTTCTGGTCGGGACCACGGTTCCAACTCGAGCCCGTGCCCGATCGGCACTTGTTCCACGAAGTCGGCGACGCGCCCGATGATCGGTTCGAAGAAGGCCGGCTCCTCGCGCGAGCGCTCCGCTGCGCGGCCTGTCACGAGCTTCCCGGTGAGCAACCGGCGATTGCCGCGCCATCCTTGGCCCGTCTGGCGGGTAATATCTCGGAGCGTTGGCTGATCGACTGGCTCCAGCGTTCGGACCGTCATGGCGACACCGTAGACGATGGCGCACCGCCGGCGCGGATGCCGGCGTTTGGTTTCACGGCCGAAGAGGCCGGCGCGATCGCCGCCGCGCTAGGGGCCGCATCGGCGCCGCCGCCCAAAGCGGTCGAGCAACCCTCCGGCGATGCCGACGCGGGCCGCAAGCTATTTCACACGCTTGGATGCTTGGCCTGCCATCGACTCGGTGGATTGGGCGAAAGCGGCCTGTTCGGCGGCGGCGAACTGACGGCCGTCGCCCGCAAACGCCCGCCCGATTTCTTCGTCCGCTGGCTCGAAGCGCCCGGGAGTATCAACCCAAATCATCGCATGCCGGTGTTCGCCCTCACGCCCGTGGAGCGCGCCAACCTGGCCGCCTATTTGACGACGTTGCACGGCGAAGGACCACCTGAATTGTTGCGAATTCAGCGACATCAGGATGCCGAGGCGAAGGCGAAGCCGGCAGAAAGGGAGCGGCTCGAACTCGGCCGCCGCTTGATCGCCAAACATCGCTGCGCCGCCTGCCACGAGTTGCCGCGCGCGCTCGCGACGCCGCCGGTCAAGCGCCGCCCGCTTGCCGTATCGGCCGAGTGGAATCCAAGCTGCGCCGGGGAGCCGGACCATGAGGGCAAGCGTCCTGGCTACCGGCTTTCGCCGGCGCGGCGCGAGGCGCTGCGTACCTACGTCGCTTCCTTGGCGCCGGTCGCCGTCGATTCACGGGACAGTCCGCTCGATGACGGGTGCGATGGTCGGTTGGTATTGGCCGAACGCAACTGCCTTGGCTGCCACGCCCGCGGTCTGGCGCCGGGCATCGCGGCGCGGCTCGATGCCGTCGCCGCCGCGCACCCTGAACTGGCCGCTTCGCTCGCCGCGCTGGCTCCTCCGCCCTTGACCGGCGTCGGCGACAAACTGCGCGGCGAGGCGCTTACCGCCGCGGTGCGATTGACGACTCCGCCCCTGCGGCCGTGGCTTTCCGTGCGGATGCCCAAGTTCAACCTGGCCGACGATGAATTGCGTGGGCTGATCGGCTACTTGATCGAGGCCGATCGGATTCCCGCTCGGCCGGTCGAGAACAGGAGCCTACAAGACCGCCAGGCAGGCGGGACGCCTACAGCACAAGGCGGTCTTGGAATAGGCTCTAAAAACCCCGCCGAGAACGATGAGCCGGCGGACGACATGGCGCTGGCCGTGGCCGGCGGGCGATTGGTCACGTCCGAGGGGTTCGGCTGCACGAGTTGCCACGCCATCGGGAAGTCGCTTCCCGTCGGCGTCGCCCCCGCGGCGCACGGCGCCGACTTGTCGCTCATCGGCAAGCGCATCCGCCGCGCCTGGTTCGATCGCTGGGTTCGTAACCCCGCGCGCATCGTTCCGCGGATGGAAATGCCCTCGATCCAACTGCCCGTTCGCGGCGTACTGGCCGACCGGCTCGACGACCAGCTCGCCGCCGTCTGGCGCGCGCTCAACACGCCCGGCTTCAATCCGCCGCCGCCGGGAGCGATCCGAGTCTTGCGAACGGGCAACCTGGCCGGCGCCGCCGAGCCGGCCGTCGCGCTGGCCGACGTGCTGGAAATCGACGAGCGGCCGTTCGTCGTGCCGCTGGTCGTCGGGCTGGCCAATCGGCACAACGTGCTCTTCGATCTCGATGCCAACCGGCTGGCCGGCTGGTGGCTGGGCGACACGGCGCGACAGCGGACCCGCGGCAAGGCATGGTACTGGGAAGCGGGTGGGCGCCACGTTCTGCCGCCGACGTTGCCTGGGGGCGATAGCGAACTTGCGTGGCTCCGCGCCGGCACGCCGCGGCAACCGTCGCGATCGCCGCAGTTCGCCGCCCAACTCGACTGGTTCGAGCATGTCGAGCGAGGGTTGCGGTTCGGCTATCGCGTGCGGTTCGAAACCGACGACGGCGCCGAACCGCTTGTCGTCTCGGTGGTCCAGCAGATTACGGTGCGACAATATACGGCGTTGGAATCGGACGAAAACACGGGCGGATTTCGCCGCCGCGTCGAGGTTCATGGCGTGCCGGTGGGCGACGAAGTGCGACTGCGGCTCGTCGCCGGCGGATCGTTCGCGTTGGCCGACGGCGGCAGGTCCGCCGTTGCGGCCGAGTCGCCGGGAAAGCCCCGCATCCGGCTGCTTCATCCGGCGGGCGCGAAGCTAACCGGTAGCGGGATTCGCAAGAATTCCGGAAGTAGCGGGATTCGCGAGAATTCAGGCGCGCCGCCCACCGTCACGTTACGATCCGCCGCATCGGACGTGCCGCTCGTCGTCGAGGCCGAATACGTGGTTCAACTGTCCGGCGACCGCTTTCCGGTTGTCCCACGGCATGACGAGCCCGATTTGCCCGTGCCGCTGTCGGTCGTGCCGGGCTACGAAGCGGTGCGGCTGCCGCTACCGAACGATGAAATGCCGACCGGCCTGACCTGGCGGGACGGCGGCACCGACGGCGGCACATTGGCCTACTGTTCGCTCAAGGGGAGCGTCTGGCTGGTCCACGACAGCGACGGCGACGGCGTCGAAGACCGGCAGGAGCTGTTCTGTGACGGCCTGGCCGCGCCCTATGGCATCGCGGCCCACGGCGAATCGCTCGACGTCGCTCACAAGCCTTGCGTGCTGCGGCTGACCGACCGCGACGGCGACGGGCAGGCCGACCGCGCCGATGTTGTGGCCTCGGGCTGGGGTTACACGTCCGACTATCACGACTGGTCGGTTGGCCTGCCGCGCGACGCCCAGGGCGCCTACTACCTCGGCCTGCCCTGCCAGCAGGACGAACGCGGCGACGCGGCGGCGTACTTGCGCGGCACGGTCGTCAAGCTTGTCCCGCGCCGGCCCACGGCCGATGTGCCTCGCTGTTACTCGATCGAACCGCTCGGTGCGGGCCTGCGTTTTCCGATGGGCCTGGCCGTCAGCCGCGCGGGCGACGTGTTCGCCAGCGACAACCAGGGGAATTACACTCCGTTCAACGAGTTGAACCAGATCGTCGCCGGCGCACGCTACGGCTTCATCAACCGCGACGAAGATCGGCCTGGCTTTGCGCCGCCGTTCCGCGAGCCGGCGATCGACATCCCCCACCCGTGGACGCGGAGCATCAACGGCATCTGCTTTCTCGACACGCCATCCGCGGTGCGCGATACGGCCGGCCGCGACCTGTATGGACCGTTTGAAGGGCACCTGCTCGGCTGCGAGTTCGACACGCGGCGTTTGATCCGCATGAGCCTCCAGCGAGTGGGCGACGGTTATCAAGGCGCCGCCTACCCGTTCAGCGTCGAGCCGGCCGAAGGCCGGGAGACGTTCGAGGGTCCGGTCGTTTGCGCCGTCGCGCCCGACGGCGACCTTTATATTGGTAACCTGCGCGACAGCGGTTGGGGGGGCGGGCACAACACCGGCTCGATCGTCCGGCTTCGACCCAACGGCGAACTGCCGCCGGGCATCGCCGACGTCCGCGCGACGCGCGACGGCTTCACGATCGACTTCACCCGCCCTCTTGACCGCCAGGCCGCAAGCCAGTCGACCCATTACGCAATCAGCTCGTACCGCCGCGTTGCGACCTCGGCCTACGGTAGTCCCGACATTGAGCGGGAGGCCGAGAGAATCGAATCGCTCGAAGTCGCCGCCGACGGCCTGCGTGTCACGCTGCGTCTCGCGCGGCTACGTCCCGGCTTCGTCTATGAATTTCGCCTGAGCCACCTTGGTCCGCCGCGGGAGACCTTCTTTCCGGCCGAGGCGTATTACACGCTTCGTCGAATACCGTAGGTTAGGTTGCGGTGTCACCCCGTTGGGGTCGGCGACGGCAAGGCCGTCGTATCGGCTCAATGCTCCTTGCCGGCGAACTCGCGCAGCCGTTCCATTTCGTAGCGGCTGCCGACGAACAACGGCGTGCGCTGGTGCAGGGCGATGGGGGCGATATCGAGGATCGGCCCGCGACCGTCGGATGCCTGGCCGCCGGCTTGCTCGGCCAAGAGGGCGATCGGGTTGGCCTCGTACAGGAGGCGCAGCTTGCCGTCGGGGTAGTGCATCGTGGGCGGATAGAGGAAGATGCCTCCCTTGAGCATCGTGCGGTGGAAGTCGGCCACCAACGAGCCGATGTACCGCGACGAGTACACGGTGCCGTTCTGGCCCGACTTGAGCCAGTGGAGGTAACGGCGGCAAAAGGCCGGAAAACTGTCGGCGTTGGCCTCGTTGACCGAGTAGATGCCGCCTCGCTCGGGCATCTTGATGTCGGGGTGGCTGAGAACGAAGGCGCCGATCGACAAATCGAGCGTGAAGCCATGTACGCCGTGGCCCGTCGTATAAACCAGCATCGTCGACGAGCCGTACAGCACGTAGCCCGCCGCCACCTGCCGGCGGCCGGCTTGCAGCACGTCGGCGGCCGGCATGCCGCGGTTGGCCGTGTCGCGGCGGAAAATCGAAAAGATCGTACCCACGCTGACGGCCAGGTCGATGTTGCTCGAACCGTCGAGCGGATCGAAGATCACGATGTACTCGCCGTCATCGGGGTTCTCCAAGACGACGACCGGTTCCTCGTTCTCCTCGGAAGCCAGCACTCCCACGTTGCCGCGCGTGCCGAGCGCGTGCAGCAGGGCCTGGTTGGCGAACAGGTCGAGCCGCTGTTGGACCTCGCCCTGAATGTTGATCTGATCGGTGGCGCCGAGGATGCCGCTCAAGCCGGCGCGGCGGACTTGCGCGGCCACGATCTTGGCCGCCAGCGTGATGCCGCACAGCAACCACGAGAAGTCGCCCGATGCGCCGGGCCGAAGCTGGCGCTGCTGGTCGAGGATGTACTGCGCCGCGGTGATCGGGCTGGACTGCATCGAGGACACGAGGAAAGAACGGAACCGTCGGACCATGTCCCCATATCCTACACGGCGGTCAGGAACAATGCAAAACCCCTTGTTCCCACGCGCCGCCGACCCGCTGCGCGGGTGCCCCGAACACATCTTCGGCCGCTCCGCGGCCCCGCGACGACCGAACGCCGCCGGGCATGGGGACGCGGAGCGTCCGGGGAGCCGTTTCACGCGGAGCGTGGGAACGAGTAAAACTTGTTTACCTGATTTGCCACCCGCTGATTCATAAGCTATCGTTTTCTAACGTGTGAGCATGTCTCCGGCGGCTCACCGCTGTACCTCTCTCACTCCGCCGGTTCCAGGCCACGATTGGCCGCGTTCGTTGGAAGCACAAGTATGTCTTTCGTTCTTGGTCACATGGGGTGCTCGGTTCAGCCCGCTACGACGCTGCGCCGACCGCCGCGGTGGGCCGCGCGGCGGCGCGCCAGGCAAGGCGCCACGGTCGTCGAATTCGCCTTCGTGATGCCCGTCCTGCTGGTGCTGGTGTTGGGAATCATTGAGGTCGGCCGCGCGGTGATGGTCACGCACCTGTTGAACCACGCCGCGAGGCACGGTTGCCGCGTCGCGGTCATCGAGGGCAAATCGAACAGCGATGTGAACTCGGCGGTCACCATCGCGCTTTCCGGGGCGAGCATTTCGGGCGAATCCGTCACGGTCGCCGTCAACGGCGCGGCCGGCAACGCCTCAGCGGCGCAGGCGGGCGACGAAATCACCGTGACCGTCACGGTGCCGGCCAGCGCCGTCACATGGCTACCCGGCGGACGTTTTCTGAACGGTCTGACGATGACGGGCCAAGACACGCTTTGGCGAGAATAGAGCTGCCATGAACCAGTTTCGTAAAAACAGACGGCGCGGCGCCGCGGCGGTGGAGATGGCGCTTTTGGCGCCCATTTTCTGCACAGTGGCCATGGGGATCTTCGAAATAGGACGCGCTGAAATGGTGCGATCGTGCCTCAGCGACGCGGCGCGAGCAGGATGCCGCACGGGGGTCAAACCGGGCCAGGGCAACGCCGACATCATCGCCGACGTGAACGACATCCTCACCAACGAGGGCATTCCGGCCGGCAAAGCGACGATCACGATCCTGGTCAGCGGCGCGTCCACCGACGCACTCAAAGCCCAAGGGGGGATCGACAGCGTGTCGGTACAAGTCTCCATTCCAGTCTCTTCCGTCAACTGGGTCATCCTCCGATTCCTATCGGGCTCAAAGTTCGAGTCGGAGACCGTCGCGATGTTGAAACAGGGATAAACTCAAGGCCGACCTGGCCCGACCCGTCACTCTCGAACTGCCGCAATCTCAAAGGAGCTTCGACCATGAAACGACCCAAGACATGCCGATCTGATCGGCGCGGGGCTCTTGCTCCCTTGACTGCCTTCCTGATGGTTCCATTGCTCGGCATGGTGGCCTTCGGCGTCGACGTTGGCTGGATGGTACTCGCGCAGAGCGACTTGCAGAACTCCGCCGACGCGGCCGCGCTGGCGGGCGCCCAAAGCTTGATGGGTCAGCCCACGCTCTCGCCTTCGGGTCGATATACGCTCAATGGCGGGTACGTCCAGTACTACCTGGCCGGCCAAAGCCAGCAATCGGCGATCCTCACCGCGGCCCAGCAGGCGGCGATCGCCAACGCCAAGTTGTACGCGGGGAAGAACTCCGCGGGCACGGTCACGTCGCTTTCGCTCAACAACGGCGACGTTCAGTTCGGCAACACGGACGCCAACGGGAACTTCATCGCTTCCAGTTCGGGCTACCCGAACACGGTCCAAGTGACCATGCGCCTCGACGGCCAAGCGAACGGTGCGTTGCCCCTGGCCTTTGCCGCCATCTTCGGCAAGACCAGCCAAAGCATGCTGGCCACCGCGTCGGCCACGATCTACACGGGAACCGTGAATTCGCTGCAAAACGGTTCCTTGCTGCCCAGTCACATGTTGCCGATGGCTTATGACGTGAACCATTGGAACAACTTCCTCGCGACCGGCCAAGCGCCGGACGGCACGACCGGCAGCGCGGTCAACGGGGCGCCGCAATTGTCGGTCTATCCCAGCACCCAGTTCACGGGGAACTTTGGACTGCTGAGCCTCGACCAGAGTACCGACGGCGCCAGCACGATCAGCAACTGGATCAACAACGGCGTCCAGGCCAGCGACTTGCAGCCGGAATTCAACGCCAACTTGTTGCCGCTCTCGGCCCATGACCCAAACACATGGGACTGGAAGGGCAATCCGGGACTGAAGACCAGCGTCATCCATACTTTGGCCAACCACGTCGGCGATTCCTACTTAATGCCCCTGTTCAAGCCCTACAATGCAGGCGTGCCCAATCCGGCAACCTACGCGGCCGGCACGGGCAACGGCACCAACTACTACTACAACGTCGTCCAATTCGTGGGCGTGACGATCACCTACGTCGACAACGGATCGGTCAGTGTGCAACCTTGTGGCGTCCTCGACCCCAATGCCGTGTTCAGCAGCGTCGCGCCGGCCGCCGCGCCCACGGCATCGACTCCGCTCGTCAGCACGTTCGCCGCGCCAAAGCTGACGCAATGATACCGCCCTTGGCGCGTTGGCCGAGACAATCGTGGAATGGTGGTTCGGCACGGGGCGGCTGAATTAGCTGAATTAGGAGTCTATCCCAAGACCGCCCGCTTGACGGACCCGGTTTTCTTACCGATCACCAACGCGTGGGCGGGCTCCTCGTCCAAGGGGTCACGGGCGACCGCTTGGCCACACTGCCGCGCCAAACCGGCGCTGAATGAGGCGAGTGCATAGCCCTCGTGTCCCTTTAAGACAGATTCCGCATCACGGCCCGCCGCGATCACTTCCTTGCCGAGCACGACGGACATCGGGCTGCCGTTCGGGTGGTTCTCGAAGGCCGCGGACGACGGGCGGACTCTTCCCAGATTGCGATCAAGAACGCAATGCGTCGGAGGGATTCTGCGCCAAAGGGCTTCACTGTCCGCAATGCTTGGGTCGTCATTAAGTCCATGATCCGCCATCAGCGATCTCGCGATTCATTAGAGTCCGAGAGCCACGCGATGCAGCGCGCGACGCCATTCGTGTCGGTCGACACATCCCCCTCCCAGACCTCGCCACGGTGGTGGTCTTCGAACGACACATGGAAGTCGCGTGACGCTCCGGCCTCGATCTCAAGATCTACGCCGTTCTCGTGCCATTCAAACTGCAATCCGCCGCTTGACGTCGCGAGCACAGCGGGCGCCGGCGTTTCGGGACGCATGATCGCGCGTAACAGGTCGACGGCGGCCTGAATCCGCGAAACGTCGATCGGGGGCGCGCCGTATGAATCCCAATTCGGTCCCAGAGTTACGAGTCTTGCCAACCCCTGGACAGTGGGCCGAACCCACGGGTCGTCACTGCCGCCAATAAACAGGGCGATGGGATCCTTGTATGGTGGCGGCTTGTGGCCCCCGTTATCCATCGTCGTTTGTTGAAGGACATCCTCGGCGGACGCTTTGACGGCCAACCGCTGATTGAGAACCTCTCGAAGCTTTCGCTGTTCGGACTCGCTCAGCGATGCAACCTCCCGCAAGACCTTTTCTAGTCCAGCGCTTGCCACGGCATTCTCCTTGATCGACAGTGCAAACCTTACAAGTATTCTACTTCATGAGGCCGCGAACGAAAACAGGTCCACGAGGTGCAGTCGCTGCACGGACGTTACCTGCACCGGTCGGCTGACGCGGCGGGGCTAAGCTATGGCGTGAGCTTGATCCGCTCCGGAGACACGTTGGAGCAACTGGCCGGAATCATCGTCACTTCGACCGAGTACGCCCAGATCAACTCCATTGGAACCAACGACACCTTCCTGAACGACCTGTTCCGCGACGCCCTCAACCGGCCGGTCGATCCGGCGACGCGAGCGTGGTTCGACCAGGCGTTCAGCCGCGGCGAGAGCCGGGGTCAAGCCGCCGATCAAGTCTTGCACAGCGACGAATACCGCCAGGATCGCCTAGGACAAGTTTTGGTGCAATCAGCGGCGGCCAGGGGTGGTACTTGACCTTCCGCCGCGAAGGTTGCAGATTATGGGGTGTCGCCGCGGGGCGCGTGAGATACAATGCCGTTCCAACACACGATCAAACAATACGTCTCGACGAAAACCAATCCAACGGGAGTCCAACGCATGGGATCACACAAGTCGACCGTCAACCTGCGCAAGAAGACCAAGCGCCGCTTGAAGAACGAGCGGACGAAAGCCCGCGCCGCGGAACAACGGAAAACCACCGCCGGGAACTGAGGGACGTAGGGTGGGCACCGCCCACCAAACCCGTAGATCGCGAGAAACGGAACCGTGCCCCTGGCACATGATGACGGGAACATGGTGGGCGGTGCCCACCCCACGAAACGCCCATTTCCCGCGGCGTCGGTTCATTCCGCCGCGCCGCGCCGCGAGCCTTTTGTCCGTGCTTCGATGGTACACCAAAGCATGCGAATCTCCTGCCAGCGCTCGTGGTGTTGCCGCAGTCCGGCGGCGTTCATGATCCGTTCGACGTGGAACCACGCCAGCGGCGTGTCGCGGTCGATGCGCGCCAGGTCGCGGACCAGCACGGAATAGTTGAACGGCAGCTTATGGCTGAATGCCCGCGCCGTCATCGCCACCTCGGCGATCAGCGTGCGGACCTCGATCCCCAACGGCGAGATCGCGCGCTTCTGTAGCCGCGCCCGATAACGGGCCGCCCAGTCGCGTCGCACGTCGACCAGGTCTTCGACCTGGCAGGCGGCGCCGATCTCGTCGAGCAGCCGCCAGGCGGGTACGTCGTTGCCACGCGCGACGGCCCGCAACCGAGGGACCGAAACCCCCATCAAGCCTTCCTGGCGCAGCCGCCGGGCCAAGGGCGCCAGGCCGCCCTCGCGCCGGGCCAAGAGCGCGATCATCTGCCGCACGGTCGAGGGCGACTGCCACGCCGACCGTTGCCGCCGGCGCTCGGCAAGCCGCTCGTGGACCAGTTCGATGCGCTGCAGGCCGGCCTGGTGGAAAGCCTCGAGGATCCGCGAACGGGCCGGGTCCAACAGCGGCTCGACGCCGCGCTCGATCCGCTGGTATTCAAGGCTGGAATAACCCAGGATCGTCGGCACGTCGCGGAATTGGAAGCCGTAGAGTTCGCGGGCCAATCGCAGGTCGCCGCGCGTCTCGGGTCGCCGGCGGCGAGTGAACTGTTCGCGCCGGCGGCGCCACAATTCAAGCCATTGCTCCTGTTCCGCCTCGTTTTCCGCCAGCGCCGCGGCCAGGCCGGCGGGATAGGCGCGGATCGAGTAGTAGCCGTCTTCCTCGATGTACTTGATGATCCGGGCCGGTTTCTTGCCGCCGACGCCGAAAAGGTCGGCCAACTCGCGGCGCGAGACGCCGCGCGCAAGACGCCGCTGCTTCAAACGCGCGCCGAAGTCGTCGCGGGGCCGCTGCCTTTGCCGCTCTTCGTCGCGGAGCCAGAGTTTCTTGAGCGATTGCCACTCGGCGTCGTCGCGGGCCAGCGCTTTGGCGGCCTTGGCCACCGCCGGCCAGGGCGGTAGCTCGAGGTAGTGCAAGCGGCGGAACGCCGCCGACGTGACGCCCAGTTTCAAGAGCTTGCCCGCGGGATGATTCGCGCGCGCGCACCAGACGCGCAACTCGGCCCAGGCTTCGGGATAGCCGCGGCCGACCAGCCGGCCGCGCTCGGCGGCATGCCACAGCGCGGCGCCGGCCAGCGGCTCTTCTTGCACCGCGCGGCAGAGCTTTTCGACCAGCGGCCAGGGAAGCGGGAAATTACCGCGGCGGTACTCCCAGAGCGTGCTCGGGCTGATACCGACCCGTTTGGCCAATTCGCGGGCCGAGCCGGCCCGCAGCTCGAGCCTCGCGATGAACTGCTCCAACGTCTCACAGGGGCCCGTGTAAAGATCGAGCAGTTGTTCGATCTGGTCCGCGGCCACCTCGCGCCGCTGGCAGAAGTTGACGAATCGCAACAGCGTCTGGCGCGTCGGCGTATGCACGCCCAATTCCATGTCGCGCATCGTGCCGCGGCCGATCCCCGAGCGGCGCGCGAACTCGAGCCGGGTCATGTCCAAGGTCGCGGCGCGGATTTGCACGATCGTCCGTGCCAAAGGGGGCGCGCCGGCGGCGCGCACCAATGCCCTCTGACGCAAGTGCTGGTTGCGCAAGGCATGGCCGGTCAGGCTGGCATGCCCGTTGGTCGTCGATTCACGCGGCATGGCTTCCTCGTGGCGGGCGTGCGGACCCGCACTGCGCGGGGCCGACGTGGGAACTCATGGCGGGACGACGCCGGCTCGCGCGGCGGCTCAGGCCACCGCGGCGCCAAGCGTCGCGATCTAGCGGACGGATGCTATCATATCAACGGTTTCTTATCTGTCTATGGTAATTCCGTGGGGGGGGCAACGCAACCCAATCCTTTGCGTTTCGTCGTTTTCTTCGTTCTCCGCGGTCGAGTTGGCCTTGATCCCAAGCCGGATTTTGACGAAAAGACGCCGATGGCTGACGATCCGCAACAGGTCGAACGAGACGAATTCGAGCGATGGCCTTCGATGTCGCGGCCCGCCGCGCATGACGATTCCGTCGCCGCGGACGACGTCGAGCGATGGCTCGCGCAGGCCGAGCACGCCATCGCGCCCATCGAACCCTGGCGTGGCGGCGCGCCCCCCGAGGTCCGCCCCTTCGAACTCGTCGAGTTCACCAACACGGCACCCAACGCGGACGATGCCGCGTCCGACTCGCGTTGCGGCGTGGAACTGGATCTCGCGATTGAATTCGGCCGAGCGAGGATGGACCTTCAGGACGTGCTCGAGCTGCGCCAAGGCTCGATCGTAGCGTTGGACGAGCCGGCCGCGGATCCGGTCGATATCATCGTCAACGGCCGGCTGATCGCCAGGGGGGAAGTGCTGGTGCTCAACGACTGTTTCTGCGTCCGCGTCGCCGAATTGGTCGCGGCCTCGCCCTCATCGGAAAGGGACGCGAAAACCGCATGAACCTGAAAGCATTCTCACTCGCGCTTCTCCTGGCCACCGCCGGGCTACCGCCGGCGGCCCAGGCCGATGGCGGCGCAGGCCGGCCCAGGCCGGCAACGCGGCGACGCGAGGCCGAATCGTCCGCCAAGCCGGGCCAAGGCAAATCGGACACGCGCGACGAAAACAAGGCACGGCAGGCAACATTCACGGAGCCCGTCCTGGAAGGCCGGGACGCAACGCCCACCGAACCGCGGCGGCTGGGCGCGCGACGACCGGCGGCGAAGACCTTGCCGCCGCGCGGCGACAAGGCGCCTTCCAACGCCGAACAACTCGGCAAGGCGCGGCCGATCAGCGCCGCCTCGTCGCTCGTGACCGGTCTGGCCAGCCTGGCCGTGGTCTTGGGATTGTTCTTCACGGTGGCTTGGGCGATGCGCCGTGGCATGCCGGCCGGCGCCGCGACGCTGCCGAGGCAAGCGGTCGAGGTTCTGGGCCGAACGTCGCTGGCGGGCCGCCAGTATGCCCACCTGGTCCGTTGCGGCAACAAGATCCTGCTGGTGTATCTGGCGCCGGGCGTCGCCGAAACGCTCACCGAGATCACCGATCCGGCCGAAGTCGACCGCCTCGCCGACCTTTGCCGCCGGCAGCCTCCGACGAGCGCCGGCGCCTCGTTCCGGCGGATCCGCCTGCCAAGTGGTTTTGGGATAGGCGCCAAGCCGAGCGTCGACGCGAGGGAGGGTGCCGATGCGTAAGATCGAGCGATGTCGGTCGGCGGCCCTGTGGGTTATCGTCTTCGGCTGCTGGTTCAGCCCCGCCGCCGCGCAGGAACGCCCCGCCGCCGCGCCCAGGCTTGAATTGCCGAACATGCTTTCCGGCGGTCCTGAAGCGTGGACCAGCCCCGAGGGGCTGACGTCGACGATTCAAGTGATGCTGCTGTTGACGGTGCTCAGCCTGGCGCCGGCCGTGCTGCTGATGACCACCAGTTTCGTCCGCATCGCGATCGTGCTGGGGCTGTTGCGGCAGGCGCTGGGCACGCAGCAGTTGCCGTCCAACCAGGTCATCACGTCGATCTCGCTGTTCTTGACGCTGTTGATCATGGGGCCGGTCTGGAAGCAATCGTACCACGAGGGGATCGAACCCTATGTACACCGGCAAATCGACCTGGAACAAGCCTGGCAGGCCTCGCTCCAGCCGGTTCGCCGCTTCATGAGCGACCAGATCGAGCGCACAGGCAACAGCGACGACGTTTGGTTGTTCCTCGAGTACATGCCCGACGCCGCCACGCCCGAAAGCTACGACGACGTGCCCCTGGCCGCCTTGCTGCCGGCGTTCATGCTCAGCGAGTTGAAGACGGCGTTCCTGATCGGATTCCAGATCTACCTCCCGTTCGTGGTCCTCGACTTGGTGATTTCCAGCGTGATGGTCTCGATGGGCATGCTGATGCTGCCTCCGGTGCTGATCTCGCTGCCCTTCAAGTTGCTGCTGTTCGTGCTGGCCGACGGCTGGCGCCTGGTGGTGGGAATGTTGTTGGAGAGCTTTCAACCCTTTACGTAGTCATTCGCCATGGAACTTACCGACGCCATCGACCTGGGCCGCGAGGCCATGATGATCGCGCTGGTGATCAGCGCGCCGGTGTTGATCGCCGGGCTGGTGGTCGGCCTCTTGATCGGCCTCTTGCAAGCGCTCACCCAGGTGCAGGAACACGCCGTCTCGTTCGTGCCCAAGCTCGTGGCGATGGTGCTGGTGTTGGTGTTCTGCATGCCTTGGTTGCTGTCGCAACTGGTCGAATACACGCGGGAACTGATCGCGAACATCCCGAATACGCTGTGACATGGACTGGCTCCTCGAATTCACCCGCCACCACTTCCTGATCTTCATCCTGGTGCTCGCTCGCGTGAGCGGCCTGCTGTTGGCGGGCCCTCCGTTGGGCGGCGCCGAGATTCCGAAGCAGGCGCGCGCCTTGCTGGCCGTCGTGTTGGCCGCGCTCATCGCTCCGGCCCAATCGGGCGTGGCACTCGAAGCGCCCGCGTCGTGGGCCGGCCATCTGCTCATGATCGGCGGCGAACTCTTGATCGGCAACACGCTCGGTTTCGGGGTGACGATCTTGTTTTCGGGCGCGCAGTTGGCCGGACAGATCGTGGGCCAGATGAGCGGCATGACGCTGGCCGACGTTTACCATCCGGGCATCGACGCCGAGATTCCGATCTTCTCGCAACTGTTTTACCTCGTGGCGTTGGCCGTGTACCTCGTGGTCGGCGGCCACCGGCTGCTGATGTCGGGCCTGCTGGGGATCTTCGCCGCCATCCCACCCGGCGGCGCGGGGCTCGACGTTTCGCCGGCCGACATGCTCGTGTCGCTGATCGGCGAGAGCTTTTCGCTCGCGATCCGCGTCGCGGCGCCGGCCACCGCGGCGCTGCTGTTGGCGTCGCTGGTGCTGGCGAGCATCAGCCGCACACTGCCGCAGCTCAACGTGATGGCGCTGGGCTTCGGCCTCAACGCGTTGACCACGTTCGGCGTGCTGTCGCTTTCATTGGGATCGATGGCCTGGGTCTTCCAGGACGAAATCGAACCGGCATGGCAAGCCATCGTCGCGGGGCTTGTGAATGGCTGAACACGACGCCGAAAAGTCGCACGAACCGACACCGCACCGCCGCGAGCAAGCCCGCGCGCGCGGTCAGGCCGCGCGCAGCCAGGATCTTTCGGCCGCGGTGCTGCTGCTCGTCGGCGCGACGGCGCTCTGGCTACTGGGCGGGTCGCTCGTGACGACGATGGGGCTGGTGGCCGAACGGCACCTGGGCGGCGAACCCTGGCTCACGGCCGATGTGACGACGGTCTCGGCGCACCTGGGCGACCTTGCCTGGACCCTGGCTGGATGCTTGTTGCCCCTTCTCGGCTGCATCCTGGCGGCCGCCGTGATTTCGAACGTGGCGCAGGTCGGGTTGCATTTCCTGCCGGAACAACTGGCCCCGGACCTGGCCCGCATTGACCCCATGAAGGGTTTGGCGAGGATATTCTCGCTGGCCGCCATCGTCCGGCTGATTTTCGGCCTGCTCAAGATCGCGCTGGTCTTCGCCGTGGCGTATGGTTGTCTGTCAGGCGAGCGCGAGACGATTCTTGGCCTGGCGAGTCTGGAGCCGCGGCAAATCGGCGTGTTCCTGGTCGAGGTTTTGCTCCGCACGGGCATGAAAATCGCGTTCGCGCTCTTGATCTTGGCGCTCTTGGAGTACGGATTCCAGTGGTGGCGGCATAAGCAGGATCTGCGAATGACCACGCGGGAGATTCGCGAGGAGATGAAAAACTTGCAAGGCGATCCGCAAATGGTCGCCCGCCGGCGTGCCGCCTGGCGGGCGAAGCAAGCACCGTAGCTGGGCTAGTCGCGGCGCGGACGGGGAGGCGGCGCATCGTCCTTTTCCGCCCAGCGCTGCAGCAATTCCAGCGCCTTGCGTTGGCGCCAGCGGTGCAAACGCCACACGAAAATCATCAAGACGATGATCGCAACGCCGATCAGACCTTTGGAAAACCCGCTGACCGCCGTATCGCCAAGAAGATAATAAATCCATACACCCACCAGAATCGCGATCGCGATGCTGAAAATCAAGGCGAAATAGCCGACGGTAGGTCGCTGGTTGGGGTCGGAGTCGCGTCGGGAAGACATGCCTGGCACACCTGTTGAGTAAGTTGACTCGCCCCAGTATCGGCTGGCGACGGCACGGCTGTCAAATCCCGCCGTTGCCCGAAAAAGCGTCAAAAGCCGCAAGGCTTTCCCAGCCGATAAAACGATTGTCTCGCCCCTTGGCGCGTCGCACGCGAGTTCAAGTCCCCGGAGATGACCTGATGAACCACCAAAACGACAAACCGAAGCCGGCCGATTTGCCGTATTTGATGGCCGAGTTGCGACGGGTTTCGACCGACCCCGCGGTTCGCGGCAAAATGGGGTTCTGGCACGTCCTGCGCTGGCACCTTCGCGACCGCCGGATCGGCCGAGTGTAGCCTCAACGCTTCACCCAATTCGGAAACAACCTGCCCGCGTAGATCGCCGAGTCGCCCAGGGTCTCCTCGATTCGCAGCAGTTGATTGTACTTCGCGGTTCGATCCGTTCGCGAAAGCGAGCCGGTCTTGATTTGGCCGGTCGAAAGCGCCACCGCCAGATCGGCGATCGTGGCGTCCTCGGTCTCGCCGCTACGGTGGCTGGCGATGCTGGTGTAGCCATTGCGATGGGCCAACTCGATGGCCTCGATCGTCTCGGTCAACGTACCGATCTGGTTGACCTTGATCAGGATGCTGTTGGCGATGCCGCGGTCGATCCCCTCTTGCAGCCGCTGGGTATTGGTCACGAACAGGTCGTCGCCCACGAGTTGGGTTTTCGCGCCCAACCGGTCGGTCAGCAGCTTCCAACCTTCCCAGTCGTCCTCGCCGCAACCGTCCTCGATCGACGCGATCGGGTATTTCTCGACCCAGCCCGCCAGCAGGTCGACCATGCCGACCGCATCCAGCGAGCGGCCGCCCATCGAGTACGTTCGTTTCTTGGCGTCGTAAAGCTCGGTGGCCGCCACGTCGAGCCCGATACCCACCTGCTTGCCACGCCCCAACTCATAGCCAGCCTGCTTGACCGCTTCCGAAATCAACTCCAGGGCCTCGTCGTTGCTCCCCAGGTCGGGCGCAAAGCCCCCTTCGTCGCCGACGGCCGTCTTGTACTTCTTTTTCCGCAAGACCTTCTTCAGGTTGTGAAACACCTCGACGCCGCACCGCAGCGCCTCGCTGAACGTGTCGAAGCCCAGCGGCATGACCATGAACTCCTGCACATCCACTTGGTTGTCGGCGTGGGCGCCGCCGTTGATGATATTCATCATCGGCGCCGGCAGCAGCCTTGCTCCCGACCCGCCCAGGTAGCGGAACAGGGGCAGGCCGCAGAAATCGGCGCCCGCGTGGGCCACGGCCAGCGACACGCCTAGAATGGCGTTGGCTCCCAGGTTCTGCTTGTTGGGGCTACCGTCGAGGTCAATCATCCGCTGGTCGATCAGAACCTGCTCCAGGGCGTCGTGGCCCAGCAGATCCTCGGCGATCTTCTCGTTGACGTTCTGTACCGCGGTGGCCACACCCTTACCCAGGAATTCCTGGGCCTCGGTATCGCGTAGTTCCCAGGCTTCATGGACTCCGGTGCTGGCCCCGCTGGGCACCGCGGCGCGGCCGAATGAGCCGTCGGCCAGTCGCACATCGACTTCGACGGTTGGGTTGCCGCGGCTATCGAGGATTTGGCGGGCGTGAATATCGACGATCAGGGAGTTCATGGCGGGGGGTGTCCTTTGAGAAGTTGTGGCCACCATTGTGCCGAATCGGCGCCCCCTTGGCTATGGGGCGTCAAATCGGCCATGTTCCTTTTCAATCGAGCCTTGGCGCGATAGGATGCGTGAATGCCCACGACCGACGCCATCGTCCGCGCCACGCCGGAACCGCTGCCCGCCAATATTACGAGCGTGCAGCCGGGGAGCGGCGTTTGCTGCCGAGTCGAACTGGCCTGGGGCGTTTGGCGGCGCTGGTACTTGCGCAGGTTCCGGCCGGCCTACCTGCGGCGGATGGCCGCGATACGGCATGGCAGCGACGAAGGGGCGCCGCACGCGGTGCTCGATCCGCGCGACCTGAAATACTGCCGCAACCTTTGCACCGCCGACTGGGAAGCGGCCGACGACCCGTTCCGCTGGCGTGAGCGTATCCCCTTTGCCCGTTGGGGTTTGGCCGAACTGGCGCTCCTGGGTTTGCCGCTTTTGGCGGCCACGGTGGCCCTGGCCTTCACGTTTTGTTATCTCGCGCCACTGCCGGGCGTCGTATGCTTGTTGGTGGTTTGGTTTTTCCGCGACCCGCCCCGGCGCGTGCCCGAGGAAGCGGGGCTCATCGTCTCGCCGGCCGACGGCACGATCGCGGAAGTCGTCGAACTGGACCACGATGAGTTCGTCGGCGGGCCGGCCGTGCGAATCGGTATTTTTCTTTCGATTTTCAACGTGCATATCAACCGGGCGCCTACCCGAAGCCGGGTGATTCGGCTGAAATACTCGCCAGGTTCGTTCATCAGCGCGGTGAAGCCGGAAAGTACCCTCGTGAATGAGAACCTGTGGATCGGCCTGGAGGAGGAAACGCCGCCGCACCGGCGGCTGGTCGTCCGGCAAATCGCCGGGATGTTCGCCCGGCGGATCGTTTGCGGCCTGCGGCCGGGCGAGGTGGTTGATCGCGGGCACAAATTCGGCATGATCAAGCTCGGCTCGCGCACCGAACTGATCTTGCCCAGGGAGGCCGGCCTTTCGGTCGACGTCCGCGTGGGCCAGCGCGTGTCGGCCGGCGGAAGCGTGCTGGCCAGGTACAACGAGGAACCAAGCTGATGCACAAGATCCGCACCGTCGCGGTGTTGCCGACGATGTTCACGCTGGCCAACCTGGTCTGCGGGTTTTTCGCGATCGTGGTGGCCGCGCGGGTCGAGCGGCCCGAAACGGCCGAAGTGCCGCACTCCGCCAAGATCGGCACCATCAACCCCATCAAGGCGATGCGCACGTTCGAGCCCGGCGATGACGTCCATAACTGCATGCTCAGCGGCTGGTTGATCTTTCTGGCGATGATCTTCGACGCGCTCGACGGCCACGTCGCCCGGCTATCGAAGGCCACCAGCGACTTCGGCGCCCAGCTCGACAGCCTCTGCGACCTGGTGACGTTCGGCGTGGCGCCCGCCTTCCTGATGGTGAAGATGTGTCCCTCGTTCACCTTTGCGCACAAGGACACGGTGTGGGTCATCGCCGCGGCCTTTGCCGCCTGCGCGGCGATGCGCCTGGCCCGCTTCAACGTCGAAAGCGACGACAACGACGATCACCTCCATTTCACCGGACTGCCCAGCCCCGCCGCGGCGGCCGCCGTGGCCAGCTTCGCGATCTTGTTTTACACGCTCCGGCAAGACGGCAGCTCGCTTTACTACGTCGACATCGGGAAAGTCGACAAAGTGATGCAGAACGTGCTGCCGTTCTTCGCCATGCTGACGGCCTTGTTGATGGTCTCACGGATTCCCTACCCGCACGTCGTCAACCAGTTGTTCAGCGGCCAGCGCAGTTTCGCCCACCTGGTCACGGTCGTCTTCGCTCTGTTTCTGGTGATGATGATCCGCGGTTATTCGGTTCCGTTGATCAGCGGCTTCTTCGTGTTCCAGGGACCGGTGCGATACCTGTGGCAAGAATACGTGCAGCGCAAGCCGCATGAAGATCCATTGTTCTAGGAGAGGCGTTAGGCCGGAACGAGGCGTTAGGCCGGAACGAGGCGTTTGGCGTTAGGCATTAGGCGTTGGGACGCAATGAAGCCGCCGGCTTCCCCCTATGGCCTATCGCCTTTTCTGCGTCGGGCGCCCAACGCCCAACGCCCAACGCCCAACGCCTAACGCCCAACGCCCAACGCCCAACGCCCAACGCCCAACGCCCAACGCCCAACGCCTAACGCCTAACGCCTAACGCCTAACGCCTAACGCCTAACGCCTAACGCCTAACGCCTAACGCCCAACGCCCAACGCCCAACGCCCAACGCCCAACGCCTAACGCCCAACGCCCAACGCCCAACGCCCAACCCCCAACCCCCAACCCCCAACCCCTAACCCCTAACCCCTAACCCCTAACCCCTAACCCCTAACCCCTAACTTCCCTTTACTTTCTCCTTTTAACTTTCTCCTATTTCTCCCATGCCTACTTACCAATTCGAGGCGATGGACGCCACCGGCCAGGAAATCAAGGACGTCATCGACGCGCCCAGCGAAGAAGAAGCGCAAGCGACGATCCGCCAGATGGGCTATTTCGTCACTAAAATCGGCGTCAAGAAGGCCAAGAAAGCCGGCGGCGAAAAGAAGAAGGGCGGCAGCGGCAAAACCTTCGCCATCGGCGGCGTCAGCAGCAAGAAAATCACCACCTTCACTCGCCAACTGTCGATTTTGCAAGACGCCGGCCTGCCGATTTTGCGCAGCTTGCGGATTTTGCAAGACCAGCAAAAGCCCGGCCGGTTGAGAAACAGCCTGATCGACGTCTGCGAAGACATCGAAAGCGGCTCGACCCTTTCCGAGGCCATGAGCAAGTCGCCCAAAGCCTTCGACCGCTTGTACGTGAACATGATCAGGGCCGGCGAGGCCGGCGGCGCCTTGGAAATCATTCTTCGCCGTCTGGCCGAGTTCCAGGAGAAGGCCCAATCGCTCAAGCGCAAGGTCAAGGGGGCGATGGTCTACCCCGTCGTCGTCGTCACCGTGGCCGTCGGCATTTTGACGTTCATCATGATCAAGATCGTGCCCGAATTCATCAAGATCTTCGACGATTTCGACGCCGAACTGCCGGCGATGACGCTCGCGCTGATCCAGATTTCGGAGTATTGCGTGAACTACTGGTACACGATCCCCTTGATCCCGACGGCCGTCTGGCTGATGGTCAAGTTGATACGCAAGTTCCGTTACGGCCGGGCCGGCTGGGACACGTTCGTGCTCAAGATGCCCGTCTTCGGGCAAATCGTCGAAAAGAACATCGTCGCCCGCACCACGCGCACCTTGGGCACTTTGGTTGCCAGCGGCGTGCCCATCCTCGAATCGATCAACATCACCCGCGAGACCAGCGGCAACGCCGTCTTCGAGCGCATGTACAGCAAGGTGTACGAATCGATCCGCGAGGGCGAATCGATCGCCAAGCCGCTCAAGGAGTACAGCCGGCCCAGGTTCAACGCTGTCGCGGTGTTTTTCTGGCTCGCCTTCGTGCCGCCCGTTGGCCCGCTGCTGTATCTTTTGAAGTGGAACCAGCGGGTTGTCGACGACCTGGTGGTGAACATGGTGGACGTTGGCGAGGAGACCGGCGAGTTGGACGCCATGCTTTACAAGGTGGCCGACAACTACGACGAGGAGGTCGCCGTCTTGACGGAAAGTTTGATTAGCCTGTTGGAGCCGCTCTTGATTGTCGTCTTGGGTGTGATGGTCGGCTTCATTGTGGTCGCATTGTTCTTACCGCTCGTGAGTTTGATCGAAAAGCTATCGTAGGCGAGCGGGGGGCGTTAGCCCCCTGTTAATTCGGAATTCGGGGCGAGCGGGGGGCGTTAGCCCCTGTTAATTCGGGGCGAGCGGGGGGCGTTAGCCCCCTGTTAATTCGGGGCGAGCAACTGACCCCTGACCCCTGACCCCTGACCCCTGACCCCTGACCCCTGACCTCTGACCTCTGACCCCTGACCCCTGACCCCTGACCCCTGACCCCTGACCACTCACCACTCACCACTCACCTGGTGCCGCCATGAAACATCGCCCCTTCAAGCTCCGCCGCCTTCATCCTGCAAAGAACAGGGGACTGACGCCCCCCGCTCGCCTCGCGCGCCGCGCTTTCACGCTGGTCGAACTCCTGATCGTGATCGTGATCATCGGCATGTTGGCCGCCTTGATCACCGCCGCCGCCGCCAGAGCCGTCGGCACCGCCAAGCGGACCCAAATCACCCTCGACCTCGACCAGTTCGAGACCGCCTTCCAGTCCTACCGCAACGACACCAGCGGAAACTTCCCCCCCGACCTCAGCTACCCACCCCAGGGCTACGGGGGCTACTTGATGCGGCAGAACCGCATCATGCAGCACCTTCGCAAGGCTTATCCACGGACCTTGATCCTGGGCTACGGCGTGGCAAACGGCCCTTCGCCCAACTCATTGCAATGGCTCACACAAAACTGGTTCGCGTCCTATATAACGTGGTTTAACGCGCACAGCACCCTAACTGCGTTTCCCCCAAAGTCGCCTAGTGGCGACGTCTGGGGCAATGTCGACAACCTCGATCCGGGCGAAGCGATGGTTTTTTGGCTGGGCGGCATGCCCATACCGACCGACCCGGTAAACAACGGCACGGGCAAGTGGCTCTACAAAATGCAGGGATTCAGCGCCAACAAACAAACCCCCTTCGGGTTCGGCGTCATCTACGCTAATCCGCCCACCAACACCATACCCATGCCGACGTTCCCCAACGACGCGCGGTCGCCCGGTCCCTACGAGTTCGCGCCGGCGCGGCTGGGCGACGCCGACGGCGATGGCTGGCCCGAATACTATCCACCCGGCGCCGCCGTGCCGCAACCTCCAAACAGCCCGTATCAGGTCGGCAACCCCGTGCCCCCTTACGTCTACTTCGACGCCGCCAGTTACGACTCATTCTTAGTTTACGATTCGACGAACACCAATGGCGTACCCACTTATCCCTCTCCGTACCCCATGAATGCCGCCGGTCTGAATAACGGCCCCTCCACGACGATGACACTTCAACCCACAGGCTACCTCAACCAGTGGGGCTTGGCAGTGCCTTACGCCGCGACGATCCTGAAAACCGGCAATACCACCGGCAACGTCACCTGGGTCAACGACAAGAAGTTCCAGGTGATCAGTGCCGGGCTCGACGCCATGTACGCCAGCATTGCGGCCGGGACGACCACGCGCAACAATTTTCCGCTTTTTCCCACCCCGCAGCAGCTTCCCGCTTTGCCGGGCACGTTCACGCTTGACGTCAACGACGCCGTGATCGGCGAGCCGGACAACCTGACCAATTTCTTCAGCGGCACGCTCTTCGACGGATCGCAGCCATGAACCAGAACCACAACCACGTCGGAAGTCGGAAGTCGGAAGTCGGAAGCGGCGGCCGCCGCGCCGTCGTGCGCCTTCATCCTTCATCCTTCATCCTTCATCCTTCCGCGGCGCCGCGCCGCGCCTTCACCCTCATCGAGCTCCTCATCGCCATCCTGATCATCGGCATCTTGTCGTCGATCTCGCTGGCCGCCTTGATGCGCGCCCGCCAGGCCGCCAACGTCGCCAATACCAAAACCACCATCTCCAAGCTCCATTCCCAAATCCAGATGAAATGGGATTCCTACCGTACACGCACGATTCCCATCGACCCCAAGGCATTGCTCACGACCCTGAACTTCCCCACCCATCCGTATCAGGCGAACAATGCCTGGGCATTCATCCAAACGCTTCGGGCACAGCGCTCGATGCCCAACGACCCGTTGGGCGTCATGCCAGGCAACGCGCAGTTCCCCACGCTTCCGCAAGTCGCCGCGGTGCGGCTGTTGGCAGTGCGGGAGCTGCAGCGTTGGGAGATGCCGTGCGGGTGGGGAGACCTTGTTCAAGTGGACAGTAACGGCACCCCCGTCGGCACGCCTGGGAACTATTACCTCCTGAAGCCCTACGTGCTTGCGAGTGTTCCCTCTCTGGCGTATGAATACTTCCGCAAGCTCACTTCGGCCGCGCCCATCGTTTCGGGCACGCTGACCAACGCTCAGATTCAGCAGTTCGACGCGGCGGAGTGCCTGTACCTTGTTGTCACCTGCGGCACCGAAGACGTCGCCTTCGGCGGCGAGTTGGCGCTACCCAAGAGCGTCGGAGACGCCGACGGCGATGGGTTGCCTGAATTCCACGATGCTTGGCCGCTCGGCGAGCAGGCGTTTCCCGTGGCTGGACCACAACGGCAGCCGATTTCCTGGATTCGCTGGCCCGCGGGCTTCCACAATTACCAAAATCAAACGTACTACAGCTTGCCCCTCCTGGGAACCATCGTCAGTGACCTCGACCAGGATCCGACGCTTCCGAACATTTACGATTTCTCGATCGGCTATCACGACTACTTCGATACCCTCAAGATTGACGTTCCACCAGCGACGGCAGCGCCGCGTGGCTACAACATGATGCCGCTGATCTTTTCCGTCGGGCCGGATGGGGCTGCGGGCCTCTCGCCCGCGATACCGTTTCCGTTGCCGAGCACAGTGCCGGCGCCCTGGAACGATGCCTGGGGCATCGACCCGTACATCCCCGATTCGTACGGCAACATGGCGGGCACGCCGATCGGATCCTTTTGGACCGACAACATCCACAACCACCTGATCGAGGCGCGGTGATGCCCATGAACTTGATGGAAAAACCGCGCGTAGGTCAGGCTTTCCAGCCTGACGTCCTCGTGCTTCGAGGCGAGCGTAAAGTAGCAGGCACACTCCGTGTGCCGTCGCTTTCCGCTGGTGGACGTCGGTTCGCCCAAGGTCGCGGCACACGGAGTGTGCCTACTACGATGCCGTCGCTTTCCGCTGGTCGACGTCGGACCGCTCAAGGTCGCGGCACACGGAGTGTGCCTACTACGATGCCGTCGCTTTCCGCTGGTCGACGTCGGTTCGCCCAAGGTCGCGGCACACGGAGTGTGCCTACTACGATGCCGTCGCTTTCCGCTGGTCGACGTCGGACCGCTCAAGGTCGCGGCACACGGATGCCGTCGCTTTCCGCTGGTCGACGTCGGATCGCCCAAGGTCGCGGCACACGGAGTGTGCCTACTACGATGGTCCGCCGCGGCGTGACGCTGATCGAGCTTCTGATCGTGATCTTGATCATGCTTTTGATCACGGCCATCGTGATCCCCGCCACCGCCCCGGCCCTCAACGGCCGGCGCATCCGCGAGGCGGCGAGGATGCTCGATGTGTACATCAACGGCGCGAGGAGCCGCGCCTTGCAAACCGGCCGCTCCTATGGCGTCATGATCGAGCGGACGCCGGTGCTGAATGCGGGCACGGGCTTTGCGACATCGAGCATGGGAATCGCCGTGGCCTACGCCGAAGTGCCGCCCCAGTACTCCGGCGATTATGGAAACTCAACTATTCACCTGCTTGGCAACGGGGGCTTCGGGGTTTGGCTGGATTGGCCGCCGGCTGGGCCAAATTATTCGAGCAGCATCAGCACCGCCGCGGCCGATTCCGTATTCACCCAAGGTGACATCGGCTGGATGAACACCGTGTCCCCCGGCGACTACTTGATCATTCCGCCAGGTTCTAGCAACGTCTATCGGCTCTACGCGGGCGAGCCGTACATCGACGTGAACAACAACGGCATTTACGATCCCGGTGAGCCGTACGCAGACTGTAACCTGAACGGCAGCTACACGTTCCCCTATCCGAACCCGAATTTCGTTGATCCGGTGACGGGGTTTTTCACGCTCAACGCATTCAATAACGCGGCCCTCACATCCGCAGTGACCTATATGTTCGCCGATGCGGCACTGGCAGCCCGCACCATGAACCCGACGGGGCAGATTCAGTCTCCAACGCCGGGCGGACCAGTATTTTTTTGGCCCAATAGCTCGGCGTACGTTATCGTGATCGTGGGCGGGGTTCCTGTTCACGTTCCCGTCCCTGGTTTTACGTCCGTCGACGGCACGAACCCACCAGGTGCTCCCGGAACCCCCGGGACGTCATTTGGATACTCCTTCCAGATCATCCGGCGGCCGATCAAGGCGGCCGGCACTGACATGCAGTTGCCCGACGGCGCAGCGATCGACCTGGGCGGGTTCGATTTCAACGCGAACCCGGCGGTCCCGGCGGACGTCGTTCCCGGCTCGGGGCTCGACATCTTTCCCTTCGCGACGTTCCGTCCGAATCCGTACTATCAGTCGAATCCCGCGATCGCGAACTATTCCCCCGATGGCTCGCCCGTCATCATTACGTTCGCCCCCAACGGCATCGTCGACAAGGTGTTCAGTTGGGACGAGCGGACGTTCGCGACGTCCGGCGGCAACACCTCAGTCGTGAATTCGGTGCCGGTGGGTTGGGTGGGGCGGCAGCCAGGCACTCCGATTTACCTGCTCGTCACGCGGCGCGAACTGGTCGGCGGCGACGCCAGCGTGACCATCCCATCGGCGGCGGCCCCTCAGTATGGCATTCAGGACATGACGAGCCTGTGGGTGACGATCAACCCGCAGACCGGCTTGGTGAACACGGCCGCGAACGCGCCCGTGAGTTTCAATCTCTCGTACGCCATCCAGTGTTACGAGGCGCGCCAGAACGCACGCAAAGCCCAGAACGTGGGAGGGCGGTGAGATGAGGACGACAAATCCAATTGCGGATTGCGGATTGCGGATTGCGGATTGCTCGAATCCAAAATCCAAAATCCAAAATCCAAAATCGGGTATCACGCTGCTCGAGGTGCTGATCTCGATCTTCGTGCTGGCCGTCGGCCTGATGGGCCTCGCGTCGCTGTTGCCGGTGGCCAAATACTATTCGATTGAGGCTTCGAAGTACGACCGCGCCAGCACGCTGGCCCAGGGGGTTTTCCATGACTTGCAGATCCGCGGCTACTTGTTGCCCAAGAGGTGGCTCGATACGTCCACCTTCCCGTCCCCGAACGGCCCGTATGGCGCTTATGCGGTCAGCACGACGAACTACCCGTCGACCAATCTCTACAGCACGGCGATGAATCGCGCGATTTCGCCGCCCGTGGTCATCGACCCGTTGGCGATCGGCTACGCCATAACGATGGGCCAAACGCCGCCGCCGCAGTTTCCCGCGTTTTTGACACCGGCGACGATAATACAGATGACCGGCGCAGCGACTGTCCCCGTCCCTTCGATGCCGACGCTTTTTCGCCTCACGCTCGATTCGGCGCGCTCTTGGCCGAACGAGGATCCGATCGGTCCCGGCGGGCAGCTAACGATGAATTACTCGCTTGCCCAACGGTTGTTTCGCTCGAACGACGACTTGATCTTCTTCAATCCGCCGGACGCCAACCTGCGCCCCACCGCCATGTTCACAGCCGGCGGCGCGCCCGTCGCCACGCCCGACTATCAGGGCGACTTTTCCTGGTTTTTGACCGTGGCACCTGACCTGGATGATCAGTGGGGGACCCTCAATGCAACCGGGAAGTACATCCTGAACGCCGAGAATATGGACCGCTTCACGGTTTCCGTCGTGGTGCTTTACAAGCGTGATCTCAACCTCGACCAGAACCCCAACCCTGCTACCACGACGCTCGACCTCAAGGTCGCGCCGCCCGAGCGCATGGTTTACGCCGATTTGCTCGACGCCTCGGCCCAAACGAACAGCGGCGCCCCTTACGGCATCAACTACGCCGGCGGCGCCGTTCGGCTCCGCACGCCCATACCGAACGCCACCACGGTTCCACCCGTCTATAAGCATTGGCTGGATGTCAAGCCGAACGAATGGTTGATGCTGTCGGCGGTGATGAACGCTTCCACGAATCCACTTTTCGATCAAACCGGCAATGCGACGCCCTTGGTGACTCCGAGCGGTTTGCCTGTGCAAGTCTGCCAGTGGTATCGGATTGCGGGCGTCGGGGACACGGTGCTGAACCCCATTGACGGCAGTTGGTATCGCGACGTGCAATTGGCCGGTCCCGACTGGAACAACGGTTTTTATGTCCGACAGTACTATCCAACGCCGCCGGTCCCATCCTCAACACAGTTTGTGTACGCGACGCTCGTCACCGGCGCGATTGCCGTGTACGACTACCCGATCACTTTGGACGAGTCGCTTTTGAAGGATTGACATGAGCAACGCATTAGCCAGCCGCGAAGCGGCGACAGAGTGTAGCCTGGGGCGTAAGCCCAAGTTGTTCCACACATCTTTTGCCACGACCCCTGCCAGCTTGCCTGGCACGGTGAAGCAGTTTTTCCGGCTAGCCACGCACGCGCGAATCCAGCCGTTTGTCCGTGGTCGCCGGATCGCTGCCGCCGTAGGCGGCAGCGGGCCGGCGACCTCGCGGACGGTCGTTGGGCCAGCACTCTTAGCCCGCCAAACTGCCGCTCCTGCCGGGCAAGCCGGCAGGGGGCGGCTCAGACTCGCCACTTATGTAGCGCAACCAGGGCGTAAGCCCCAGGGCGCCGGCGCGCCCGTCGGTCGCAAGTGGGATGACTACGGTAAAGTAGTAGGCACACTCCGTGTGCCGCAACCTCCGACCGGTCGACGTCGGCGGGCGGAAAGCTACGGTAAAGTAGTAGGCACACTCCGTGTGCCGCAACCTCCGGTGCCGCAACCTCCTGTGCCGCAACCTCCGGCCGATCGACGTCGGCAGGCGGAAAGCTACGATAAAGTAGTAGGCACACTCCGTGTGCCGCAACCTCCGGTGCCGCAACCTCCGACCGGTCGACGTCGGCGGGCGGAAAGCTACGGTACAGTAGTAGGCACACTCCGTGTGCCGCAACCTCCGGTGCCGCAACCTCCGGTGCCGCAACCTCCGGCCGGCCGACGTCGGCAGGCGGAAAGCTACGGCACACGGAGTGTGCCTGCTACTTTGGGCTACCGAACAGCCAGCCGCGAAGCGGCGACAGAGTGTAGCCTGCGGCGTAAGCCCCAGGACGCCGGCGCGCCCGTCGGTCGTAAGCCCCGCGGGGGCGACACCGGTCGCGGCGCCGTCACCAGCACCGAAGGCGCGAAACTCGATAGCGCAGGACGCGGCCCTCGTTGTTCCACACAAGTCACGGGTTGTGAGCCGCCCCCTCGCCGGCTTGTCCGGCAGGAGCGACAGTTTGGCTGGCTAAGAGGCTGGCCCAACAACGTCCATGTGGTCGCCGGCCCGCTGCCGCCTACGGCGGCAGCGG
>DATKSN010000349.1:0-80400 GCA_035531595.1 Pirellulales bacterium | reverse complement strand
CAAGCACGGGCGACCCAAGTCGCCCGTTTTTCTTGCGCCTCAACCACCTCGCCGCGCGGGCCACCCATTCCATCCAGATTCGCCAAACCGCCGCTCAGCCAAAGTGAGACTTTGGCGGACAATTAACGTGAGACGTAGCATAGGGCTTCCGAATGGTTATTACATAACTGTAAGTTGGCATCCTCCACACGACCCAAAGGGCTGTTATACGATTCGTGTATTCTGGGAGTATGCTGACAATCCGTCGCTAATACCAATTCCTGTAAAAACCGTCACCGAAGTTGTCGTCAACGTAGAACAATTGGCTTATTACTTTTCTCGACAACAACGACCTTCGAGTTCAATGTCGTCGAAGAGATAAACATTGCGCCTAATCGCGCTCTTGAACCGATTGATGCGAGAACACTCGCCACTCCTTGGTTCAGAATGGTGATACCCGTGAACAATCATGAGTCGACGTCGCAGGAATAGCTCATGCTCGGCGCATCAATGACCCTTTCTACCAGGATGTGATCTTGAGCTTATGCGTCCGCATGAATTCTTCGGCTTGGGCCCGGTCGAAGACGCTGTCGGTGGCGCCGATGGAACGGACGCAACTGGCCCCTAGGGCACTGCCCCACTCGAGACAACGTAACGGATCGCCCCCCTCGATCAGGCCGGCGATGTAACCGGCGTCGAAGGCGTCGCCGGCCCCGGTGGCGCCGACGTAATCGACCGGATAGACGCCGGCCTCGACGCGCAGGCCGTCGGAAACGAGCACCGTGCCGCGCCCGCCGCACGTGATGGCCACGGTGCGAGCGCCGGCCTCGTGAAACCGCTCGGCCTGCCGGCACGGATCGGCCAAGCCGGTGATCAAGGCCGCTTCGTCGTCATTGGGCAGGAAGACATCGGTTTCCGGCAACAAGCGCTCCAGCTTGCTCCAATGGTCGCCAGGTCCGGGGAGAGCGACATCGAGCACCGTCGTCACGCCGGCCGCGCGGGCTTGCCGGAACAACGCGGCCAGCTCGTCCTGGTCCAGCGAAGGCATCAGCAAGTAGCCGCCGACGTAGAATACCTTGGCCCGCCGCGCGCGATCGAGCGGTATATCGGCTGCGGTCAGCTTGCCGTTGGCGCCGACGGAATGGATGAAACGCCGGTCTTCGCCCGCCACGTTGACAATCAGCGTGCCGGAGGTGCCGACGCCGGCCAGGCGGCGGATGGTGCTGCTTTCGATGCCGGCCGACTCCAGCGTTTCGATCACGAAGCGGCCGAAGACGTCGGCGCCGACGCAGCCCACGACGCCCACCTTGACCCCCAGGCGAGCCAGGTCCATGGCGGCGTTCGAAGCGCAGCCGCCGATGTTCAAGAGCAGGTGATCGGTGAGTACGAGTTGGCCGGCGCGGGGCAACTGGGCAATCGGCGCGCAGAGGTGATCGGCCACCAGCAGCCCGACGCTGAGACAATCGAGTTCCATCTTGACCCACCTGGCCGGTTCTTGTATTGTTCCGCAGTTTTTGAAGTTAACAATCGAACGCGTGGTTTTCCACCCCCACCACCGATGATCGATGGAACCTGCGTGGCCGCCTTGCCCATGCTTTCCCGACGAATCTTGCGGCGGGCCGTTTCGGCCGCCTTGTCGGCGGTCTTGATTCCGGCGCTCGCGACGGCCGCTGGAGCGCGGCAGGCCGACGAAATCCGCATCGCCCGGCTGATCCGCGACCTGGGGAGCGATTCGTTCGTCGACCGCGACCGCGCCAGCGAGGAGTTGGCCTCGCTCGGGCCGGCCACGCGGCGGCAGCTCGAACAGGCGGTGGAAGATCCCGATCCCGAGGTCCGGCTGCGGGCCAAGGATCTGCTCAAGCGCATCCGCGTCAGCGAGCTCTGGTTGCCGGCGCGGGTGCATTACCAGGAGCGTGATGTCTCGGCGTCCGAGGCGCTAGCGGCCATCGTGCGCGAAACCGGCAACCGCGTGCTGGTCGGCGACCAGTACGGCGCGTTCCGCGACCAACGGGTGACCCTGGACCACGGCGACAGCGCCTTTTGGGAGGTCGTCGACGACCTCTGCCGCCGCAGCGGCAACCGGGTCCGCCCGCACTACGACACGCGCACTCCCGGACTCGTGCTGGTTTCCGGCGCTTTGGGCAAGAACCCGCTGGCCTATGCCGGCCCGGTGCGCGCGATGGTCACGCACGCGCGCCGCGTGTTCACCGAGGAACTCGATTACGAACAGCTTGAAGCCGAGCGCTCGCACACGTTTCAGCTCGACCTGCAAGCGATGTGGGAATACCGCTTCCGACTGGTGGCGTACCGCTCGCAGCCCGAATTGGTCGAGGCCGTCACCGCCGGCGGCGCCGCGCTGGCGGCGGCGCAGGCGACGAGCGGCGGTTGGAACATCGCCGGGCCCGGCACGCGCCAGGTCGCGTTGAGCTTGCGGCTGCACCCGCCGGCCACCACGGCCGGGTCGATCGACACCTTGAAGCTCAAGTGGGGGCTGATCGCGGTGGGAGACCTGGCGACCATCGAGGTCGCCGACCCGTACTCGACCGAGCCGCACTTCCAGGACGACGTGGAGCTCGTCGTCGAAAACTTTCAGCAGGGCCCCGGCGCTCGCTGCGAGCTGACGCTGGTGGTCGTCCGCGACCTGGTCGTGCCCGAACCGCAGGAATTGCTGTTTCAGGAGAACGAGGTCGAACTGTTCGACGCCCAAGGTCGCGCGTTCCACAAGCAGGGGCAGACGAACAGCCTCGGCGAGCGTGGCGCCGTGTCGAAACTCACCTTCACGGGCGACAGCGGCGACAGCGTCCCCAAGCTGCTCCGCTTCAGCTATCCGCGCATCCGCTCGCAGAAGGATCTCGAAATCGTGTTTCACGACGTTCCGCTCCCGACGAGCAGGCCGGAGTGATGACGATGACGCCGCGACAATGGCGTGCAACGCGGCCGGATTCGCACGCCCCGACGACGGCCCCAACGGGGCCCAACTCGATAGCCCAGGGCGCCTCGCCCTGGGTTGCCGGCCATCCATTCCCGTCGTAAGCCCCAAAGGGCGAAACGTCCTCTGCAACCTCTCGCGAACCATTTCGATCGCGAATCTCATCAAGGAAATCAAAGTGAGTTCGTCGGGCTGGATCAAGACGGAGAAAGCCGGCTTGGCCGATTTCTATTGGCAGAGCGGGTATGGCGCTTTTTCCGTGAGCCAATCGCAGATGGAGGACGTCAAGGCATACATCGCGACTCAGGAGGAACATCATCGGCGCATTTCGTTCCAAGACGAGTTCCGCGCATTCCTGCGGCGACATGCGATACTGTTCGATGAACGGTACGTGTGGGACTAGGCGTGGGGTTTGCGCGCGCCGTCGAACTGATGGCCGCTGGAGGCGCCGGGCAACGCCCCGTTGGGGCTTACGACCGTTTTATGGGGGCGTATACCCAGGGCTACGCCCGTGGGCTATCGAATGACGCCGCGTTGCGGCTACGCTGGTCCGCCGACGCTGGCGTACGACGCCGCGACAATGGCGTGCAACGCGGCCGGATTCGCACGCCCCGACGACGGCCCCAACGGGGCCCAACTCGACAGCCCAGGGCGCCTCGCCCTGGGTTGCCGGCCATGGATAACCGTTGTAAGCCCCAACGGGGCGCGACCCTTGGCGAGTGCGAAGGCCGTTGCGCAGCGCATGATTTGGGGAAACTGCCGCGTGAACCGCGCGTTCACGGCCGTTGCTGCGGACAATCGAACGTACGCGAGCGCGTCAAACCGATCCGCCAATCGGCATCCGCGTCAATGCTCGACCTCCCGCTGCAATAGCTTGACCTCGTCGGGCGTCAGGTCGAACAGCCGATAGACCCGCTCGTTCAACTCGGCCTCGGCGTCGGCAAGCTGCCTGGTCAGGGACTCAACCGCGGCGCGCTTTTCGGCCAGGTACGGCTCCCACTCGTCGGCGATGCGCGGGTTCTTGAGCGGGTTGGTCGATAGCTTGAAGCTGAGCTTCAAGGCCGCGCCCAATTCGTTGGTCGATTGCACCCACCATTCAGTCGCTTTGTTGTTCAACGTACCAAACGGCGTTCCATCGGCCGCCTCGCCAAAGCTCTTGCAAAGCCGCCGTTGAACGTGGCTTTGAACTTCGTAGCGCGATGTTCCGAGCGTAGAGGCGCGCTCGGCCAGGGCGGCGATCGCCGAGCGGTTCGCCCCACGCGCCTCCGGGATCGGTATCTGGTCCATGAACTGGGTGAACAACCGGTACTGCCAACGGTCGCCCCGCAGTCGAAGCGGCTGCGCTGTTTTGCTGATGAAGAACCAGGTCGCCCAGGATGACAGTACGCCAAGGAGGTAACCATCCCCACTAGGCACCGTGTACACGGTATTCCCAAGGCAATGGCCCTTCGAGTCGAGGCTGAATCGCGGCAGTTTGCTGATGTCGGGCCAAACGATTTTGGGGCCGTCGAACACGTCCCAGTATGCACAGGCTCGAAGCTCCCACCAGAACCGGCCTTGGTCCTGGCGCTTGATCGCGCGGTCGCGCGACGGCGCGAGGTGAGCGTAAATCGCTGGAAACGTGTCCTGAAACACCCGTTCCGCACCGTCGCCCGCGTCCGACCACGGCCAAGCGTGATTTGCGCTCGACTTGATCGCGAGCAGATGTTCGCCCGACACCTCCATGTACCATGGGCGTAGGTGGGTGCCTTGGGCGAACGCGCGAATGATGTCGGCGCTCCTTGGATCATCTTGGATGATCTCTGCCCGATGCGCCTCGCTGATCACGAAAACGTCGGTGAGTCCGGTGATGACACCGCGAAGGATTCCACCCGAGAAGGTATGAAGTGGCTTCCCGCCCGCCGTCAGCTTCTTCCGCAGATCCAGTACATCGTCGGCGTCGAGCTCCCACGCACCCGCGCCGAGGTGGTCGATCCGCATGGTCGGGGATTGGGCGATGACCTCGGACAGATTCTCGGGCGGTCTACCCGCTGTGAGAAACTTGAAGAGCCTCATTTTGCCGCGATCGGGCGCCTTCCGAAGAATTGTAATCGACGGCCGGATCATTTCGGCGTCTTTGAAAGGCTGGAACTCTCCGAAATCCACCATCGATTCAATTTTCGCATTCGACGTAAGATACTTCCGTAGCGGCGCGCCGAAGTTCCCGCGGACCCAACTGCCCGATGTGATCAACGCCAGCCGACCTCCATGTCGGAGTAGCCGCAAACCGGTCTCGAAGAAATAAGTGAAGATGTCCGCGACGCCGTCGTAAGTCTCGAACTCGGTTTCCCAATACGCCTTGTACGGCGCCAGCCACTCTTGGCGAATGTAGGGCGGGTTCCCCACGACCACATCGAACCCGCCGCCTTCTTCAAACACGCCGGCAAACTCCTCCCGCCAATCGAACGCCTTGGGATGAACATGCGGATCGGCGACGACGCTGTTGCCTACGCGAATCGTGTGGTCGAGGCTGGTGAGCGGCTTGCCGCGCTCGGCCGTCTTGATCCAAAGACTCAGCCGGCAGATCTCGATCGCCTCCTCGTTCAGGTCCACGCCGTAGAGGTTGTTCTCGAGGATCGTCTTGTCGAGATCGAACAGCGTGCGATGCCCGCGCAGCTCGCCGAGCCGGTCGTTCGAGGCTTCGTAGGCGGCGTGGAGCTGGTCGAAGGCTTCGATCAAAAACGCCCCGCTGCCGCAGGCCGGGTCCAAGATCCTCACGGCGCCCAACTCGTCCTGCCAGGCCTCCCAGAACTTGACCAGCGCCTGCCGCTCGGTCTTCTTCAGTCTCGCCAGCTCGTAAACCCGCGGGTCGGCCAGCGCCGCGCTGGCAGGGCTTTTGGCCATTTCTTCGTGGCGCCGGCGCAGCTCCTCGAAACGATCCGCCAACACACCCCCCAACGCCTGCTCGATGATATAGCGGGTGATGAAGGCGGGCGTGTAGAAAGCGCCCTCTTTCTTGCGACGCGTCTTGTGCTTTTCGGCGCCTGCCGGCTCGGCCAGCCCGTCGAGCTCGTTGCGCAGCTTTTCCAGGTCGGAAATCGACTGCTCGAAAATGTGCCCCAGAATTTCGACGTCGATCAGCCCGCCGCCGCCAATGGCGCTGTCGGCCGCCTGGTGCGGCGGGCGGTAATCGTAGCTGCCCAGGTCGCGAAAGTGGCCGCAAACCGCGTCGGAGACCGCCAGCGAATCCAAGAGCGGGTCGTCGGCGAATAGCCCGCCGTTGTAGGCGTGGATGCCCAGGGCCGCATTGCCCCGGTTGATGGCCCCGAACAGGCTGCGGAAGTTGTCCCAAATAGGCCGCGGGTGGTACGGGTCGCGGTGCTCGTAAGCCTTGCGGATGGTTTCGACGGGCAAAAGCCCGCGATCTTCGCAGAAGGCGCTGAACAATACGCGGTCCAATAGCTTCTGCGTGCTGGTGAGCACGTCGTGGCGGGGCACGGTTGGGTTGTCGCGGGCCAGCTCGGCGAAGGCGTCTTGCCGCATGTTGGCGTATTTCACATAAAACTCGCGCGTCAGCTCGCGGCCCACCTTGTGCGATTCGTCGAGCAAGGCGTAGAAGTGGGCCTTGCCCGCCGCCGGCACGACCCGCTCGGCGCCCAGAAGAAAAACGAACCGCTTGAGCGCGGCGTCGTCATCGGCCAGCCGCTCGGTGTCGAATCGCTCGAAGGTGTGCTGGTCGGAGCCCTTATGGTATAGCCGCGTCTGGCCGATGTTCGTGACCAGGATGAAATCGCAAGGCAGGTTGATGGCGTAGCGGTAGCCCTGGTCGACGGCCGACATGCGGCGGCCGGCGAAGGGCCGGTCGAGCGGGTCCTTGGGACCCTTGCCTTCGAGGGCGACGACGAAGTCGTCGTTTTCCACGGTGGGCAAGGGGCCGGCTACGGCACAACGGAGTGTGCCTGCTACTTTAGCGAAGCGGCCCAGCACGGCGTCGGCGAACTTGCCGTCGACCTCGACGTGCTTCTCGCGCGAGAACGTGTAGCCGCCGGCCCCGTCGGCCGGACGCGCGTAGCCGAGGATACCCGCGAAGAAATCGGTGAGGAAATCGGCGAGCAACTCCTGCTCCTTGAACTGGTCCGCGCGGCCGGAGGCGAGCAAATCGGCCCAGCGCGAAAGCTGCCCGCGATGTTCCGCGACGCGCGCGGGGAGCTCGAAGGCGGCCAGGTGCGTGCGCAATACGTCGGGGCGGAAGAGCGGCTTGGCTTCGACGGGCAAGGGCGAGTCTCGCTTCGGGCGTGGCGGCGATGGTTCAAGCGATTATACCCTGGCGAGCGGGGAGTGTCTGGGTCATGGGCCTTCCTCCTTCCCGAGCTCGGCCTCGATTTCGTCGATGCTCGGAAGGCTTCCTTGCAGTGACGGCGGCAGCGCTGGCACCAGTTTGGTCTGCCACTCGGCCACACCCAGCGGCTTGGCAATATCTCGCAGGGCGTATTCCGCAACCAGCCGGTTGTGCGTCTTGCACAGGATCAGCCCGATCGTCGGGGCATCGTCCGGATGGCGCATTTGGGAATCGACCGCCGAAAGGTAGAAGTTCATTTTCCCGGCATCTTCGGGTGTGAACGCCTTCATTTTGAGATCAATGATGACGGAACATCGCAGCTTGAGGTGATAGAAAAGCAAGTCCAGGTAAAAATCGTCATCGCCAACGACGAGATGCACCCGCCGACCGACGAACGCGAAGCCGGCGCCCAGTTCCAGGAGGAACTTTTGGATGTGATCGATCAGGCCGTTTTCGAGATCGCGTTCGACGGCCTCTTCCCGCAACGTGAGGAAGTCGAACAGGTATGGGTCTTTCAGGGCCTGTTGGGCGAGGTCGGATTGAGGCGATGGCAACGTTCCAGCGAAATTGCTGATCGCCTTTCCCTGGCGTCGGAAAAGATCGCTTTCGATTTGCACCGTGAGCACCGCCCGGCTCCAGCCGTGCTCGATTGTCTTGGCGGCGTACCACAGGCGTTGGGGCGGATCCTTTAGCTTGAACAAGAGAACCTGATTGTGTCCCCAAGGGATATCTGCCACGGGTTTCGGAGGGCGGCTGGCGCCTAGTTCTGTCACAGCTTGTGACAGAATTGCCGCATCGGGCCGATAAGCCAGATAAAAGGCCCGCATTCTCCAGACATTCACCTGGGAAAAACCTTGCAAACCTGGAAACGCCTTCTGGAATATCGACGGCAAGCCGATCGACAACGCCTTTGCCCCAGCCCTCGCGCTCCTGCTGCTCGACGATCTGCCGCCCGATGTCCCAGTAAAGCCGGATCAACTCGCGGTTCACCGAAAGCATGGCTTTCGTCTGCGCTTGACGAACGCGGCTCTTGAGCGACTCCAGAAACGCCGGGTACTCGGACGGTAGCCCAGTGCGGTTGGGCGGGGTTGGGCGGGGTATCTTTCTTCTTGCGAGCCATCACGCGTCCCTGCTTTCGGAGTCGTTCTGTAATCGCGGCGACCATCGTAAGCCATCACGCGCAGGAGAACCCCATCCGCCTCGCGCGGATGGTGAACCACCGACCCCGACAAGCGGGGTGGGGGCGATGGCGCCGCCGCATCGCCGTTGTAGCGCGCCATCTGCTTCACCGACCCCGACAAGCGGCGTGGGGTCGATGGCGCCGTCGCGTCGCCGTCGTAGCACGCCATCTGCTTCACACCATCGAGGCAAGCTCGACGGGGTCGGTCGACCATTTTGCTGAGGTCGGCAACATGGTCCGCGACTTCGCAACCTGAGCCGCGCGATTGCCCAGCCGCGTAGCGGCGACAGAGCGTAGCCTGGGGCGTAAGCCGGCGTAAGCCCCAAGCTAAACTCCGCCGTCCCTCCGGGACTATCGTGGCCGGCAGATCCGACCATGCTGGCTGCACCAGCTCGCCGAAAGGAGTCAGCCATTGTGTGATAGTAGAGGAAATGGGCATCGATCTCTGCCCTCGGCCGAAGGACGATGAACTCGGTGCTTCCAAAACCAAGTCCATTTCTCAGCCCGCTAACGCGGAATGTTCAGGTTGAACTCGTTCTCCTCAATTTCCTTCCGCTTGGCCCGAAACGCGTATTTCGGCACGCTCTTGAACTTCTCGTACGTGGCGACGATCTTGTCGACGTCCGCTGGCCGCAGCCGGCTCTGCTTCTTGTCGTCGGCAAACTCGCGGCCGGCGTCGATGAAAAGCACATCCGTCGTCTTACGCCCCTTGAGGAAGATGAGGATGGCCGCCGGGATGCCCGTGCCGAAAAAAAGGTTCGCCGGCAGGCCGATTACCGCTTCCAACAGGTTCTCCTCGATCAGCTTCCGGCGGATCAACCCTTCCGAGCCGCCCCGGAATAGAACACCGTGAGGCACGATCACGCCCACGCGGCCGTCGTCGGCCAGCGCGATCTCGATCATGTGGGTGATGAAGGCGTAATCCCCCTTGCTCTTGGGCGGAATGCCGCGCCAGAACCGCTTGTGCGGATCGTGTCCGGCGAAGTCGGCCCCCCATTTGTCGAGCGAGAACGGCGGATTGGCGACGACCACGTCGAACTTCATCAGCGAGTCGTCTTCGACCAGCTTGGGGTTCGTGATCGTGTCACACCACTCGACGCGGGCACCGTCCTGTTCGTGCAGGAACATGTTCATGCGGCAAAGCGCCCATGTGCTGCCGTTCGATTCCTGGCCGAAGAGCGAAAAGTTCTTGCTCGGCTTGCCGTCATCGTCCTTGACCTCCTTGGCCACGCGGATCAAGAGCGAGCCGGATCCGCACGCCGGGTCGCAAATTCGGTCGCCGGCTTTGGGTCGCACGAGCCTGGCCAAGAGCGTCGAGACTTCGGGCGGCGTGTAGAACTCGCCCGCCTTCTTGCCCGCCCCCGCGGCGAACTGGCCGATGAGGTACTCGTAGACGTCGCCGATCACGTCGCGATGCCCCACCCGCGACGGTCGCAAATCGAGCCTTGCATCGTTGAAATCTTCCAGCAGGTGCTTGAGCCGCCGGTTGCGTTCCTTGGTCTGCCCCAAGGCGGGCTCGGAGTTGAAGTCGATGGGGAAGTCAATGGGCAGTATGCATTATACTGTGTATATTACACGACAGTCCGCGGGACGGAGACCGCGGCCGCGGAAATTTCGCAACCCACCGGCGATACATTGAAACACGGCCGGAAACCCCCACCGTAGAGGGGCCAACCCAGCGCAAGTCGTTACCAGTAAGGGAAGTCCAAACATGCCAATTGGCATGTTTGATCGTGAAGCGGCCGCTGACATGACGAATTCCCCGGCGGCCGATCTGCTCACCATCGGCGATCGTTCCGTGATGCGTGCCCGCGAGGTGTTGGTGTTCTTGCTGACATCCCCCTGAATGGACTAGATTGCGTGCGCACTTTTTTTTCCATTTAGCAACTCCATGTTAGCAAGAAAGCAAGCGTCTGGATCGGCGGAGGGCCGGTTTTCTCGGCGATTTCGAGCGGGCGCGGCGCCACATGGAGGGCCGATTCTTGCTGAAACGAGGCCAAGGGACGCGATTTCGAGTGATTTTGGCCGAAAACGGTCTCAAAATGATCGCTGGAAAATGACCATCATTTCAAGGTCGGTTCATACGCTCGGAATTCCAGCGAATCTGGCTACGGAAGGTTGCGTCATGCGTCGCGGCGCGCTACGATCACCTTCGCGGCACGAAGCCGCGACTGACAGAGCACGAGAACATGGCCCCGCCCCGCGTTTTGATTCTGCGAGCCCCTGGCACGAATTGCGACGGCGAAAGCGCGTTCGCGTTCGAGCGGGCAGGCGCCGTGGCCGAACGGCTGCACGTCAACCGCCTGCTGGAAAGCCCGCGCCGGTTGGCCGAGTTCCAGATTCTCTGCCTTCCCGGCGGGTTCTCCTACGGCGACGATCTGGGCGCCGGCACAATCTTGGGCAACCAGATCCGCCACCATTTGTTCGACGGCCTTCACGAGTTCAAGGCCGCCGGCAAGCTCGTGCTGGGCATCTGCAACGGCTTTCAAATCTTGCTCCGCTCGGGCGTTTTGCTGGAGGATTGTGGTGTGGGCGTCCCGCCCGCCGGCCCTTGTGGTGTGGGCGTCCCGCCCGCCGGCTTGACAGGTGGTGTGGGCGTCCCGGCAAGTGACATGGCCGCGCCGCCAACGGCCGAACCGGCCGCCACGCTTGCGTTCAACGCTTCCGGCAAATTCGAGGACCGCTGGGTGCGGCTCAAAGCCACTGGCGGATCGTGCGTGTTCTTCGCCGGCATCGATACGATGTACTTGCCGGTGGCCCACGCCGAGGGCCGCTTCGTACCGCGCGACGCCGCCACGCTGGCGGCGCTGGAGGCCAAGGGCCAACTCGCCCTGCGATACCAGTCGGCCACGGGCGAGTCGCCGGCGCCGTATCCGGAAAACCCCAACGGCGCGGCCGACGACGTGGCGGGCGTGTGCGACGCCACCGGCCGGGTCTGTGGCCTGATGCCGCACCCCGAGCGCCACATCGACCCCACGCACCACCCTCGCTGGACCCGTGAACCCTTGGCCGCCGAAGGCGACGGGCTTGCGGTGTTCCGCAACGCGGTGGCGTATTTCAACTAGTATTGTTCCGGCGGCCCGGCGGCTGCTGGGCGCGAATTTGGGCCAACTCGCGCTCGGCTTCCTGCAGCCGGCGCTGCAGGTCGTTCGCCCGGATCTGCTCGCTTTCGGCCCGGCGATTGGCCTTTTCCAGTTCACGCTCCATTTCGGCCGGCAGCGGCAGGATCTCGCCGCGGTGCCAAAAGCGAACCCAGCCGTCCAACAGTGCGACTTCCAGGTCCAGCTCCGGTATCCCGTAGCGGTCCTGGCCGTTGGGCTTCACGGAGACATATTTCTTGCCATTGTGATGGTACAGCCTCAGCTCTTGATCATCGGGATAGAAGGTCAAGTAATACGGCACCTTCAGCTCTTGCTCGTACTTGTCGAAGCTCTCCTCGTAGTCCTTTCGCTTGTTGTGTTTGGAGACGTATTCCAAGACCCAGAACGGCCGGGCGGTCTCGAGCGGCAGATTGTAGCTGCTGTCGGCCTGAACTGGCTGTGTGGAGATGACCACCATGTTGTCGGGCACGACCTGGCCCGGCTTGCGCTGGCTTGGCAAGGGGTACTGCACCAACATCTCGTTGAAGACATGCACATCACCGCGGCGGGCCTTCAACAGGGACAAGCTTTCCAAGGTGATCTCGCGCTGCCGACTTTGTCCCATGGCTTCCATGAAATGCTCCGGCGGTAGGCTGCGCAGATAGGCCTGGGCCGCTTCCTCGTAGGCGACCGCGATCAGTGCGCGCGGCTTGGTGGTTGACATGGCTCGACTCCAGCCTTGCTCGAATGCCCAGTATGTATTTTCAACGCCCCGCTCAAAGGCTAGGATCGTCGCATCGGGTTCTGTAGGGAACGCCCTCCGTGGCGTTCCGAGAAGCTGGCACGGCGTCGTCTGGCAGGACGCGGAACGCCACGGAGGGCGTTCCCTACAGAGTCGGTCCCGTTTCCGCATCCTGGCCTTTGAGTGGGACATTATGAAGTATAGCCGAATTGGCGCGCGCTACCAGATACCCGCCCCAAATCCAGCGCGATTCGGAGCGGCACGATCCGCCGCTTGACGGCCGGCGCCCTGATGAACCGGCGTGGTGTGCGGAGCGCGCGGCTCCGACGCGGCCGGCTGGACCTTCGTCCGCTCGGCGGCGGGCTGCAGTGAGACGATCTTTTCCACCTGCTTTTCGGCGGCGGGTTTTTCGACCGTCGGCTTCGTCGCCTTCGGCGGCGGCGGCGAGGGCTTGCGCTCGGCGTTTCGCCGCGGCGAGCTTGCCGCCGCGGCGGCTTCCTCGTCAATGTCGTCGTAACTCGATACATAGCCCGGCAGCTTCGAGCGCTCGACCTCGTCGCGAAATACCTGGATCACCCGCTCCTGGATCAGCTCGCGGCAGCTTGAATTGATCGGGTGCGCGATGTCGGCGTAGAGCTTGGCGCGCCCCTCTTCGTCCTTGCCACCTCGGTCGTCGGCCAGCCGCAACCCGCACTGGTTGCAATAGCCGGCGCGGAGATGGTTCTTGCAGCCGCACTGCGGACAATGGGCCGTCAGCTTGCGGCTGGGCATCGCCACGAAGGGACCGCTACTCCCTTCGATGACTTTCAAATCGCGGACCACGAAGCAGTCGTCGAAGGTGATCGAGCAAAAGCCTTGCAGGCGTTCGCGGGCATCCTCCATGAGCTTGATTCTAACCTCAGTGATTTCCACGGCCGTTCCTCCTTCAATGGTGGCTCACTCAGTTCGTCCCCTGCACGGCGTAACACTGCCCGACGCCCCTCGCTCGCAAACACGCGGCCACGCGGCGCGCGTGTCGCGCGTGCCGACATAGGCCAAAGTAACTCGTCCCACTGCCGCTCATCTGGTGCCCGAGGCAATCGAGCGACGCGAACTCGCGACTGAGCCGCCGGACCCAAGGTGAGAGCGTTTCAGCGGCGGGCTGCAGCGCGTTGCGCAGCCCCGCGCCGGCGCGCGCCAAGCGGCCGGCACGCAACGCTTCGATCAGCGCTTCGACACGCCGCGGACGTTCGGCGGGGTGGCACGCGCGGTAGACGTCGGCGGTTGACAAACCCTCCGGCGGCTTGACGACGACGAACCACAGGTTGCCCAGCCCGGCGACCGGCTCAAGGCGTTCGCCTCGCCCTCGGCAAACCGCCGCGCCGCGCCCGAGGAAAAAGGGCACGTCGCTCCCCAACTCCTCGGCAAGCTGGGAAAGCTGCTCAAACGAAAGCGAGAGCTCCCACAGGTGGCAAATCGCCACCAGCGCGGCCGCCGCGTCGCTCGAACCGCCGGCCATTCCGGCCGCCATGGGAATGCGCTTGATCAGACGAACTCGCGCGCCCTGGGGCACCGCGAACCGCCGCCGAACGAGATCGACCGCGCGAACCACGATGTTCTCGGACCCCGCCGGGAGCTGCTCGCCCATGACACCGTAGGGCGAAGCCGTGCCGCCGTAGGGCGAAGTCGTCCGACAATCCAACACGATTCGACCGGAAGGGTCGAGTTGGAAATGAAGCGTGTCGAACAAGCCGATGGGAACCATGAGAGTTTCGATCTCATGGAAGCCATCGTCGCGCTTGCCGAGCACCTCCAAGAACAAATTGAGCTTAGCCGGCGCCAGGACTTCGAGTCCCGTCGCGGTCGAGCGAACGTGCATCCTACGCGTTCCTGCTCTAACGCCCCACAGCATTCTAGGGATTCCGGCAAAATCGGTCAACATGGATTGGTTGGAAGGAAGGAAGGAAGAAGGCGATAGGCGTTAGGCGCCGGCAGGTAGTTGAATCGCACGCGCATGCCGTGATGGACCCTGCCTGTCGCCTTTCGCTCCGCGAAAGGGCGTTCTTTCGCGGAGCGAAAGGCGACATTACAGGCAACCGACACACACAACCCTCGTGAGACCCTACCACGGTCCTAACCTTCAGGCGGGTTCCCAATGCCTAACGCCTAACGCCCAACGCCCAACGCCTGCTCTAAAACTCAAGCTCTCGAAACGCCTTGAACCCGATCCGTAGCGGCAACCAGGTGGCCACCGCGCCGGTGAGCAGACTCGCCGCGGTGCCGGCGAAAAGCAACAGCCGCGGGCGATCGAGCGAGTAAGGCATGGGTGTGCCGATTCCCTCGCCGGCCGCCATGTAGAGATGGCAGGGCACGGCGGAGAGCAGCACGACGGCGGCGATGAACGCGGTGCTGATCACCAGATTGAGCGTGCCGCCGAAGCCGGCCGCGATCCGCGACGGGGAATCATCGCGCAAGTTCGGCATCTTGGCCCCCAACCCCACGGCGATCCCTGATAGCCCGGAGCAGAGCGAACAACAGGCCAGCACATGGATCGCGACCACCAGGCCCGACACCCGCAGCATGACGTCGCTCAACAGGATCAAGAGCGTGCTGGGCACGAGCGAGCCAATCGCGGCGAACAGGAACTTGCCCCACAAGATCGTTTCGCGGCGCACCGGCAACAGGCCGAGAATCCAGAAGCGCCGCCCTTCGAGACTGATCATCGGAAAGACGAAACGGGTGGTGAACGTCGAGAGGATCAGTCCCACGACGGTCAGGTTGAGGAAGCTGATCATGTTGACCCAGTTCAGGTAGTTCACATCGTAGCTGAGGCGCCGGATGTTGAGAAAGTAGAGCGCCAACAGTCCGAAGAAAATAAGGAACTGCAACCACTGCACCGGGTCGCGGCGAAACAGCCTGAGATCCTTGACGATCAAGAGCCGCGTCTGGGGCGAGAGGAAAAAGGCGGCCCGCGTCAGCCAGCGGTCGATCGAGGCCGGCTTGAGCCGCTTGCGGGCCGAGCGCTCGCCGTGCAGCACGCTATAGCCCCGCCGGTAAATTCGCCCCGCCACCCAGACGGCGATCTGGTGCAGGAACAGCGCGTTGGAGATCGTCAAGACCAGGAACATCACGCTTTCGGCCAGCGCCTTGCGTCCGGCGTCGTCGTGCCCGTGGGCGCGGGCCGCCTCGAGTAATCCGGAACTGAGCCACCAACTCGGCAACAGCCGGGCCTCGCTGATTCGCAGCCGCGCCAGCATCTCCTGGAACCAGGCGGGCGTGAGCAGGTCGTTTTCCAGGTCGCGTGTGAGCAACCAGGCGAGCGCCGCCAAGGCGGTCGGCACCAGAATTCCGGCCAGCCCGATCAACCGCGCCCGATGGCCCGCCAGCCAGCGGACGATGGCCATGGCCGCCAGCGCCCCCAGCGCGCCGGGAATGTAGACGAATCCCAGCAGGAACGGCACGATCGCCGCGAAGTAGTAGGCCGAAGCCTCCTCCACCACGCCGTAGGCCGCCAGCAGGGGCGTGCCCAAGAGCAGGAACCCCCAACTGCTGAACAGCATCGCCTCGTGGAACTTGTGCAGGAACACGCGCTCGATTCGCGTGGGCAGCGACAGCAAAAAACGCACTTCGGCCGAACGGTACAGGCCGCCGTAGACGATGATGCCGGTCGACGCGACCAGCATCAGCGTGAGCGAGGCGAAAAAGATGCTGAACACGGCCCGCGCGGTTTCGTCGTGGATGACCGGCTCGGGGATCGTCGTCTTGAGAAAACGAAATCCTTCGGCGAAGATCTGGAACAGCCCGGCCCACAGGAGCGCCGTCAACACCGTGATCAGCGTCACCCGCAGCCGCGACTGGGCCAGGGCCTGCCGCAGCAGGTTCAAGACCGCGCGGCGGCGCATCCGCCGGAAAACGGCCGCTTCCTCCGACGGCGAGAGCAACATATCCGAACCTCGCGACGCGGCGGGAGCCGCCGCAATCATCTATACTTCACGCGGCTGAAAATGAGATATTTTGCCACGAGAAGGTGGTGGCTGGTGGCAGAGCGTAAGCGATGCCCCGGCTACATAGCGACCGGGGCATCGCTTAGGCTCCGCCCCAGCCACCGTGAACGTCTCATTCGTGAATGTCTCATTGTCGGCCGCGTGAAGTATATTCTACGATCGGTGGCAGCGGCGGCAAGGCTCCTTTCGGGAGACAAGCGACCTTGACCCTTGCACCCGCCGTTCCTATACTCTCCGCCCCGAACCCGCCACCGATTACGGAGAAACCGCGATGACTCGAACGGCGCAAGAAACGGCCGTGCCCACGGCCGACGGATGGAAACGGCGAGTGGGTCTGTTGAGCAGCGTGCTGGGTGTGCTGGCGCTCGCGCTGGCGGTTCGCTTCGCCAGCCCGCCGAAACAGGCCGAGGGCGCCCCGAAGGCCAAACTCGCCCCAAAGAAGATCGCCAACGCCAAGAAGACGGCCAAGACGGCCGCCCACTCCGACGATTCACAACCGCACGAGTTGGTGGCCCCGGAAAAGCCGAGCGTGGTGGCCGTGGTCAACGGCCAGCCGATCAGCCGCAACGAATTGGCTCAGGAGTGTCTCAAGCACTTCGGCGACGATGTGCTCAAGACGCTGGTCAACAAGCAACTGATCGTCGAGCACTGCAAAGCCCGCAAGATCACCGTCACGCACGAGGAAGTCCGGGCCGAAATCGAGCGCATGGCCCAGCGTTTCGGACTTCCGTCCGACCAGTTGCTGAAGATGCTCAAGGAAGAGCGGCACATCACGCCCGACCAGTACGCCAAGGAGATCATCTGGCCCACCGTCGCCTTGAAGAAGCTGGCCAAGGAGCGATTGAAGGTCAGCGACAAGGAAATCAAGGAAGCCTATGAAATGCTCTACGGTCCCGCGGTGCAAACGCGGTTGATCGCCTGCGAAACGGCGGCCGCGGCGCGTGATGTGCGGGCTTTGGCCCTGGAGAACCCCGACAACTTCGCCAACCTGGCCAAGAAGCACTCGATCGACGTCAGCGCCAGTTCGAGCGGAAGGATCCAGCCGATTCACAAGCACGAAGGCAATCTCGCGGTCGAGCGAGCGGCGTTCTCCCTCAAGGTCGGTGAGATCTCCGACGTCATCCAGATCGGCAACCAGTACGTGATTCTCCAGTGCGAGGCGCGTCTGGCGGCGCAGTTCGTCCCCATGAAGGACGTGCGGGCGCGCCTGGTCGAGACGATCCAAGACTCGAAGCTGCGCCAAGAGTCGGACGACTTGTTCGCCGAGTTGGAAAAGCAGGCCGACTTTCAGGACGTGTTCAACGATCCGGCCAAGCGAAAAAAGCATCCCGGCGTGGCGGCCTTGATCAACGGCCAGGAGATCACGATGCGCGAGTTGGCCGAGGAATGCGTCGAGCGAAACGGCATTGAAACCCTGGAAGGGATGATCAACCGCCGCCTGCTGGAACAGGCCTGCAAGCGCAAGAAGATCGAGATCAGCGAAGCCGACATGCAGGCCGAGATCGCGCGGGCGGCCCTGGCCATGGGCAAGACCAAAATGACCAGGAAGGGAGAAGTGGCCGACGTCGACGCCTGGCTCAAGGATGTCCAGGAAAATCAAAAACTCACGCTCGAAATCTACCGCGACCAGAACGTCTGGCCCTCGGCCGCGCTCAAGAAGCTGGTCGGCAAGGATGTGGAAATCAGCGACGAAGACATGCAAAAGAGCTACCAGGCCAACTACGGACCGCGGGTCAAGTGCCGCGCGATCGTGTTCGACCGCGAGCGCAAAGCCCAGGAGATCTGGACCCGCTTGCGCGGCGATCTGTCGCTGGAAAAATTCGCCGAGGCGGCCGGAACCTATTCCGTCGACCAGGGCAGCCATGAAGCGCAGGGGCAGATTCCTCCGATCGCCAAATTCGGCACCGATCCGCACATGGAGAAGGAGGCTTTCGCGTTGCATGCGGGCGAAATGTCCGGCGTGATCCAGGTGGGCGACAAGTTCGTGATCCTCTTTTGCGAAGGCTTCACCAAGCCGACGAACACGAACTTCGAGGAGGTCAAGCGGGAAATTATCGCGGACCTGCGCGAAAAGAAGCTGCGCGTCGCGATGGCGCGGCAATACACCAAGCTCTCCGACACGGCGCAGATCGACAACTATCTGACCGGCGTCTCGAAATCGCCGGAAAAGGGCAACCCCGTCGATCAGATGCTGGGCGCCACCGGCCTGCTGGCCAACCCCGAGCCGGCCAAAGACAACGCCGGGGGCAAACCGGTTCGCAAGCCCGTCAAGACCGCCGGACGGCCCAAGGGAGGAACGGTTCAAGAGTAAAGAGGCGGGAGGTTGGATTATACTTCAAGCGGTCGAGAATGAGACGTTCTCGGTGGCTGGGGCAGAGCCTAAGCGATGCCCCGGTCGCGATCTAACCGGGGCATCGCTTAGCAAGTTACGCCAGAATTCTTGCGAATTCTGCTACTGCACAGTGCGCGAGTTCCTCTGTCGGCGGCGGTGAGAAACAAGGCCAAAATGGCGGCCTGAATAAGGCCACCACCCGCGTTGCCGAGCGGAGGGAAAGGCTCGGCATCATCGCCGCCAGGGAACCTCGATCCCTAGACGATGACACAGATCGACGGCGGCTGAATGAAGGGGCAGGTTCTGGGTAAAGGCCCAAAGGTCGAGTTGATTGCCGCCGCTCCCCAAAGTCGAGTTGATCGGATCGGACGGTCATTTTTCGGGAAGTACCGCACGAACATGGTCTATCGCTCGAACCGCGGCCGGTTCCGCATCGCCGCCGCTTCCAACCGAGGGAGATCCTCAGCCAATAGATAGCTCTCGTCCACCAACTTCTCGGCGGCGGCCATGAACTGCCGAAGGTAATCGTCGAAATCCCGATAGCGCTCCGACAGCGCCGGCCGCGGGTCGCCGTTGGCCTGGCGCGCGTCCGACGTGCCGCTGAAGGCCACGTAGCCGCCCGACAACACCAGCAGTTCGTTTTCGGCGCCGATCGAACGGTGCCGCAGGTTCCAACTGGTAAATGTGCCCAGCGGCACGGCGACCGACGGCAGGAGCAACGTCCCTAACTCGTTGTCGTCGGTTCCGTAGGCCGGCACTCTCACAACGTAGTCGCCGCGGCGTACCGGCGGCTCGATCGACGTTCGCCGGCGCTTGAGGAACTCGGGGCCGCGGTCGAGGAATTCCGGTTGTTGGATCACTTCCGGATAGCGCACGCCTGGCAAGGCCCGCCAGCCGCTCTCGCGTTCGTGCCAAGGGACCAGCGTCGCGTTGGAGATTCTCGGATACACGCTCGGCGGCGGCTCTCGTCCCTCGCGCACCCAAAGGTCGAGCGCCGTCAGCAACCCGCGCAGGAAAGGCCGGTAGTCGCTGGGGTTGCCGGGCAGTTGTCCGCCCGCGCGCTGGCCTGGCACGCCGTCGCCGGGCCCATGCTGCGTGCCGCCGAATGTGTAAACCCGCACTTCCGGCGGCAGATCGGCGTCGTGTCGACCGAGCGGATCGGTGGTGACCAGCGAGCCGCTACGGTGCCAATACTCCGACGACGACTGAGTATGCATCAGCTTGGGCACTACGCGCGCGGCCCGCGCCCGGCGCAGGATGCCGTCGCTTCGGTTGGTAAACGGGTCTTGCTCGTCGCCGTACGTGAAGGGAAAGAAATCGGCGGGGTAAAGGTGGTTGTCGTGTTGTCCGTTGTGCCGCGTGGGTGAGGCGAAGCGGTGGTTGAAGAAGCCCAATCCGGCCCCGGCGACGTGCGGCACCGCGCCGTCGAAGACTTGTCGCCCCTGTTCGTCGGCGTTGAAGCCGTCGTAGAGGAACATCCGCAGGCAACGGCCGCTTTGCGAAGTGCCGAAGCCGTAAGCAACCCGCGCGGCCGGCGCGCCGTCGGGCGGCCGTAGCGGGTTTCGCTCGGAGTCATCGTGCTTCAAGCACGAGACCAGGTCGCGGATCGACGCCAAGCCAAGCCCCTGGACCAGCGGCCCCTCGGCCTGGTAAACCAGTTCATAGAGGTAGCCGGGCTGGAAGCCGCCGGCCAACACCAGTTCGACCAGCGGCAGTTGCCCGCGCCGGCCGTCAGCTTGAACGAACGATTCCACGAGGCGCCATTGTTCGCGGGGGATGGCAACGCGGGCGTCTTTCTCCCGCAGGCGCCAGGTGAGTGTGGCTTCCTTCAAGCCACTTTCGGTCGGCGGGTAGCTCCCCTGGTTGGCCCAGTGAGCGATACTCAAGCGCTGGGCCGGTTGGTCGGTCGTCATCTCGGCCCGCGCGAGGCCGCGAATCGGCCGGCCGCTTTCGCTGGCGACGGGCGCCGTCAAGCGCAGGCGATCTCCGCCCGGCAGCGTTTCCGCGATCCAGCCGCTCCACACGACGATGTAGCCTTGCCGCATGAGGAAGTCGTCGCCGCCGCCGTTGAACATTCCAAGGCAAGTACGATTGCCGCGGTTGTTCACTTCGTAAAGGACCGCGCCGTTAGACTGCGACAAATCGGCGGGAGCCAGGATTTCCAGATCGGCCGAGAACTCCACTTGCCCCTTGGCGTTGCGCGGGGCCAGCGCGAGATCGACGATCTGCCGATTGGCTTCCAGTGCCGGGGCGACGGCAAACCGCACCGTGCCCCGCAACTGCTCGTAAGTCCCCCGTTCGCCAAACGATTGCCCGTCGGCGTAGGGCTTGCGGCTGGAAATCTCGACCGACACGACTTCGGCGGAAAGCCGCGGCGCGACGGCGGCCAACGCGAGGAAGGCTAAAATGCGAATACGGAACGGACTCGGTAGGGAACGCCCTCCGTGGCGTTCCGAGAAGCTGGTGCGACGTCGTCCGGCAGGATCCGGAACGCCACGGAGGGCGTTCCCTACAGAACCCAATGCGATCATCCTAACCGTCAGGCGGGTCATGGATGTTGCTTTCATGGCACCGCCCCCGCCCAATCCTTGATCGCCGAGTCGGCGACTTTCGCGATTGGCGTGTAGCGCGGATGACGCGATTCCTTGTAAGGATCGTTTCGCGCGGCGTTGTAACAACAGATCAGCGACCAGCGCGGATTGGGCGAACAGTTCTGGTCGGAGCGGTGCAGCAGGTTGCAGTGGAAGAACAAGGCGTCGCCCGGCTCGCACTCGACGTAGACCAGATCCAGCCGCTCCATCGCCGCCGCGATCCGTTCTTCCTCGGCGCCGGTTTGGTCGCCCGTCTTGCCGTGGTCGACGCGGCCCATCCACTGCGATCCCCGCAGCACTTGCAAGCAGCCGTTTTCGCGCGTCGCCCGGTCGACGGCGATCAGGCAGCTCGCCAAGAGCGGAAAGAGGCAGCCGTTGTGATACCAATAGCCGTAGTCCTGGTGCCACTCCCAGGCGCCTCCCACGAACGGCTCCTTGAGCATCATTTTGGTATGGTAGTGGTAGACCTCGCCTCCCAGGAGTTGCTCCATCCGATCGACGATCCGCGGCGAGCGGCTGAACATGCCGTAGAGGTCGTCGCCCGCATGGTTCCACAGCGCCAGCTTCGTTTCGGCCCCGCTCGAATCCTTGCGGCCGTAGGCGCCGGCCGCCAGAGCGTCGTCGCGCTGGGCGTAGTCCAACAGCGCGGTCATCTCCTCCGCGTCGAACAGCTTTCTCAACAAGAGAAAGCCGTCGCGCTCGTAGGCGGCCAGTTCGACGGCGGACAACGAATGGCTGGGCATGGTGCAGATTCTAAGAGACCGTGGGGCACGGTGACAAGCTCCGCATGATGACCTCGAGCCGTGATGGACGGCCTTCATTCCTTTAGCTCAATCGGGCCAAGGCAGCCAACGCCTCCTTGACCTTCTCGATGCTGCCGACCTGGCCGACCAGCTTCTTGGCAGCCACCAGGTCGTCAATCGAAAAGCCCTCGGTTTCATGGCCGGCGCGGCTTTCGGCCGGCACAGCATCGACTTGACGTCCGGAAATCTGTTTCGTGATTAATGCTTTCAGAATCGCTCGCCGTTGCCGCAACACCTTCGCATCTCGCCCCGCAAGAATCGACGCTCCCATTCTTTCGTCATATTCACCTGCCTGTCGCGATTCGCGAACGGAATCGTGTAGCCTCTCGGTTAGCTGAATTTCTCTCGCTCTGTGGCGAAGGGCTCGAGCGATGTCGTTGTTCAACTCATGAAGCAAAGCCAAGCCCTCTTCGCGAACGATCGCCGCGTCGTTTTGAGGTAATTCTTCCAGCACCCGTTTCAAGCGACGTTGATACCGCCTGGCCGAGATTCTATCCCTCTTCTCGTGCAACCAGTAGTGAACTTTCCTGCAAACGTACTCTAACTCACCCCAGGGCGTACCGAACCTCGTTTCGGACTTCGGCGGGCCTAGTTTGTTTTTCATGGTAATACAACCCTCGCTCACGGTCTGAAATTACCAGGGTCCAATTCGGGACGAAAATCTCGCTGATCGTCGGTCATCGCTATCCACCTCTTGACGGCGTCTTCATGGATTCTCTCAGCCCAGGCCTTCTTGGCCGCAGCTTTTCTCTGAAATCGTCGCTTCTTCGGCGGGTCCGATTTCCCCCTTTTTCCGCGACCCGGTCGATGGCTCATTTTCGCTGTCGTTCCGCGAGTTGCCACAACTTAGGGCCCCTTTTTATTCTAGTCCGACCTGTCCGCTAGGCAACCGGCGGCGAACCGGCGGGACAGGTCACTTGGCGGTAAGATAGACAGATCAAGGGGTCGCACGGCGATACCGGGCGACGCGCCAAAGAAAAGCGGCAATGAATTGCCGCACTCCAAAGACTAGGCTTCGGCAGCCGGCATCGCAACTGTGGAACGGCGTTTTTGGCCGTGGATGCCCGCCAAGACGAACGATATACTCGAACGCGAACCCCATCGAGATCCCTACCGGAGACGTTCCATGAAAGCCGCCTACATCAAACAGGTCGGATCACCCGACTCAATCACCTACGGCGATTTGCCCACGCCCGAACCGACCGGCTCGCAGGTACTGGTGCGAGTCAAGGCCGTGGCCGTCAACCCGATCGACACCTACATCCGCTCCGGCGCGATCAAGGCGCCGCTTCCGCTGCCGTTCGTCGTCGGCTGCGATCTGGCGGGCGTCGTCGAGCGCTCTGGACCCGACGCCAAGCGGTTCCAGCCCGGCACACGGGTCTGGGGGAGCAATCAAGGTCTGATGGGGCGGCAAGGGACGTTCGCCGAGTACGCCGCCGTCGACGACGCCTGGCTTTACCCCGCGCCCGACCAGGTGAGCGATCAGGCGGCCGCCGCGATCGCGCTGGTCGGGATCACGTCACACTTGGGACTGGTCCGCTGCGCCAAACTGGCCGCCGGCGAAACGCTGTTCGTCAACGGCGGAACGGGCGGCGTCGGTTCGACCGTGCTCCAAATGGCCAAGGCGCTCGGTGCGAGGGTGATCACCACGGCCGGCTCGGCCGAGAAGGTCGCGGCCTGCCTGGCGTCGGGGGCCGATTGTGCCGTCAACTACAAGACCGACGACGTCGACGCGGCCATCCGCGAGTTCGCCCCGGCCGGCGTGAATGTCTGGTGGGAGACGTTGCGGGAGCCGAATTTCGAGCGTGTCGCGCCGCTTTTGGCGATGCGCGGGCGGATGGTGCTGATGGCCGGCCGCGAAGCACGGCCGGTGTTTCCGGTGGGCCCGTTCTACGTCAAGGACTGCTCGTTGCACGGCTTCGCCATGTTTAACGCCTCGCCCGACGAGCAGCGAACTGCCGCCGCCGACCTCAACCGCTGGCTCGCCGGCGGCCAACTCAAGCCGCGCATCGACCGCGTCTTGCCGCTGGCGGAAGCGGCCGAGGCCCATCGGCTGCAAGAAGACAACACGTTGCACAAAGCGGGTACGCTGGCGGGCAAGATCGTTCTGGTGCCGTGACGCCTTCATAACGCGGCCTTTGGCCGCAACCAGAATAGATTGTAGGGTGGGCCGGCGATCGCTGCGCGATCTTGTCCCACCCTACTTTTCGACCGCCCCGTGTACCTTCACGAGTCACTCATGCCTGACTTTCCACCCCGATCACCGCTCAAGCTGGCGGTGCTGATTTCCGGCGGTGGCACGACGCTAAAAAACCTGATCGCCCAAATCAGCGCGGGGCGGCTCGACGCCCAAATCGAGCAGGTCGTCTCAAGCAACCCGGCGGCCGGCGGGCTGGACTTCGCCCGAACGGCCGGAATACCGACGGCGGTGATTGAGCAAAAAAACTTCGCTACCGTGGCCGACTACAGCCGGGCCGTGTTCGACGCCTGCCGCGGCGCGACGCCCGACCTGCTCGTGATGGCCGGGTTCCTGAAGTTCGTCGAAATCCCCGCCGACTTCGAGTGGCGCGTGGTCAATATCCATCCCGCGCTCGTTCCGGCCTTTTGCGGCAAAGGGTTCTATGGTCGCCGAGTCCACGAGGCCGTGCTCGACTATGGGGCCAGGTTCTCGGGCTGCACGGTCCATTTCGTCGACAACCAGTACGACCACGGCCCGATCATCTTGCAGCGGGTGGTCGCGGTTTTCGACGACGACACGCCCGACCTGCTCGCCGCGCGCGTTTTTGAGGCCGAGTGCGAGGCGTACCCCGAGGCGTTGCGATGGATCGCGTCGGGCCGGCTGCGCGTCGCCGGACGAAGAGTGGTGAGGGGTGAGGTGGAAACCATCATTTGAACGAATATGCGGCCAGAAACTCGGCGGGTGAGAGCACCGGAAATTCGCCTGCGCGAGAAAAATCGTCCGGGTTGCGACTGATAAGACATTCCGCGCCCGCTTGCACCGCGCTAAAGTACTGCACGGCATCTTCAAAATCCTTGAAGTTGCTATCCATCGCCTGCGTGAGAATACGGCCATCGCAGGCGACCGCGGTGAATGCATTGCGTAGTAGCACTAATGCGCGCCGAGCGGACTTTGCGTCCGCCAACTTGCGAACCACATAGAAGATATTGGTAAAGCTCACCGCCGAAACTAAGCCTTCGATGCGTCCTTCTTCCGCCAACGTCCACACGGCGGCAGAGTCGGAATAAAACGGATGACGCTCGGCCAGCACGTCCAACAAGATGTTCGTGTCAACGAACGCTTTCACTTCTTGATTCCGTATTTTTCGGTCAAGGCATCGGCCAATACGTCGCGGTCGCTCTTGCTAGAAGGGAGAGTAATCATGCCGGTCGCCTGCCGGGTGATTCGGCCGACGCGCCGTTCGGGGTGGCGCCGAGCCAACAGCCGGATGAAACGCTCGAAGAGAGAAGATACGCTCGTGCCCGTTTCGTCGGCGAGCCGTTTCGCCTGCTCGATGACTTCGGGATCAGCGCTGAGGGTTAGTTTCTTCATATCGCTACCTTTCTCCAGTACGTATCAGTTCTCTAATATAATACGTACAACTCGCCAAGCCGTCAACGGTCGTTGAGACCCCCGCGGGTGCGCGAGACGATTCAATGGCGAGATGGCGTCATGGTGTTTGCGTCCCGCGCATCTCCCCGGCCGACGCGCGACCTTGAGCACTGCCTCGGCGCATGAACCACGGCCGCCGCGGTTGGGCCGGCTCGTCGGCCGCGCCGGCGTTGCGATGCCAGTGCATCCCCATGATGCTCAGCGGCGGCAACGTGACGCCGGTCAGCCGGGTGACGACGTGGCGCGTGCCGTGGGCGCCGGATTCGCGAATGCCCAGCGCCAAGCCGGCCGAGACGAGGCGGAGGACCAGGCTCGCGCCGAACGCCCAGTGGTAGTTGATCCACTCCGCTCCGCGCCAATCGAGCCGCCAGTCGCAGGTGGCCGCCAACGCCGCGCCCGTCCCGATCGATGTGACGCCCCCGACCAGGCCGGCGAACGCGGTGCCGGCGGCGATGAACATCGTGCGGTTCTCACGCGGCGAGTTCTTGAGCAGGAAGCCGTTGTTGGCGATCGTGATTCCGGAGTTCAGGAAGGCGTCGACCATGAAGGGCGGAATCAAAAGCCAAAAGGTCCACGTCGGGTCGCGCGGTACGATCAACAGCGACGCCATCACGATCGACTTGAAGGCCGTGCAAAGAATCAGCACCGGCCGCTGGCCGTGGGCGTCGACCAGAGCCCCGAACTTCTGCGAACAGAGCGAGCCGCCGACCCAGGAGATGGTCCAAAGCAAGAGCACATGGAACAGATCCATTCCGACGTAGTCGAGCAGGTACAGGCTGATGAACGGCGCCCCAACCATGCATGCCAGGTTCCAGAAGCACGAGAAAAGGATGAAGCTGCGGAAGTCGCGGTGGCGAAAGGGAGCGGCCAGGGCCTCACGGAAGCCAAGTCGAGACTGCCGCTGGAGCGGCGGTTCTTCAACGCCCAGGAAGAACAGGATGTCGGTGACGCCCAGCACGACCGCCAGGGCCATCACGATGCCGAACGAGGCACGGATGTCGATGCCGCTTTTGAAATAGAGCAAGGCCACCACCATCAGCGAGCCGGCCGCGCTCCATTGGGTCCAACGATGGCGGAGGCCCCAAAAGCGGCTGAGACCCTCGTGCGGCAAATAATCGCCCATCCACGAAAGCCACAAGGGCGTGCTGAAATGCAGCAGCGCCTGGTTGGCGGCCGTCAAGGCGACCAGCAGCCAAACCCAGACCAGGCCCGGCATGTTGGGCATGAGCCACGGTCCCAGCGCCAAAGGCAGGTAAACCAGCCGTTGAGCGATGGAGACCACGAACCAAAGCGGCTTGCGGCGACCCAAGCGGCCCGCGACCAGCGCCGCGACCAGTTGCACGAAGAAAAGCAAAATGGGCAAAGCGCCCAGAATGCCCACATGCAGCCCGGTGCCCCCCATCGCCCGCGCGAACTCGACGGAAGCCGGCGAAAGCGCCAGTTGGATATGGGCCGTCCCCAGGCAGGCCCCGATGACAATCACTTTTTTCGAATTCGCGAGGTTCAACACGGCGGCGGAGGATACCGCAAACTACCGGGCAAGCAAAGAGAGCTTATGCCGGCATTTCGCGCCCGTCCCGCTGCCGCGGTGGGACTTCCGATGTGCGTTGGAATCGGCGACAATCGCGCCAGTTCCACGCCAACCACGACGCGGCCAGCGATCCGGCATGGTTTTCCGACCGCCGGCCACGGGAGCGATACCATGCATGATCCGCGTTTCAAGAGACTACTGCAAGAGTTCTTCGCCGAGTTCTTTTGGCTCTTCTTTCCGACCTGGGCCGCCCGCTTCGACTTCGGTCGTATCGAGTGGTTGGACAAGGAAATCCTCAACGACGCGTTGCAGGGCGAGAGCCGTTACGTCGACGTGGTCGCCAAACTGCCCACGCTCCAGCCGCTCCCGAGCCCCGATGGCCGCTCCGCGGAGAGCTGGCTGGCGCTGGTCCACGTCGAGGTGGAAGCCGCCGACAAGGTGTCGCCTCTGCGCAGGCGGATGTTCGAGTACTATGAGCCGCTGCGTCGCCGGCATGACTTGCCCGTGCTGCCGATCGGCCTTTACCTTCGCGTCGGCCTGGACGGAATCGGCTGGGACGCTTACGAGGAGTACTTCTGGGAGCACCAACTGGTGCGTTTCAACTACCCCTACGCGGGGTTGCCGGCTCTTGACGGGGAACAATATCTGCGGCAAGATAATTGGCTGGGCGTCGCGCTGGCGGCCTTGATGCGTGTGACGAAAGAGCGGAGAACAGTTTTTGCGGGTGAGGCGCTCGAACGGTTGGTGCATTGCCACGAAAACGCGTACCGCAAGACGTTGCTGTGCGAATGCGTGAGCGCCTATCTGCCGCTGGAAGACGATCAGCGAGGGGAACTCGAAGCGATGTTGCGGAATCATCCAGATTCAGGAGTGCGAGGCATGGAAATCAGTTTGTTGGATCATGTGGAGCAACGGGGGGAATTGAAGGGGGAATTGAGGGGGGAATTGAAGGGGGAGTTGAAGGGCGTGCAAAAAGGGCAGCGCGAGTTGCTGCGTGAACTGCTCGAAACCCGCTTCGGCTCGTTGTCGCCGATTGCCCAAGCCCGTTTGGCGAATTGGCCGGCCGAACGGCTGACCGAGTTGGGTCGTGCCCTGTTGTCCGCTGCGTCATTGGAGCAACTCGGCCTGGGCGAGTGACGCTGCTGCACCGGACGGGGCTTGATCTAACCCGCCTTTTCCTCCGCCGCGCTGCGGCGCATGTAGAGCGGCACGAGCCGCCAGGGATCGTCCAACTGGCCGGCGGCGAACCGCGCCGCGGCCAATCGTCCGACGGCGGCCGCCGTGGGATGCCAGAGTTCCCTCGTCACGCAAACTCTGCCGGCCGGCACATCGCCGGCAAGCTGCGATAAGACAGGGCCGCTGACGAGACAGCCCACGGGAAGCGAGGCCAGCCAGTCGCCGCGGTTGACGATCGCCGCCTCAATGAGCCATTCCATCGTGTCCCTTGCGCCGCGCCGGAACATCGCGGCGAAGACCTCGCCGCGCTGCGCGTCGAGGGCCACGGCGAGCGTCTCGCCCGGCAGATCACCGGGAACCTGGGCGGCGATGACCTCCAAGGTATTCAACCCGATCACCTTGGCCCCCACGGCGTAAGCGAACGTCTTGGCTGTCGTCACCCCAACGCGCAGCCCTGTAAACGAACCTGGACCGACCGTCACGGCCAGCAACTCGACGTCGCTGGCCCGCCAGCCGACCTGGAGTAGCAAATCGCGGATTCCCGGCGCCAGCGAGCGAGCGCTCCGCTGGTCGGGATGCAACGGCAACTCGCTTAAGAGCGCGTCGCCAGCCAGCGCCGCCACGCTGCCCGACATGCCGCTCGTTTCCAGGGCCAGGATTCGCGTTTTTTCCATGCTCCGATACCTCAGTCGCTGAAATAGAACCCCAGCGCGAAGATCAGATAGACCGCGACGAGCATGGCGCCCTCCATCCAGGTCGACTCGCCGTCGTGGGTGAGCTGGCCGGTGACCATCACCGCTAAGGCGAGCGCCAGTACCTCGAACGGGGCGAAAAGCAGGTCCATCGGCTGGTCCAACAGGCGGCCGGCGAACACCAAAATTGGGGCCACGGCCAGGGCCGCCTGCGTGGCCGCGCCAACCGTCGTTCCCATCACCAGGTCCATGTTGTCGTTGCGCGCGAAGCGGACGGCGCTAATCAACTGCGCCACGTTGCCCAACGAAGCCAGCACGACCACCCCCGCGAACAGCTCATTGAGGCCCATCGCTTTGATCGCCGGATCGAGCGTATCGGTCATGATTTCGCTGACCACGGCCAGCACGACCGCGGTCACGCACAACTGGGCGATGACCTTGCCCTTGCCCGTCGTGGGCGCCTCGCGATGCTCATCCGCCTCCTCGGGGCGCGCAAAGAGCTGACGGTGCGTGACCAGAGTGAACAGCAGGCTCAAAAGGTACATCAGGAACAAGAGGAACGAGATTTCCAGGCTCAGTTCGTTTTCCTTGGAGGAAGTGATGTGAAACAACGTGGGGACCATCAATCCGATCGCCGCCAACGTCAAGAGCGCCGCCGACATGCCCGCCGCGGCCCGATTGAACTTCTGACGTTCGCGGCGGATGCCACCGGCGATCATGGCGACCCCCAGCAACAGCAAGAGGTTCATCAGGATCGATCCCGCGATCGCCGCTTTGACGACCGACTGCAAGCCCTTGCTCAAGGCGAGGCCACAGATGATCAACTCCGGCGCATTGCCGAGTGTCGCGTTGAGCAGCCCCCCTAAGGTCGGTCCCAGGAAATCCGCAAGTTGCTCGGTCGATTTCGCAAGAAGATCAGCCAGCGGGACGATGGCCAGGCATGAGACGGCGAAAACGACGAGCGGATTTACGTTCGCCATGTCCAGCCCGATCGAAAGCGGCACGAAGATCAACAGAATCTTGAGAAACATCAACGAGCTCCCAACGGGACGATCTCGAAAGCCGGCATTCTCCGCCCTTTTCTTGGGAAAGTCCATTCCAACGTCGTGCGCAGGGTCCAACACTAACCCGCGGCGCAAGGCCAGCCTATCCCAGAACCGCCCGGCAGGCGGGACGCCAAACACCACAACACCACAAACACCACAATGGCGTCCTTGAACCAACGGCCCGAACGCGTTACAATCAAAAATTCAAAACAGGTGCCGAAGGGCGGTTCGTCGTTCGTCGTCTCGCCTTCAGGCGGAATTCCCCGGCTCCCCGGGGCCTCCTGAAGGCGGGGCTATGAACACCGGCGCCGGTCGAACGATTTGGGAGAACCACGACATGACGATGGATAAGAGCCTTCAGATACGGGCCGGCCTGATCCGCTCGCGGAGCGTGCTCTCGCGCGGAGAACGGATCGCTCGCTTGCAGGCCTCCGACAAGTGGCAGCAAGGGCAAAGCCCGCTGGGTTTGCCCAAGGTGCGGGTCTACAAACTCTCGTTGAAGAAGAAGAAGAAACGCAAGGAGGAGGAAGGCGAGGGCGAGGTCGCCGCCGCGGCCGCCGCCACGCCCGAGAAGAAGCCGGAAAAGAAGGCCGACAAAAAGAAGTAAGATGCGCGTACACCTGGAATATGGCCGAACCGGGCTGGATGTCGAACTGCCCGCTGAGCGCCTCGTCCGTACGCTGGCCTACAAGCAGGTGCCGCCGCTGGCCGACCCCGCCGCCACGCTCGACGACCGCCTCGCGCGGCCCACCGGCTCGGCGGCGCTGGCCGACTTGGCCCGCGGCCGACGCGACGCGGCGATTGCCATTTGCGACATCACCCGGCCGGTCCCCAACCCGTTGATCCTTCCGCCGATTCTGGCCACGCTCGAAGCCGCCGGCATCCCGCGCCGGCGGATCACGATCCTCATCGCCACCGGACTGCACCGCCCCAACGAAGGAGACGAGTTGGTCGAGTTGGTCGGCCGCGAGATCGTCGAGAACTACCGTATCGAAAACCATCACGGCAAGGAACTATCCGAACACACGCACCTCGGGCAAAGCCCGCGGGGCGTGCCAATCTGGATCGACAGCCGCTACGTCGAGGCCGAACTGAAGATCACCACCGGCCTGATCGAACCACACCTCATGGCCGGTTTTTCGGGGGGGCGGAAGCTGGTCTGTCCCGGCTTGGCGGCGCTGGAAACGGTGCGGGTCTGGCACGGGCCCGATTTCCTCGAACATCCCAAGGCCGATTGCGGTATTTTGCAGGGAAACCCGGTCCACGAGGAAAACACCTGGATCGCCCGCCGGGCGGGCTGCGACTTCATCGTCAATGTCGTGATCGACGCCGAGCGCCGGCCGTTGGCCTTCGTGGCCGGCGACATGGAGCGGGCGTTCCTCGAAGGGGTGGAATTCGTGCGCGGCGTCGTGACCGACACCCTGGCCGAACCGGTCGATGTCGTGGTCACCAGTTCCGCCGGCTATCCGCTCGACACGACGTTCTACCAGGCGGTCAAGGGGCTGACCGCCGCGTTGCCGGTCGTCAAGCAAGGCGGCACGATCATCCTGGCGGCCAGCTTGACCGAGGGGATCGGCTCGCCGGAGTTCCAACGGCTTTTCACAGAGCACGAGAACCTCGACGTGTTCGTCGAGCGAATCCTGGGGAAAGATTATTTCGTGATGGACCAATGGCAACTCGAAGAGTTGGCCAAGGTCCGCCGCAAGGCCAAGGTGAAGATCGTCAGCGACGGGCTGCCGGCGGAAACGATCGACAAGCTGTTCGTCACCAGCGCGCCGAGCGTCGAGCGGGCCGTCGCCGACTCGCTGGCCGAATACGGCGAGGCGGCGACTCTCGCGGTGATCCCCAAAGGGCCCTACGTGCTGGCCCAGGTCGGGTATTAGTCGTCGTGGACGCCGGCGGGATTCGTCGTCCGAGCCCGAGCGGATTGTATCGCAAAGCCGGCCGTTCGCGACATCCGGTTCGACGGCCTGACGCTCGAACTCGTAATCGGAAACCCGCCGCACCTTACCTGCGGAGGCTCTTCCCCGGATGGCGGCGGCGCGGTCTCCCAGACGATGCCCCTTTCGCCCCCCCGATTGGCACCTGCGCGAACTGAAGCGGCGCATCGCCGCCGCCCACCCGGGCGCGGCCGAGCCGGCGGCGGCGGTGGTGCTTGACGGTGTGATTTGGGACAGGGTACGTTTACGGTATGGACTCTACTAAACGCCGCTACAGCAAAGAAGAGTTCGCCCGCCGAGGCGATGAGATTTACGAAACTCAAGTCCGTCCGCATCTGAAGGCCGATGACGAAGATAAGTTCGCCGCCATCGACATCGAGAGCGGAACGTATGTGATTGATGTGGATGAGCTAGACGCCTGCGACAAACTCAACGCTCGGATTCGCGATGCTCAAATTTGGTTGGTCAGGATCGGCTCGCGCTATCTGCATCGGTTCGGTGGCCGAGAGAAGCGGGGAACGCCATGATTACGGGCGTGGTTCAGTCTCGCGAAGGCCGCATCCGCCTGAAGGTACGTGGACCCCGAAGACAAGAGCGGGAAATCGAAGCGGTTATCGACACGGGTTATACGGCGTCACTTTCTTTGCCGCCCGCCCTGATCGCGTCGCTCGGCCTTCGTTGGAAGAGTTTTGGCCGCGGAATCCTTGCCGACGGCAGCGAATGCCTGTTTGACGTGTACGTGGGCAAGGTGGTGTGGGACGGCAAAGATCGCCGTATCCTCGTAGACGAGGCCGATACGGACTCGCTGGTCGGGATGGGACTCTTGAGGGGTTACGAACTGAAAATGCAAGTCCGTTCCCGCGGCAAGGTCACCATCAAACGGCTACCCTCACGGTGACGCCATGCAACTCGACACGAACAAGATCGATGAGGCGGTTGACGTGTGGCCGAATCCCTCCTTCGGCTGATTCACGTTGGACGGACGGGACGGACGTTGTACAGATCCGCATAAATAAGAATTCCGCCGCAAGGCGACGGTGCATAATGGACGAACTCGACAAACAGATGCAGCAGTGGTCCACGCGATTGCGAGACGATTTGAGAATCGGGCCTGAAAGCAACCACCTTGCAACGACGATCACTAAGGAAGTCGCAGCACTCTCCGACGACGCAAAGCAGCGAGTGAAAGACGCCTCACCAATCCCGCTCAATATTCGGCTTGAAGAATTGGTGGCGTTTCAAGGATTCATGGACCTTGTCCGGGCGACGAGTGCGCCGCACCCGGTTGTTGTCCGTGCGCAGTTGATCTACCAGAACTACATTTGCTTCGTTTATCTCGGTGAGTCGTGCTTCAACGTGTTGAAAAAGGAATTGCCGCCAGGATCGACTGCGAAAAAGTGCTGCAAGTTTCTCACAGATAATCCTGTTCGCGCCTTCCGAAATGCGGTGGCACATGCGAATTGGCGTTATTTGCCCGATTTTTCGGGATTGGAATATTGGGCTCGAAAAGGCGGTGATCCGGCTGAACCGATAATACGCTTCGAGGTTTCACAGCAGGATCATTCGTTCTGGCAAGCCTTGGCACGCTGCACGGCATACGCCAGTTTCCTAACGCTATGATGCCGAACCAGGAGTTGCACCTGACCCGTGGAGGCTCTTCCTGGCTCGCTTGTCACCAGCGGCTCGGCAACCACGGTGGCCCACCCCATGGCACGTTGGTGCAGAGCATCCCGCGGTTGGCTCACGGCCAGAAAAAAGCCGGTGTCGACAAACATCATCGCGTTTTGGGGGTGCCGTACAGGTAATGGTCATGCTGCGCGGCTCCATCGGCGGGCCAGTCCGGGTTGGTGGGCAGTTGTTCGAGCAGTGCCAGCAATTCAGCCAAGGGAAGTTTGGATTCGTCTGGGGCTGGCACTTCCGCGATAGGAATCTCCAGGACGTGCCCTACCGGCAAATCGACCGGATGCTCGGGAACGAAAACGCGGCCATCAAAACGAGCTCTTACGGTAAGCACCGGCAACCTCCTTTTTTCCTTGATTATATACTTCACGCGGTCAAGGATGAGACATTCACGGTGGCTGGGGCAGGGCAGAGCGTAAGCGATGCCCCGGTCGCTATCGAGCCGGGGCATCGCTTACGCTCTGCCACCAGCCACCACTTTCTCGTGACAAAATGTCTCATTGTCGGCCGCGTGAAGTATAACCGACTCCCAGGTTGAAACGAAGCCAATCTTGCTGTTGACCGAAGAACACCGGGGGGCTAACGCCCCCCGCTCGCCACGGGGACGCGGAGCGTCCGGGGAGCCGTTCCCACGCGGAGCGTGGGAACGAGACGGAAAACAGGGGGCTAACGCCCCCCGCTCGCCTGCGGCGAGCGGCCAGCGCCATGAATGGAAAGCGGCGCCTACCCTTGCGGGTTGCGGAGGAACTTCTGGTACGGTAGCCGCACGCCGCGAACGAATAGGTTGTCTGCCCGCGGAGTGCCGGCGGGCACGTCGAAACCGACGGCGCCGAAGGCCGTTACCACATCGTCCTGGTCGACGCCGTCGCCGCTGACGCCAAACCCGCCGACCAAAACGCCGTTCTTGTACAACGGCACACTGCCTGGGAAGAAGATCACACCGTTCTGGTTCTTGGGGTTGTTCGGGTCGCGGAAGTTGGTGCCGGGATGGAAAGCGTCGTAACCCGACACCGACGTGAATTCGGATGGGGGAATCGGGTTGGGCGTTTGCAGGTCGTTTTGTGTGCTGGGATTGGCCAGGTTGGCGGGGTTGAAGCCGTGCGCGATCAGATCCCAGAGGATGGAAAATGGTCCCGGCGGCGAACCTTCGACGCCCGAGGGGTAGCGCGGCTCGGCCAGGAATCGGAACGTGCGGTTGGTGTAGGCCGCCCCGGCGGGTAAGACCACCGTGTTGGTGAGCGGGTCGGTCTGGTCGATCGTTTGCAGTAGGGTGGGGTCGCTGAAATAGGCGACGTTGCGCGCCTTGGCCACGGCCACGTCGAGCGAGAAAGTCGTGGCGTCGGGCATGCGGTACAACCCCAAGACGTTGCCCGCCTTGTCGGTCACGCTGAAAATCATCTTCGTGCGCGGGCCGGGCGACAAACCGCCGCTTCCGTCGGGCTGCTCGCGGATCGCGGCGCGCACCAGGTTGGCCTCGGCGATGCCTTGCGTGATGATCCGCGTCACGTCGGCGGCGGTGAGTTGGCCGCCCGGCGAATCGTGCGGCACCACGAGCCATCCCGAAGGGGCGAGCTGGTTGGGGGCGTACAGCCGGCCAGGATCGGTGGCGGCGATGGGTTGATCGGTCCCGTCCATCGGATTGCCCCGCCCCGCGCCGTCGGCGACCCCGACGGCGAGCAACTGCGCGATTCCTCCCGGCTGGCCGACTTGCGGGTTCGGGCCGAAAACTTCCAGTTGGATGCCGACCAGGTTGATCTGCTCGTTCAGGAAAATGCCGTACGCGGTCACCGGCGCGACGCCGCCGATCGTACCGGTCACGTCGCCGGCCGCCGCCGCGAAGGCCATCCATTCCGCTTCGAGGGCCAAAGGCGCGTTGAGCCGGTTCTGATCGGTCTGGCCGATGCCGGCGATGTAATTCTGTTCGTACGAGGCGTAGCCGTTGGGTCCGGGAAAAAAGACGCCGATTCCGCCGACCAGTTCGGGTTGCCCGTTGACGAACTTGTACAACGGCACTCCGCCCGGCAGCGTGGCGATGCCACGCGACTGGGCCGTCGGGTCCAATCCCGAGACCACGCCGTACGATTCGGGCGTGGGGATTTGTTGTCCCGCCGGCACGAAGGCGGGATTGATGTTGAAGCGTGGCGAGAGGCTGTCGCGGTTGCTTTGTTCAATGTTGAACAGGTCGACGGGCGGCGTGTTGTTGATGTCCGGCGGGAAGTGGCCGCCCAGGCCCACGGGCGCCACGAACCCCGGACCGTACGTGGCCGAGTTGGCGGCGACGTCCGGATTCGAATCGACGACTTGTTTGATGATCGTCGACTGGCTGAGGTCGCGGATCGTACGCGAGGTCAGCGCGCCCTGGTTGCTGGAGAAGAACGCGCCGGTGCGCGCCAGCGAGACGGCGCCGTCGATGGCGAACACCAGGTCGTTGGCGCGGCCGGCGTAGGCGGCGTTGACGTTGGCCTCGGTTCGCACGCCCAGAATGTTCCCGTTGCGATCGACCACGGCGATGATCGCGTCCTGCGTGGCCGAGGCCGCGGCGGCGCGTTCCAGCAGGTGCCGCACGTCGGCCGACGACAGCCCGCCCACCTCGGGATAGTAGTTGTAGTCTTCCGGCCCGAGCCGCGCCAACAACAGCGCTTCTTGCAACTGGGGCACCGTGCCGCCGCCGGCGAGGGAGCTTTCCCAGTAGGCCAGGCCCCCGGCGTCGACCGCGCGGCCGAGGTAGTCGTGGTAGAAGCCGTCGATGACCGTCGCGCGGTGTTCGGGACTGTTCAAGATGTCGGTGGCCACGCCGGAGGGGGTTTCGCCGCCACCGAGCCGGCCGTCCCAGAAGGCGATGTCGGCCGCCGAAGCCGGACGTCCCAGGACATCGAGATAAACCCCCGCGACGAAGCCGCTGGGCGTGCCGCCGTGCAGGGCGAAGTACTCGGCCGAGCCGAGCAGACTGGCGGCGAGGTTCGTTTCGGGCAGCCCGCCGTCGAGCGCCGACTGCCAGAACGCCGCTCCCCCCGCGTCGGGCGGGCGGTGCAGGTACGTCGAGTAGTCGGCGGCGATCTGGTCCGCGTGGTACTCGGGCGAGGTCAGGATCTGATCGATCACCGTGCTGAATGGCACGCCGTTGTCGACTTCGTTGAGAAAAAAGCTGACGTCGCCCGACCGGCCAAGCACCTTCGTAAACAAGTCGTCGACGAATTGCATCTCCGTGCTGCCCGGCGTCTGGGCGCCGCCGGCGATGAGCAGCCGGCGCTCTTCGAGCGGCTCGATGCGCCTCGCGTTCCTGCGCCGGCTACCCGCGCCGCGCCGTGGGACCGAACGGCCGAGCCGGCTGAGTTTCGCCAACCAGGATGTCAGTGGATTTGTCATGTCAGTTACTCATACTAAGCCGCGCCGACAAGCGCGGCAAACTCGTGAACGACACGCTTTTAGTTTGGGCCGCATGCTGTCTGCAGGGAACGCCACGGAGGGCGTTCCCTACAGAACCCGTTCCTTGCCGCACTACGCCCCAGTCGTTTTTTTCATCGGTGTTTTCCCCCTTGGGACGCTCCTTTCGGTCCCTGACCACGGAAACTCAACTCCGGCGTCCGCCCCGGCTCGGGCAGTGGCAACGTCGGCGCCCGCCGGGGTCCGCGGTACTGATAACCCTGCCAGTCAGGGTCGTCGCTGACCTGCCAGACCTGCTCGTCGCGCAGGTAAAATCGGCGCTGTTCCTCGAAATTCAAGGGTCGTGCGCCCAGCCGGCCGAAGACGCCGATCTGGTTGCCCGACTCGTCGGCCGCCCGGTCGCGATCGAGCCCTTCCGATACGCACAGCGCCTCGGCCTCGTGGCGAAGGCCGCGCGAAGCGATCCATCGCGGCCTCGGCCGTGGACTGAACCCCTGGCTGGTGATCATGTCGGCTGATGTCAACTGCACGACCAACAGCCCTTTCTTGCCGTCGGCCAGGTAGGCGAACTCGCTGGCGTAGGTGATGCCCAGTTTGACGTCGTTGAGGTCATGGATTCGGCCGCCGGCGTTGAACACCTGATCGACGCAAAGCTGTTCGGGGTTTTTCACGTCGAGGATCACCAGCCCCTCGCGCCCCGCCGCCACGTAGGCGTAGGTCCGCGCGACGTAGATGTTCCGCGCGTCGGCCAACGGCAAGCCGGCGACCGGCACGGGCCGATCGAGGTGCGTGATGTCGAGCACCTTGACTCCCTCGGCGTCGCAGACGAAGGCGTATCGGAACTGGGCCTGCACCGCCCGTGGGCGCTTGAGTACATCGTTGCCAACGATGTGGGCCACATAGAGATGTTTGGGGTCGTCGAGCGACACGACGACCAGGCCGGCGTCGCAGCAGACGTAGGCGTAGTTTCCGACAATGGCCAGGCTCGTCGCTCCGTGCAGCAGGCCGCCGGGATTGAAGGTCACGTCGCGGCGTAGATAGTTGTTCGTCGGGTCGCCGTCGAGCAGCGTGGCCGCCCCGACCAGGATCAGCCCCTCTTCTCGGTCGGCCACGTAGATGTAGCCGTAGAGCGGATGGATCGGCTGCTCGCCGTTGAGCGCGTGCTGGATGCGCGTCGGATCGGGGACCGGGGTCGAGGGGGCGGCGACGGCGGTGGCATGCCGCGTCGAGACGTAGAACCGCTGGCCGAGCGGCGAGACCGGCGCCGAGATGATCCGCTCGGAGAAACCCTTGTGGTCGATGAACGCGATGTCGAACACCCGCAGGCCGCCCGGCCCGCAGGCGGCGTAGAGGTATTCTCCGCGGGCTTGCAGGCCGAGGATTTCGTCGTCGCGGAAAGGATGCGCGATGCTGTCGCCGACGGCCTTGGCCTTGTGCTCATGATGGTGCTCCAGCTCGCCCGCGTGGTCGGCGTGCTTGCGGTGGCGATTGGGAAACGCCAGGCGGTGCAGATCGCTGCCGATCACGGCTTGGGGTTCGTCGCGCTCGGTGACGACGATGGCTTCGAGGCCGTATTCGCCGGCCCCGACCCAGCAATAGCGGCCGATGAAGTTCGTGTAGTTCGTGCCCTGCATCAGGAGCTGGGCCAGGAGGGCGTTGTTGTCGTGGTCTTTCGAGAGGTGGCAGTCGGTGCATTGCTTGGTGCCGTCGCGCCCGCGAACTGTGTGCGGCACGTTGGAACTGAAGGCGACGCCGCTGAGTCCATCGCCTGAGATCGTCTGCTGCTGGACGTAAATCGACTCGCGGTTTTGGTTGTACGAACCGACATGGATCGCGCACGACGAACGGGCCGGCCCGATGCGGTTGCCGGTCACGTTGCCGTCGCGGGCGAGCATGTACACGTCGTCGCGCAAGGTCTGGAAATTGTAAGCCACGTAGTTCTTGCTGACATCGCCCTCGAAGTGGAGACTGGGCAGTTTCAGGTTCGCCTTCTGCGAAAGATGACAGCCGAAGCAGCTCGGGTTCCACGCCGAGTGGCAGGCGATACAGCTCATGGCGCCGTCGGCGTGGGCGCAGCGCTCGCCCTCCGCGGGTACGTCGCCCCACACGATTTCTCCGGATTCATCGAAACGCACCGTCTTGGCCAGGTGCGACATGGGGTTGTAGTGTCGTTGATCGTCGGGATTGATGGTGTCGGCGACCTGGACCACTTCCCAAGACAGCCCTTCCTCGACCATCGAGTTCTGCATCAGGGTGTCGCCGCGGACCTCGAAGCGGTACTTGCCGAAGGGGGTTTTCAGGGTCCGCAGGTTCAACCCCCGCGGCTTGTCCCACTCGGGCGCCGCGGGACCGCTGCTGCGCAGCGTGCTGCGGCGGTTGATCGTGCCGTGGCAATCGACGCAGGCGATTTCGATCGCCGCGCGCACCTCGCCGTAGAGCTTCGTGTCGCCGTGTACGTCCTGGCGGAAATGGCAATCGACGCAGTGCATCCCCTTTTCCAGGTGAATGTCCATGTAGTGTACCGGCACGCCGTCACGCTGCTTTCCGGAGCGCCGTTCCTCGGCGGTGGGACAGACCATGGCCTGTTGCAACAGCTCGTTGGTCACGTCCTCGATCACCTCGCCACGATGGTCGAGGAACCGTCCCTCGCGGTTCTTGCGGAACACGGCGCGGAATATCCAACCGTGGCCGTTGAAGTCGGCGAATTGCGTGGCGTTCGCGCGCGTGTTCAACTCCGAAACCCGCTCGAGGAACCGGCTGTCGGACCAAAGACCACGAACCGACGATTCCTCGGGGTTGGCGATCAGCGCCTCGCCGGCTTCCTCGGCCGAAGGTTCTCGCTCGCGGCGAGGATAGAACAGGCGGCCGTCGGTTTCGTTATCCCACCACATGAAACCGAGGTAGCTGTTCATGACGCTGGTGCCGGGGTGAATGTGGCAAACGATGCACTGGCTCGTCGGGACGCCGACGGTGAACTTGTGATCGATCGGATGCCCCGGCTCGTCCTTGGGAATCATCGGGTCGGACGAGGCACTGAGGCCGAGGTGGCCGTATTTCGCGTACGGGCCTGAGTGGACGGGCGAACGGTCGTTGGCATAGACCACATGGCAGCCGGTGCAGCCGCTCGAGCGGAAATCGCCCGGATGGTCGTTGGTTCCCAGGAAGTTCAAGGTGGGATCGAGCAAGCGTGTCTTGGCCAGGCCGACAAAGACCGGGTCGGCGCGGTTTTCCGTGCCCAGGCCGCGCAGGCTGAGTCGCGAGCGCGGGCGACCGTTTTCTTCGAGCCGTTCGGGAATGCCGGTTTCCGGGCGGAACCGGCCGCCGCGCTCGAACGTCCGCAGCATGTTGCCCGGCTGGGTCATCTCGAACCGCGGCAGCGGATCGAGGAACGGTACGACCCCCTTGTGGACGATTTCGCGTTCGCTGGGCGGAGGCACGGTTTGCAGCCGCTGCGGCGCGCCGCACATGCTGTAGCTTTCGCCGTAGCGGGGAACCTTGTTGGGGACCGAGCCGTTGTTGTAGAGCGCCGATCCCCACAGCATGGCCCCGTGGGTCATCATGCTCTTGCGGACCTGCAGGACTTCCTTGGCGTGGCAGTTGCCGCAACTCAGGTGGGCGATCCGCAGGTCGCCGGGGTTGACGAACCGCACGAATTGCGGCGATTCGTGGTTCAACAGCGTATAGGACCGCACCGGGTTGGCCGAACTGGTCCAGGCATCGGGATACAGCGCGTGTACGTGGGCTTTGCGCTTGTCGATGGTCGCCGGATTGCCGCCGTGGCAATCGACGCAGCCCAGCCGAACCGTCGTCCGGCGGTGCATGTCGGCGACGCCCTGGTGGCACTCGACGCAGCCCATGCTCTTGGCCGCGGCTTCCTGGCGGGTTTGCCGCCGCAGGTCGATCCCCAGCAGTTCGGGTGGGACGGGAAACGCCTCGACGTCGGAGGCGGCGGCGGCGAGGTCACGATCCGCGGTCGTCGTCCGCCGCGACGAGGTTGCGATGAACGACGGTTTTTTCCCAGTCGCGCGCGGTTGTCCGGCGGCGGCGCTGACGGCGACGAAGGCGATTGCCAACAGGACGACTACGTCTCTTTTCATCTCCGGATCTCCCTGAAAACAAGGGCGCAGGATTCTGTAGGAAACGCCCTCCGTGGCGTTCCGTGCAACGGGTGCGACGTCTTCCGGCAGGACGCGGAACGCCACGGAGGGCGTTCCCTACAGAATCGGTGCCTTCTAAAAAAAGTCGTCATTCGTGTTGTTCGGTTTCAGAACGTCAACGACACATCGACGAACCCGGCGAACAGCGCCGAGACGTGGCCGTTGAGCGGAGTGTAAAGATCGTTGAAACCCCGACCGGGCAGCAGGCCCGAGACGCCCGCGATCAGGATCACGTTGTTGTCCAAGAACGGCCGGTACTCGACGCCGGAACTCAGGTCGACGCCGATCTGCTTGTGAATCGAGTTCTGGAACGTGAACTGTTGCAGAACCTGCGTGCGGTCGAACCAGAGGAAGTTGCAGTTGTTGATCAGCTTCAGCTTGGTCGTGACGTCGAAATCGACGCCGAGGTTGAACAGGTATAAGCCGGGGTTGACGAAGTTGGCCTGCCCCTGGAACTTGCTCGAGCGCAGGTCGGGCACCAGGCTCATGCGGTTGGTCAGGTTCACGCCTTGCAGCGGGATCGTCTGCCGCTGCCAATAGCTGAATTGGCCGCCGGCGAACTGCGGGTTGTCGAAGATCGAATCGAAGCCCTGCGCCTTCCCGTCGCGCGGGTTGCCGTCGCCCGAGGCGAAAAAGAACGACGTGCGGAAGCGGGCCCAGTCGGCGTCGTACGACAACTCCGCGGCGGCCATGTAGGCGTCGATCAACTGCGATCTTCCGGCCAGCGGGTTGAGATCGTCGTGACCGGTCACATAGTAGAACTGATGCGTGATATTGAGGCGGTTGACGTGTCCGTCGCCGGCCCAGCCGAGGTAACAGGCCTGAACCTGGTGCGGCGCAAACACGCCGACCGGGTCGGGCCGCGCCAAGAAGCCGTTGTTGTCGTACTTGACGCTCGGACCATCGACGTTGTAGTGCATGCTGAGTTGCGTCGTGTAGCCCGGAAAGATGAAGTCCTGCCGGTAGTAATTGGCGATCGTCGTGTTCTGATGCCGGTCCTGAAACGTGTTGAGGAAGCTGTTGGTGTCCTTCTCGGTCTGATCGACCCAGATCAGGTTGAACTGGTCGCGGTTCGAGAACCGCGTGCCGAACAGGCGCACCATGCGGTTGACGTCGCTGAACACGAAGCCGCGGAAGTCGCTGGTGAACGCTTGCGAGCCGACGCGCGCCGAGGCGAAGTCGTAGTTCGGCCCATAGTCGGCGATCTTGCTCTCGAAGAACCATTCTTGCAACGCGACGAAGCTCCGCGCTCGCGTCGTGCCGTCTTGCACGTTCGGGCCGACGATACCCAGCTCTTGCACCGCCAGGTAGTTGTCGTTGAAGACCGGCGTCAGCCGAATTTGCCAATCGGCCGGTTTGAAGGCCGAGTCGCCGTGCAGCAGGTTCAGCGACACGCTGGTGTTCTGGATCTGCAAAAACTGGTTCGGTTTGCCGAAGAATTCCTCCTGGTGGCTTCGGCGCGTGCTCTCGAAGGCCGTCGTTCCGGTGGGGATCTGCCGTCCTTCGAGGATCGTGTCGCTGTTGGCCGTTAGCGTCATGAAGGTGTGTTGGCCGACGACTGGGTAATCGCCCTTGATCACGCTTTGGTTGTAGGGATCGAACCAGCGGCCCGGTGTGTAGGGAGCGTCCTTGCCGACGGGGTGCCCGCGGCCATCGCGGTCCCAGGCCGGGAAACCCAGCCGCCAGCGGTCTTCGACCGGCACGAAGTGGCTCGTGCCTTGTGTTTCGGTCGGAGTCACGCCCGAACGCCCGGCGTAGCCGATCGTCGGCTCGCGAAACGGCGGAACCCACGGCTCCGGCCGATCGGCGGCCAGGAGGTTGCGCATCTCGAAGGTCTTGGCGTCCGGGTCGCGCAGCGGATCGCTTCCAGCCGACGCATCGGCCTGCGCCGCCAATGGGTTGGCCGTGTGGGGTTGAAGACCGGGCGGCTGGGGTTGAAGAAAGCTCAGTTTCGACAGGACGCTCATCTTGGCGGCCGCCGGCGAGACATCGGCTGCCGCGAGCGGGGCGCCGGCTAGGGGCAACGACACCAGGGCGAAGATCGCATACCTGGCGCGCGCGAAAGCGCCCAAGCGCCGCCGCGGCGGCGCATGACGATTCGGCGGCGCGACCGCGACCTGGCGCGCCTTGGCTCGATCCCCCCTGCAATCGGCCAACAAGGTTCTCCTTTCCGGGTTTACCGTCTGGCGCGGAGAAGCGTGTCATAGCGAATGTATCGACGGCATCGGTTTTGCGAGCCGCCACGTTGTACTTATCGTCATGGTTTGCCCAGTAGGTGACGGTATCCGCGCCGATTCGGCGGTTTGGGGCAAGTTGGGCGTGTCTGACGGAAAGTTAGGAAAACTGGGGGGTAGCATCCGCCTGGGGGGTGGTTCATTGCCGTGGGGGCATGAGGTTCAGAAGCACCGTCGCCGCTTCCGAAGCCAAGGTAGGTTAGGCTTTTACCTCGTTCCCACTCTCTGCGTGGGAAGCTGGGAGCGGAGACATGGCAAACTTGAACGCCTGGCGGCTGGCGGCCGCGTTTTTGATCGTGCTCTCGCTGGTCAATCCCGTCCAGGCGGGGGCGCGGCAGTTCGACCAGCCACGATACGCCAAGCATCCAGCGTCCCACACGCTGGCGCGTGCGGGCCAGCCGCAGCGGGTGAGGCGGCACTCGCGGCCCACCTACACGCGCGAATACGACGCGGGCTGGGTCGGCGGCGGCGCCGGCATCCTTGGCGATTCACCGCGAACGCACGAGGGTGTCTGGGGCCGCGACTACGTCGGGCTGGTTTTTCCGCGCTGTGTCTGGCCGCACTGGCTGCACGGTCGCCGCGAACAAGGCGGCAGCGGCGCCTACAAGTCGGACGGACCGCGCCTGATCAAACGATCGTAGCCTTGCATGATCCATCGTCCGTGCCCGGTGGGTCGGTTACAATGGTCGCTTCCGCCACCACAAAGCGGTTGGTGGCTACGGCGCCTTGGGCGCGTTACAATCGGTGCGGTACGATGCGTCGTGGCACCTAGTCCATTGGGAGAAAAATTCATGCAGCGCCGTGAGATGTTGTTGACCACCGGTCTGGCCGCCGCCGGCCTATCGCAATTCCCCTGGGGTTGGGCCGCCGCGGCCGATCAGCCGAAACGCAAGCTCTTGATGTTCACGCGCAGCCAGGGTTTCGAGCACTCGGCCGCCAAGCGGGAAGGGGACAAGCTCTCGTTCAACGAGGTCTTGGTTACGAAACTCGGTCGCGAACACGGATTCGACGTCACCGCCGGCAAAGACGGGGGCGTGTTCGACAGCGATCTGAGCGGTTTCGACGCTTTCCTGTTCTACACGACCGGCGACCTGACCCAGCCCGGCGGCGACGGCACTCCGCCGATGTCGGCCAAGGGAAAAGAGCGCCTGATCGAGGCCGTGGCGGCCGGCAAGGGCTTTCTGGCCTCGCATTGCGGCGCCGATACGTTCCACACCGCCGGCGATCGTCGCCAGGAGCAGGACCAACGCGACCCGTACATCGCCATGCTCGGCGGCGAGTTCATCAGCCACGGCCCGCAACAAAAGGCGAGGCTGATCGTGACCGATGCTGATTTTCCCGGTTGCTCACGGCTCGGCGGCGATGGAAAGGAGTTGAGCGTCGAGGAGGAATGGTATTCGCTCAAGAACTTCGCCGACGATATGCATGTGATCCTGGTCATGGACACGCAAGGGATGCACGGCAAGGACTACGAGCGCCCACCGTTCCCGGCCACATGGGCCCGCCGGCACGGCAAGGGGCGCGTGTTTTATACCTCGCTGGGGCACCGTGAGGACGTCTGGACCAACCCGGATTTTCAATCGTTGCTGTTGGGCGCGTTGTCGTGGGCCTTCGGCAACGTCGCGGCCGAAACGCCGGCGAACATCAAGGAGGCGACGCCGGGCGCGCATGTGATGCCGCCCGCGTAGGTGGTCCCTGGTATGCTGGACCAACCATTGAAACCGTTCGATTGTGGCCTGCCCTCCATCGGCGGACCCTTCCGGCGAACCAATTCACGCACCACGAGACGACATCCATGGACAAAAAACTCAACGTGGCGATCGTCGGGCTGGGCTTCGGCGCGGAGTTCATCCCCATTTACCAGCGGCACCCCCAGGCCAACGTGGTCGCCATCTGCCAGCGTTCGGCCGACAAGCTCAAGCAGGTCGGCGACGCCTTCGGCATCGAGCGCCGCTATACGCGATTCGACGACGTGCTGGCCGACCGCGAGGTCGACTTCGTCCACATCAACACGCCAATCCCCGACCACGCCCCGCAGGCCATCGCCGCACTGAAGGCCGGCAAGCATGTGATGTGTACCGTGCCGATGGCCACCTCGATTGAGGACTGCCAGCAGATCGTCGAACTGGTCAAGGCGACCGGCCTGAAATACATGATGGCTGAAACGGTGGTTTATGCCCGCGAATTCCTGTTCGTGAAGGAGCTGTACGAGAAGGGCGAGTTGGGCAAGGTCCAGTTCCTGCAAGCCAGTCATCAGCAGGATATGGACGGCTGGCCCAACTACTGGCCCGGCCTGCCGCCGATGCACTACGCCACGCACTGCGTCGGTCCCTGCCTGGCGCTGACCCAGGCCGAGGCGGAGTACGTCTCGTGCTTCGGTTCGGGCACGATCCGCGCGGAGTTGATTCCCAAGTACCACTCGCCCTTCGCCGTCGAGACGACGCACATCAAGTTCCGCGACTCCGATCTCACGGCCCGCATCCACCGTTCGCTGTTCGACACGGCCCGGCAGTACCGCGAGAGCTTCGACGTCTACGGCACCAAGAAGTCGTTCGAGTGGCCGTTGGTCGAGGGGGAAGAGCCGGTGATCCATACGGCCAAGAAGCCGGAGCCGGAGATCCCCGAGCGGGTCAAGGTGCCTGACTACGCCCAGCGGTTGCCCGAGCCGATCCGGCGGTTCACAACCGGCGGCGTGTACGACGCCGGCGAGCACGCGCACTTGTCATTCGTGCAAGGGGGCGGGCACGGCGGATCGCACCCGCACCTGGCCCACGAGTTCGTCTCGGCGCTCCTCGCCGGGCGCGATCCGTACCCCAACGCCGTGCAATCGGCCAACTGGACGTGCGTCGGGATCTGCGCGCACCAGTCAGCCTTGAAGGGGGGCGAGATCGTCCGGCTGCCGCCCTTTACGCTGTTGTGATTCAGCGGCGCGCAGTAAGCATTGGAACACATTCTTCTCGAAGTTCACCGAGAACGAACGGTGATGGTCGCCGTGTTCGCCATGGATAGGGCAGTGACCGCGCCGTTGGGATCCACCCCGGAGATCGGCCAGGCAGCCCAGGTGGGAGAGAACCTGTTCCATCGTGACCTGCTGCCGCAAGGCTTTGAAATCGACCGGATGTGGAAGACCTGTCCCCTGCAACCTGTAACCTATAACCTCTCCTACGCCCGCCGAAACACGAACAGGTGGTTCAACCCAAGCTGAAAGCGGCGATGCGCGACCAATTGAAAGGCGGGCGCCGCGAAATGCGCGCGCACCTGCCGCACGTCGAAGCCATAGTGTTCTTCCAGACTCATGCCGTCGATGACACGCAGGAACTTGAGCACGGCCAGAACCCAATCGACCCAGGGGGAGGGGACGGTGATCAACGCCAGCCCACCCGGCCGCAGAAACCGGCCACAGGCGTCGGCTAGTGAGCCCTGCGCCTCGGCTGGGATGTGTTCCAGCACGGCCAACATGGTGATGGCATCGAAGGCGCGCCCGTCGGGCAGGTCGTCGGGGAAGGTTCCCTTGATCAACGTGCCGCCGTCGCTGTGCCGCGTGCGTTCGATCGCCGGATCGACGCCCACGTACTCGCCCAAGGCGGGCGCCTGGCGGAGCAAGGCCCCGTCGGCGCAACCGATGTCGAGCACTCGGGCGCCCGAGTTCAGGAAGGGGAGGATTTTGGCGATACGCCACGATTGCAACAGTCGATCGAGCGGTTTCATGGGTGCGTTTCGTTGTCAAAAAAGACGTTACAGGTTTGTATTACAGAGCAATCGTAGCTTGGATCTGGTACGAAGTCTTCACTCTCCCGATCCCTGGTAAAATGGGGGACAAACAGGGGGCTAACGCCCGCCGCTCGCCTTGTTGTCCTCCGGCCCGTATCTTGGTCACGCCCTATTCCGGGACGTGGCCGCGGAGCGGCCGAAGCCGTCGATACAACCGGCCCGGTCGCTACGACACGTCGGACTTGGCGGATCAAATCCGCTCGCGACTCACGACTCAGCACTCACCGCTCAGCTTTCCGACCTACGCTTTCTAGTAGGCACCGCACTCGCCACAGACGGCGCGGACGTGCCGGCCGAGGAGTTTGACGAGATGTTCCCTGTGATTTTCCTTGACCACATGGCCGGCGCGGCCGAAGTCATCCTGGCCTTGTTCGCCATTTTGGCGGCCGGTTTGAACTTCGTGTTCTCGGCGCGGGCTTGACTCGCCCCTACGACAGACTTTTGGACTTTTTTGGGAGACAAGCGTGTTCGATTCATCGCTCTTGACGACGATCCACCAGAATTGGGCCGCTTGGCTCGTCACCGTCACGCTCGTCGTGGCGGCGGTCATTGACGGCTGGAAGCTGAAGGTTCCCAATTGGATCACGTTTCCGATGATCCTGGCCGGCTGGATCTACAGCGGCACCTTTTTCGGCTGGGAAGGCCTGGCTTGGAGCCTGGCCGGCACGATCGTGGGCCTTGGGCTGCTGTTGCCCGCCTACGCCATTGGCGGGATGGGCGCGGGCGACGTCAAGCTGCTGGCGGGCGTCGGCGCGTGGGTTTGGGCATCCGTCACATTTTACGCATTTTGCCTGTCCGCGATCATCGGGGGTGTGATCGCCCTGGGAATGGTGCTGTACCGCAAAGCCTGGCACAAGCACCGCGACCAGTTCGGCCTGATCCTCAACGAAGTGCTCACGATCCGCGACCCGAACCAGCTTTCGGCCATCGCGGCCCAGCGCAAAAGCTCCATGCTGCTCTTGCCTTATGGCATTCCGATCGCGTTGGGAACGATCCTTTATTTCGCATTGGCGGGCATGTTACCCTAACCAGCCCAACGAGCGATTGAGAATAACGAACCGAAAGTCTATTGAAACTGGAGAAGATCTGCCGGTTGTGCCGAAGAAACCGACGAGAGGCGTCGTGACGGTTATTGCCAAGCGGCGGTCGTTATCGTGGGCGCGCGAATCAATCAAGTCAATTGGCTAAGCACGCCAATGTTGATACTTGGAACGACAATACCGGCCGTTTCCGTGGTAGCGGCTGAACCGTGCGACGAACACGTCGCATCGCGTCGAGAAACCGGATCGTGCGGAGGTTTCGTCGGCGCGCTGCTTGAGGGGGGAAGATGCGTCCTAAATCGATCGTGTTGTTGATACTGGCGCTGGGTTGCGGCCTGGTGGCGTCCATCGGCATCAACCAGGTGATGGCCAATCGGCGCGCCACGGTCGAGGTCGTGGGCACGGAGACCACACCCATTTACGTGGCCCTGGCCGACATCGCCATGGGTGATCCCTTGACGTTGCAATCGCTCAAACTGGAAGAGTGGCCCAAGGACAAGGTGCAACCCGGCGCGCTGGGCAACCTCGAAGACGTCGAGGGGCGCCGCTGCCGCGTCAAGATTTTCGCCGGCGAACCGATCCTGGAACCCAAGCTGTTGGCCAAGGGCGAAACACAAACCAACGCCACCGATCTGATTCCCAAGGGTTTTCGCGTCGTGGCGGTGAACGTCAACGCCGTGAGCAGCGCCAGCGGCCTGATCCAGCCCGGCGACCGCGTCGACCTGCTGGTGCATGTCAAGGCGGACCCCAACCGGGGCATTCCATCGGATCTCACGCGCACCTTCCTGCAAAACGTCAAGGTGTTCGCAATCGACGACAAATTCACGCGCCCGGAGGAGGGGGAGACGTCGATCACGGTCAAGACGATTCTGTTGTTGATCACGCCTGAACAGTGCGAACTGGTCATGCTCGCCACGAAATTGGGCGAAATCCAACTCGTGATGCGCAGCTCCAATGACGACCTCAACGTGGACACCGCCGGCGTCGGCGCCAAGGAACTGTTGTCCGGCAAAAGTCCCGGGGACGAGGCGGAGTCGCCGCCGGCGAACCCGGCGCAATTGCTGGACCAGTTCAACCAAGCCAAGACGGAACCCCTGGCGCCGATCGCCGCGGAGTTGCCGCCCCAAAAGGCGTTCATGATGAGAGTGCTGCGGGGCGTGCGCGCCGAAGAAGTGTTTTTTACCGACGAAGGGCGATTGCCGCAAGCACAGGGTACTGACGTGCCGGCCAACATCGGGCCCACGCCGGCCGCGGGCCGCGACGTGACGACCACAGACGACGCCGGCCCGGACGACGGCGGCGCGGACGACGCCACGTCGGACGACGCCGGCGATGACGCGCCGGCCGCCGAAGACCCAACGGAGGCGGAGGCGGGCTCCAAGGAATGAAACCGCGACCCAACAGAAGTTGAAGAACGGCACAGTAGTAGGCACACTCCGTGTGCCGTAACCTGGGGCGAGTGGACGTCGGCATGCGGAAAGCGACGGCACACGGAGTGTGTCTGCTACTTTGGGCTACGGAACAATCCTGGCCTTGAAGCGGGCGGTACGGAAAGCCGCATAGCGATCGATCGAACGGATGTGCGTAAGGAACGTCACGGATGCTTACTATGATCGCAGGACGAGTTCTCGCCCCACGTTCCCGAATTCTTGCGAATTCGGCTACCCCACGTTCCCGAATTCTCGCGAATTCGGCTACCCTGCGGTTGGCGAGTTGCCTGCTGCTGCTCCTCATGCCCGCCACGCTCGCGGCGCAGAGCGACAAGCCGCGGAGTACACCCTCGAGCGACAAGCCGCGGAGTGCGGCGCCGAGCGGCAATTCGCGGAATATCGTCCACAAACTGGATGGTCCCAGCGAACGGATGGAAATGATCGTCAACACCAGCCGCATCCTGACGCTCGACCGTGACATCCCCACCGCCCAGGTGAACAACCCCGACATCCTGGAACTGACGCCGCTGGACCGCGCTAAAATTCAGATCGTCGCCAAGAAACCGGGCGTCACGCAGGTCAACCTGTGGGACGACAAGGACGAAATCCACACGGTCGACGTGATCGTGTTCGCCGATTCGCAGGAACTGCAGATGCTGCTGCAATCGCAATTCCCGCGGGCCGCGCTCAAGGTCGTTCCACTGGCCAACAGCGTGATCGTCGAGGGCTACGTCGACGATCCCGACCTGGTCACGCGAATCATCGAAATGGCCCAGGATTATCATCCCAAAGTGATCAACAACATTCGCGTGGGCGGAGTGCAGCAAGTGATGCTGGAGATCAAAATCATGGAGGTCTCGCGGACCAAGCTCCGCAACGCCGGTTTCGACTGGGGCAACCTCGGCACCCACGGCGACTACCTCGCCCAGGGCGTCGGCGGCCTGATTGGGAGCGCGGCCGCCTCTCCCAACAGTCTCACGGGCGTCACCGCTCCGCTGGGCATTTCCAGTGGTTTGCTCCCGGTTGGCGGCACGAACGGGAACTTTACGTTCGGCGTCATCAACAACGCGCAGCAAGGGTTCTTTGGCATACTCCAGTTGTTGCAGCAGCAGAATATCGCCAAGGTTTTGGCCGAACCGAAGCTGACCACGGTCAGCGGGCGGCCCGCCTCGTTCAACATGGGCGGCGAGTTTCCGATCCTGGTGCCGCAAAGCCTGGGCACGATCTCGGTCCAGTACCGCAAGTACGGCACGCAGGTCGACTTCGTGCCGATCGTGCTGGGCAACGGCGTGATCCGGCTCGAAGTGCGTCCGCGGATCAGTCAAATCGACCCCACCCTCGCCATCACCATCAACGGCAGCACCGTACCGGCCCTCAAAACCCGCGAGGTCGATACCGGCGCCGAGTTGCGGGCCGGGGAAACATTGGCCATCGCGGGATTGGTCCAAGTCATCTCCTCGACCCAGCGCCGCGGCGTCCTGTGGCTCGGCGAACTCCCCTGGATCGGCGTGCCGTTCCGCAACATGCAATCCAACGTGCAGGAGATTGAACTGTTGATCCTTGTCACGCCGCATTTGGTCGAGGCCATGGCGCCCGGCGAGGTGCCGCCGATGGGGCCGGGCTTGGCGACGGCCATGCCCAGCGACAGCGAGCTGGTCGGCAAGGGCTACATCGAAGTGCCGAACTGCGATCCCGTCGGCATCATGGGCCCCTATCCGCAAGGCACTCCCGGCCAGCCCGGCGCGACGGGCGTTGATCGCCCTTGGAAAGACCAACTCCCAGCGGGGGCCGTTGAAATCGTCCCCGCTCCCGAGGGCGACGCGAAGACCGAACAACCGGCGCCGAGCGCCGGCGCGCGCCGCGCGCGCAAACCGGTGGCCGCCGCGGAGACCGCGCGGCTGCCGGACCCCGGCCATTCATCGCGCCGTCGCGCGGCGAAGCCGGCCGATCGTTTGGAGGGACCGGCTCTTTCTGGGAAACCAATGCCGGCGCCGGTGCGTAGCGGAATTCGTAAGAATTCCGAGGGCGGCGGATCGGCCCTTTCTAGGAAACCGATGCCGGCGCCGGCCAAGCCAACGGGATTGGGCCCCTCCAGCCGGAGGAACCCGTTCAACTCCAACAACCAGCGCGGCCGGATCGACACGGCAGCGCGGAAATCGTTGCCGGGTTTCATCGGTCCGACGGGAAATGACCTACGCTAGAGTAGTACGCGGAGGGAACGCCCTGCGTGGCGACTCTGTAGGGAACGCCCTCCCTGGCGTTCCGTGCAGCGGGCGCGCCGTCGTCCGGCGGCACGCGGAACGCCACGGAGGGCGTTCCCTACAGAACCCACGGTGACGATTCAATCTGTTCTTTTTTTGCGAACTTAGCTTAGGCGATTGAAGACATGAGTAACGTGCTCCGGCTGGCCATCGTCGACCCGAGCGACTCCTCGCGCGACAGTCTGAAGACGATGCTGCTGGGAATGGACCGGGTTTGGCTCGAAGCCGAGTGCTCGCGTTACGAGTTCTTCGCCGACGTCGTCGCCCAGACGCATCCCGACGTGGGCATCGTCGCCGTGGACCACGACATCGACAAGTCGCTCGAACTGGTCGCCAAGATTGGCGAGACCTCGCCCGAGTGCAGCATCCTGGTGGTCAGCTCCTCGACCGACGGCACGCTGATCTTGCGGGCGATGCGAGCCGGGGCCAAGGAATTCCTCAACCATCCGTTGCGGGTCCAGGATCTGCTCGACGCGCTGGACCGCATCGGCGAGCGCCGCTACGGCCGCGGCGAAACCAAGTCGCGCGGCAGTTCCGTGATCGCCGTGGCGGGCGCCACCGGCGGCGTGGGCACCACCAGCCTGGCGGTGAACCTGGGTTGCGCCCTGGCGCAAGACCCGAAGAACACGGTGGCGCTGGTCGACCTCGATCTTTGCCTGGGCGACGCCGACGTGTTCCTCGACACGATTCCCGACTACACGTTGGTCGACGTGGCGCAGAACGTCACCCGTCTCGATTTCACGCTTCTGAAACGTTCTCTCACCAAGCACTCCTCGGGCTTGTTCCTTTTGCCTCGTCCCATCCAGATGGAAGACATGGGCCTGGTCACGCCGGATGACCTGCAACGCGTGATCGGACTGTTGAAAGCCACGTTCACGCACCTGGTGCTCGACCTTTCCAAGAGTTACAGCGCGCTCGACCTGGTGGCCTTGCAAGCATCGGACCACATTCTGCTGGTCACGCAGCTCGATCTGCCCTGCTTGCGCAACGTCGTGCGGCTGATGATGTCGTTCGGCAACATGAAGGGCATCGCCGACAAGGTCAAGATCGTGGTCAATCGCGTGGGACTCGACGCGGGCAACATCAGCCTGAAAAAGGCCCAGGACACGATCGGCCGCGAGATCTTCTGGCAATTGCCCAACGACTATCGAACGATGGTCGAGGTTCGCAACAACGGCGTGCCGCTGGTCGAGCAGGCGCCCAAGGCCGCCGTCACGCAGGCGATCGTCAACCTGGGCGAGGCGCTTTCGGGCGCGCCCAAGGCGGCCGTGGACGAAAACGACGGCGGCAAGACGGGCAAGAAAAGCCTCTTGAGCTTCTGGCCCGTCAAGGCGAAGCCCGCGAAGTGAGATTAGAGATTAGAGGTTATACTCCACGCGGCCGGGAATGAGACATTCACGGTGGCTGGGGCAGAGCGTAAGCGATGCCCCGGTCGCTATCTAGCCGGGGCATCGCTTACGCTCTGCCACCAGCCACCACTTTCTCGTGGCAAAATGTCTCATTGATGGCCGCGTGAAGTATAGTGGTTAGTGGTTAGGATTCAGGATCTAACCTCTAACCGCTAACCCTCCTTTCTCCTTTCTCCTTTCTCCTTTCTCCTTTCTCCCTCCTTTCCCCTTCCCGCAAGCTATGCTTTCTCAGTCCACAACCCCCTAGGTCGACGAGTAACCATGGCCAAAGCCCTACCCACCACGCTCCGCGGCGGCGAGAAGTCGTCGGAAACCGAGTTCGAGGAACTCAAACGCCGGATCCACGGCAAATTGGTCGATAAGCTCGACCTGACGAAGATCGGCGATCTCGATGGCGACGTTCTCAAGTGCGAAATTCGGCTGGTCGTGGAACACCTCTGCGAGGCCGAAGACACCCTGCTCAACCGCAACGAGCGCGAGCGGCTGGTCGACGAGGTTCTCGATGAAACCTTCGGCCTGGGCCCGCTCGAGGTGCTGCTCAAGGACTCATCGATCAGCGACATCCTGATCAACGGCCCCAAGAACATCTACGTCGAGCGCCGCGGCAAAATGGAAAAGACCGCGGTCCAGTTCCGCGACAACGGCCACCTGATGCAGATCATCGACCGCATCGTGTCGCGCGTCGGCCGGCGCGTCGACGAGGTTTGCCCGATGGTCGATGCCCGCTTGCCCGACGGTTCGCGCGTCAACGCCATCATTCCCCCCTTGGCGCTCGACGGGGCCGCGGTCTCGATTCGCCGCTTCGGCTCGAACCCGCTCAAACTTGAGGATCTGCTCAATTACAAGGCATTCACCCCCGAGATGGTGATGCTGCTCGAAGGGGCGATCAAGGCGCGCTTGAACGTCATCATCTCCGGCGGCACCGGCTCCGGCAAGACGACGTTGCTGAACACGTTGTCGAGCTTCATCGCGAACAGCGATCGCGTCGTGACGATCGAGGACGCGGCCGAACTGCAGCTCCAGCAGGACCATGTGGTGCGATTGGAAACCCGCCCTCCCAACATCGAGGGCAAGGGGGCCATCACCGCCACCGACCTGGTGAAGAACGCCTTGCGCATGCGGCCTGAGCGGATCATCATCGGCGAGTGCCGCGGCGCCGAGACGCTCGACATGCTGCAGGCCATGAACACGGGGCACGACGGCTCGTTGACCACCCTGCACGCCAACACGCCCCGCGACGCGCTGGCTCGCATTGAAACCATGATCGCGATGGCCGGTTTCGACCTGCCTCTGAAAGCCATGCGGCAGCAGATTGCCAGCGGCGTCGACCTGATCATCCAGGCCACGCGCCTGCAAGGCGGCCCGCGCAAAATCACGCACATCACCGAGATCATCGGCATGGAGCAGGACACGATCGTGATGCAGGACATTTACCATTACACGCAAGACGGCATCGACGAACGGGGCCGCGCCTACGGCAAATTCGAGTCGACCGGCATTCGGCCAACCTTCATGGACCGCCTGGAGTCGGCCGGCGTGCGGCTGCCGGCCAGCGCGTTCCGGCAACGAGTCATGTTGGTGGACTGATCATGGACCCCGCACTACTGATCTCGATCGCCGCGTTCGTCGGCGTGGCGGCCTTGGTGGGCGGCCTGACCGCGGCGTTCAAGGGCGACCGCGACAACAAGATCGAGGACCGTCTCGACGCGCTCACGGGCGCCGGCGGCAAGGGCGGCAAGGGCGCGCTCGTTCAACAGAGCGCGCTTTACACGCCGTTGGACGCCGTGCCGGGCGTATTCGAGGCGATCGTGCAGCGGTTTGGGCGGCTGAAACTGCTCTTCGCGCAGGCCGACACGTCGCTCACGCCGGCGAAGTTCCTGGCCATTTCGGCGGGCTTGCTCGTGGCCGGCACCGTGGTGGGAGCCTTCGCCGGATTCAAAGTCGCCTTGGCGCCTTTGATGGGTCTCTCGATGGCCTTCTTGCCTCTGTTGTGGCTGATATGGCGAAAGAAGCGGCGGCTGAAAGCGTTTGCCGCCCAGTTGCCCGACGCGTTGGAGTTGATTTCCCGCGCCCTGCGCGCCGGGCACAGCCTGGCGGCCGGCATGAACCTGGTGCAGTCCGAAATGGCATCTCCGATCTCGGTCGAGTTCGGCCGCGTCTTCGAGGAACAGAACCTCGGCATTCCCATGGAGGACGCGCTGATATCCCTGGCCGACCGTGTTCCGAACCTCGACCTGCGGTTCTTCTCGACCGCGGTCATCTTGCAACGGCAGACCGGCGGCGATCTGGCCGAAATCCTCGATAAGATCGCGCACCTGGTCCGCGAAAGGTTCAAAGTCTGGGGGCAAGTGCAGGCCCTGACGGGCGAGGGCCGCTTGTCCGGCATCGTGCTCCTGGCCCTGCCTCCCGTGCTGTTCCTGGCCGTTTACCGCCTGAATCCCGATTACATCATGTTGCTGTTCACCGATCCGATGGGCAAGCAGATGCTGGCCGGCGCCGTCGTCATGCAGGTTCTGGGAGCGCTGGCGATCCGCAAAATCATCAACATCAAGGTCTGACGCCGTGATTCTCGCCTCCCAAGTGATCCACTTCGAACAACTCGTCCCCTTCGCCGTCTTCGGCTTGTTCGCCGCGCTGGCCTGGTGGGCGCTCGACCGCATGGCCGCCGGCAAATCGCGCGCGGTCGAGCGTCTCGACGAGATCAAGCACCCCGGCTTACGCCGCCGCAAGCTGGAGGAATCGACCACGTTGGCCAAGAAGTCCGACACCATGGGCCGCATGTTGGCCAAGGCCTCGCCGTTGGCCGGGCCGCTGAAGCCCAAGACCGAGCTTGAGGCCGGTAAGCTCAAGACGCGGCTCGTGACCGCCGGCTTCCGCGGAGAAAACGCGGTCTCCGTCTTCCTCGGGCTCAAGTTCATGGGCTTGCTCATGGGCTTGTTCACCGGCGGCGTCACGATCGCCGCTCTCTCGCAATTCAACCAGTCCTCGCTGATCAAGGGCGTCGCCTTTGCCGGCGTGCTGTTCTACATGCCCGACATCGTGCTCTGGTTCATCGCCCGCAAGCGCAAGGAGAACATCTTCCTTGGGCTGCCCGACGCCCTCGACTTGCTGGTGGTGTGCGTCGAGGCCGGCCTGGGCCTGGACCAGGCGATGCGCAAAGTGTCGGAGGAAATGAAAAGAACCTACCGGATCATCGCCGAGGAGTTCGCGCTGTCGAACTTTCAACTGCAAGTCGGCCGCGCGCGGGCCGAGGTCTTGCACGAGTTGGGTACGCGCAGCGGCGTCGACGACCTGCGCAGCCTGGCGGCAATCCTGGTGCAGGCCGACAAATTCGGGTCGAGCATTGCCCAGGCGCTGCGCGTGCAAAGCGACTCGATGCGTACCCGCCGCCGCCAGTTGGCTGAGGAAAAGGCCGCCAAGACGGCCGTCAAGCTGATCTTCCCGCTGGTGATCTTCATCTTCCCAGGCATTTTCGTGGTGCTGGTCGGACCCGCCGCGATCACGATGGTCCGCGACATGTTCCCGATGATGGGGGGGTGATTCAAACGGCGCACAGCGTTCGCGTTGCGAAGCAACGCGAAGGCCGTCACACTAACCCGCAGCGCAAGCTCGACGGGTCCGCGGAGCGGCCCACGAACGGGTAGGGATCATTTTCCCGAAAAAAGTACGCTCGTTGCGCAGCAACGAACGTGCAAAAAACAAAACGGCAGCGAAGCGAAAAAAAACGACTTCCGAATACCCCATGACGTCTGAGCGAGCCGCATAAGCGGCATCCAATTGCCGCGCCACCCTTCGCCTTACCCCACGCTCATTTGGATCTCTTTGGGAGGGGTTTCGGAATCGTTTTTTTTTCGCGTAGCGTCGGTGCGCTGTGGAGACGGACGCGCCCCTATCGCCAATGCCGGCCGCCGCTAGGACGGCGGGGATTTGTCGCTTTGGTGCCAACGGACCAGTACGTCGGCGGCACCGTGCGCTCCTTAGCAAAGCTTGACGAGGAGAGCGAGCCGAGGCGCGTCTCAAACAAGGTGAGGCCGCGGAGCGGCCGACGATGTGTTCGGGGTACCCGCGCAGTGGGTCGGCGGAACGTGGGAACAAGGAATCGGGCGGTACTGCCGGGCTAGTTACTTGTGCCGCAGGCTCATGATGCCCAGGAAGAAACTGGCGAAGACGGTTTGAATTCCCAGCGTGAGGAGCACGACGGCGGGGATGACGCTCCGCATGCTGACGCTCGGGTCGAGGCTCCCCAGCCCGGCATCGTGCCAACTCCACGCGGCCCTGCCGAGTAATCCGAACCCCAGCAGGGTCAGGCCCAGCCCCGCCGCGACGCCGAACTCCAGGTTCACGAATCGTGGCAGGTTGGCCAGCAGCCGCTTCGGCGGGTGAAAACCCTCGACGATCGCGTACTTCTTGGTGAACAGACCAAAAACCAGCAGTTGGTGGCCGAGCAGGCAGAGGAAGCCGGCCACCAACAGCGTGTGGACGCCGAAACCGACTCCCGCGATCTCCAATGGTCCGCCGACAAGAGCCAGTGACACGATCAGACCGATGAGGAAACAGACGAAACCGGGCAGCAAGAACATCCAGCGCGGGCTGAACAAGAGCATGAAGCGCAGGTGACGCCAGCCGTCGCGCCAACTACGCAGGTGGGGCGGCCGGGAGCGGCCATCCTTATGAAGCCTGGTCGGAACCTCGGCGATCCGCAACCCCTTCAGTGTCGACTTGATCACCATCTCGCTGGCGAACTCCATGCCGGTGGTCTGCAACTGCATTCGTTCGTAGGCCTCCTTGCTGAAGCCACGCAAACCGCAATGGAAATCACCGGCCGGGCAACGAAAGAACAGCCGGCCGATGCCGGTCAGCACCGGGTTGCCGATCCAGCGGTGTTTCCACGGCATGGCCCCCGGCATGATCCCACCCTGGAAACGGTTGCCCATCACGAGGTCGTAGCCGTTTCGCAATTTTTCGATAAAGCTGTAAATTGAGGAAAAATCGTAGCTGTCGTCGGAATCGCCCATGACCACATACCTGCCACGCGCGGCTTCGATGCCTCCCCGCAACGCGCTGCCGTAGCCTTTCCGCGAGACGGCCACGACGCGGGCGCCCAGCCGCTCGGCGATGGCCTGCGAGCCGTCGCTGCTGCCGTTGTCGGCGATGACGATTTCGGCGCGCAAGCGGTGCGTGCGGATGGCCTGTTGCGCTTTGGCGATGCACCGCGGCAGCGTTTCCGCCTCGTTCAAGCAGGGCATCACGATCGTAACTTCGATTCCCGCGGGCTGCCGCGGTCGCTCGGCAAGGGGCGGCGACAGGAGTTCGACGGACATGAGCGTGGCTCCGTGAAGAACAATGAGGGGGCTATATGAAAAGAGTAGGTCATGGGAGGAAAAGAGGAGAAAGGAGAAAGGAGAAAGTGCTTGCTGCGCGATACTGGTGGTGACGCCCGACTTTCTCCTTTCTCCTTTCTCCTCTTTTCGCCGACCTATACTTGCAAAAGGGCCTGGAACGGCTGGGTGCTCGATGCGTTGGGTCGAAGCCATACTGGATGAGTTGTCTGAAGCGACGTCATGGTCGTATCGCCTGGGCGCGCCGCCGGCGACCGAGCCGGCCGCGACGGCGGCGCTGGCGTTGGCGGGGCATGGCCGCCGCGAAGCCGCCGAGCGCGCCTGCCGGTGGCTGGTTTCGCTGCAATCCGACGACGGCACGCTCGGCATCTCCGCCACGGAGCCGGCGCCGCATTGGCCGACCGGCATGGCCATGCTCGCCTGGCGGGCAATCGGCGGCACGGCCGACTACGAAACTCCAATGACCAAGGGCCTGGCTTGGATGCTGGCCACGCGGGGCGAGACCTTGCCGCGTTCGGATGACATCGGGCACGACACGACGGCGATCGGCTGGCCCTGGGTCGAAGGCACCCACGCCTGGGTCGAACCGACGGCGTTCAACCTGCTGGCGCTGAAGGCGGTCGGCCACGCCGGGCATCCGCGCGCTCGCTGGGCGGCCGGCCTGCTGGTGGACCGCTTGCTCCCCAGCGGCGGATGCAACTACGGCAACACCGTCATCCTCGGGCAGACGCTGCGAGCCCATGTCGAGCCGACGGGCCTCGCGCTGGCGGCCCTGGCGGGCGAAGCCGATCCCACAGGCCGAATCATGCGCTCGATGGACTACCTGAGTCAAACGCTCGACCGCTCGACGACGGCCGCGTCGTTGGCGTATGGCCTGATGGGCCTGGCGGCGCATGGCCGCGTGCCGATCGCCGCGAGCGAGTGGCTGGCCTCGGCGGCCGAACGCACGCGCCGCCGCGGCGCCTCGCCACACCGGCTGGCCTTGCTGGCCCTTGCCGCGTTGGGAACCGCTTGTCCACTCTTTCACGGAACCGACGGCTGATGAACAAACCCTTGACGCCACCGGTGCCGACGCCGGCTCAGCCGTGCCCGGAAACGGCCGGCCACGACGCTCAGCGGCCAGGCCTTTCGCTCAACCGCCGCGCCCTTTTGGTGGGTGGCGGCCTGGTCGCGGCCGGGTGGCTCGCTCGCCCGCTGGCCCGGTCGCTGTTTCGCGCCAGCGCGCCGGTGTTCATTGCCCGGCATCAACGCTACGACGGCGACTTGGAACAGACGATCCGCGCCGGACTCCTGGCCACCGGTCTCGATCCGGCGGCGCTGCCGGGTCGCAAGGTGCTGTTGAAACCGAACCTGGTCGAACCGACGCGCCAGGCGCCCCACATGACGACCCACCCGGCCATGATCGTGGCCGCCGCCGAGGTCTTCCGCCGCTTTGGCGCGACGGTCGTGGTGGGTGAGGCGCCGGGCCACGTTCGTGATACCGAAATGGCCCTGGCCGAATCGGGGCTGGGCGAGGCGCTCGACTCGGCCCAGCTCGATTTCGCCGACCTGAACTACGAGGAAACGGGGTGGGTCGCCAACGGCGGCCGGGCGTCGAAGCTCGCCGGCTTCCACTTCCCTCGTTCGATCGTCGAGGCCGACCTGGTCGTGTCGATGCCCAAGCTCAAGACCCACCATTGGGTCGGGCTGACCGTGTCGATGAAGAACCTTTACGGCGTTCTGCCGGGCGTCAAGTACGGCTGGCCCAAGAACGTCCTGCACCACGCCGGAATTCCGCAGACCGTGTTCGACATCAACGCCTCACTTCCCAAGCGGCTGGCGATCGTCGATGGCATCGTGGCCATGGAAGGCGACGGGCCGATCATGGGCAGTCCCAAGCCGTTGGGCCTGGTCGTGATCGGCACGAACCCCACCGCGGTCGATGCCACCTGCGCGCGGATCATGGGCCTCGACCCGGCCCGCGTCGGTTATTTGCAACTGGCGGCCGACCGGCTCGGACCGATTGTCGACGGTGCGATCATCCAGCGAGGCGAACGATGGCAGGCGACGGCATCGCCCTTCACCCTGTTGAATCGCCCCCACCTGCAAGAGTTGCGGCTCGATTCGAGTGGAATCTTGACGTCGTGATTCGCCTCTGATACTTCACGCGGTCGAGAATGAGACATTCACGGTGGCTGGGGCAGAGCCTAAGCGATGCCCCGGTCCTAGCCTCCGCGCGGGCCGTCGTGTAAAGTGGCGGCCTACATCCCCACTTCGTTCGCCGGCTTCGGCATGGCGAGGAGGCCGCTTGAGTTCAGATACCGCCAGCGCGATTCCCACGCCGCGCCTTGCCCGGCTCTCGCTCGCCTTGCTGCTGACGATCAACTTGTTCAATTACGTCGATCGGTTTGTGCTGGCCGCGACGCTGACTCCGATCAAGGAGGATCTGTTCTCAAAGGACGACAAAACCGCTGACTTTTGGATGGGGATGCTGTCGCCGGCGTTCCTCGTTTCCTACATGTGCGCGGCCCCTTTGTTCGGCTGGCTGGCCGACCGCCGCTCGCGCTGGAAGCTGATCGGGTTGGCGGTCGTGGTCTGGAGCCTGGCCTCGGGAGCCTCAGGGCTTGTAGCGACGTTCACGGCGCTCTTCATCACCCGCTTGTTCGTCGGCATGGGTGAAGCGGCCTACGGACCGGCGGCGCCGACGGTGATTTCCGATCTGTTTCCCATCAAACGCCGTGGCAGTGTTCTGGCCTGGTTTTACATGGCCATACCGGTCGGTGGCGCGGTGGGCTATATCTGGGGAGGCGTCATCTCCACGCTCTTGGACTGGCGCTGGGCATTCTACCTCGTCGTGCCTCCCGGCCTGCTGCTGGGATTCCTGTGCTTCCTGATGCCGGAGCCGGTGCGCGGCGCGACCGAGACCGGCGCCGATCGCCCAGTGAATCCGACGGCTCCGCGGCGGGCGCGGTGGTCGGACTATGGGACACTCCTGCGAACGCCGTCGTACATTTTGAACACGGCGGGCATGACCGCCATGACTTTTGCCATCGGCGGCGTCGCGTTCTGGTTGCCGACTTACGTGCATCAATTCCGCCATCAGCCCGACCTGGGCCATGTAAGTACCGTCATTGGCCTGATCACCGTCGTTTCCGGGATTTCGGCGACGCTTTTGGGCGGTCTAGTGGCCGACCGCCTGTCGGCCCGCTTTCCCGGCGCTTATTTTCTCGTGTCCGGGACGGCGATGTTGCTGGGATTTCCCTGTTTCCTGCTCGTGCTCGTGACACCGTTTCCTTGGGCCTGGGCGTTGATTTTTCTGGCGGAGTTTTGCCTGTTCTTCAATACCGGCCCCACGAACACGATCGTGGCCAACGTCACGCATCCGGCCATCCGCGGCAGCGCCTTCGCGCTGAACATCTTCGTCATCCACTTGCTCGGCGACGCGATTTCGCCCCCCTTGATCGGCACGCTGACCGGGCTGGCCGGGGGCAACATGAATATAGGTTTCTTGGCCGTTTCATTCACGATTCTGCTGGGCGGCCTTTTCTGGCTTGCGGGCGCGCGCTACCTCGAACGCGACACGAAACTCGCGCCGACGCGGATTGCGCCGTAGGGTGGGCACCGCCCACCAAACCCAACACGATATACTTCACGCGGCCGACAATGAGACATTTTGTCACGAGAAAGTGGTGGCTGGTGGCAGAGCCTAAGCGATGCCCCGGCTCGATAGCGACCGGGGCATCGCTAAGGCTCTGCCCCAGCCACCGAGAATGTCTCATTCTCGACGGGTGCAGTATAGCTAGCTAGACATTGAGCGGGTCGTTGTATAAAGTCACGTCTACGACGACGTTGAACATTCAGAGTACAATGCCCTCCGATCCATCCCACGAACGCACCATCCTGGCCGAGGGTCGTCACCTGCGCCTGGTCCGCGAGGGCCATTGGGAATTTGCCGAACGCACGAACGCCTCGGCCGCCGTGGTGCTGGTCGCCGTGACGGCGGATGACAAGCTGCTGCTGATCGAACAATTTCGGATTCCGGTGGGCCGCCGGGTGATCGAGCTGCCGGCCGGGCTGGTGGGCGACGTCGCCGGCGAGGAGCACGAGGCGTTGGCCACGGCGGCCCAGCGCGAGTTGATCGAGGAGACGGGCTATCGGGCCGAACGGTTGACCCAGTTGACGATCGGTCCCCCTTCCGCCGGCCTGGCCACCGAAATGGTCGCATTTTTCCAATGCGCCGAACTGAGCAAGGTCGGCGCCGGGGGCGGCGTCGAACACGAACAAATCGAGATCCACGAGGTCCACCTGGCCGAGGTGGCCGAGTGGCTCGAAACCCAAGCCCGGCGAGGCGTGTTGATCGATCCCAAAGTTTTTGCCGGGCTGTACTTCGCTTGTCGCGAGTAACGATGAAACTACACCGCATCGAAATTCTGAAACGTCTTGGCGCCGGCGAACCCATCGCGGAGGTCGCTGCGGCGGCACAGATCGGGCGAGATGAGTTCGATCGCCGCTGGCGCGAAGAGATCGCCGCGCGCGTGCCGGCGACCGATGGTTCGCGACCGGCGCCGGTTCGAGAAGCGGTGGAAATCGTGCGCGACCCGTGGGGCATTCCGCACATCAAAGCCCAGCGCGACGACGACTTGTTCTTCGGCTTCGGCTATGCGATGGCTCAGGACCGATTATTCCAGCTCGATTATCTGCGCCGCCGCGCCAGGGGCCGCTTGTCGGAGGTCTTGGGGTCCGAGGCGTTCGAGCTCGATTTGCTTGCCCGCACCGTGGGCCTGGGCCAAATCGCGCAGGCGGAGTGGAACGCGACGAGCGACGAATTGCGCGGCTTGCTGGAAGCCTTTTCGGCCGGCGTGAACGCGCTGATCAACGACACGGCCGACCGGCCGCCGATCGAATTCGACCTGTTGGATTATCGGCCCGAGCCCTGGTCGGCGGTGGATTGCCTGGCGATCGAAGGGGAATTCCGCTGGTATCTCACCGGCCGTTTCCCGGTGATCGTCATTCCCGAATTGATCCGCGGAGAGCTCGGCGAAGGTCTCAAGCAGCGGGCTTTCCTGCTCGCCGAGGCCGACGACGAGAGCATCCTACCGCCCGGCTCGTTTACGCCCGGGCCGATGAGCATGAATGCATCGGGCGCGGGCGGCGAGCGGATGCCGGGCGAGGGGAGCAACAACTGGGTCGTCAGCGGGGCGCGGACGGCCAGCGGAAAGCCGCTGTTGGCCAGCGATCCGCACATCGCCTTCGCGGCCGTATCGTGCTGGTACGAAGTACACCTCAGCGGCGGGTCGTTCAACGTGGCGGGCATGGCCTACGCCGGAATGCCGGCCGTGATGTTCGGCCGCAACCAACGCGTCGCGTGGGGCTGCACCAACAATATCTGCTCGCAGCGCGATTTGTACCTCGAACAGACCGACCCGCGCTTCCCGGGCTGCTTCCAGTACGACGGCCGCTGGGAGCCGGCGCGCGAGCGTGAGGAAATCATCCATGTCAAAGGATCGAAGACGGTCCACTCGATCATCCGCTCGTCGCGGCACGGGCCGATCGTCGACGAGGTGTTGCCAGGCCCGGTCAAGAAAAACGCGCCGGTCTCGCTCCGTTGGTTGGGCTTCGAGCGCTGTGGCTGGCTCGAGGCGCTGGTGGCGATGGACCGGGCATGCTCGGCCGAGGAATTCCGCGATGCGACGCGCCCTTGGTTGGTGCCGACCTTCAGCCTCGTGTTCTGCGACGACGAAGGCCATATCGGCTACCAGTGCGCCGGCCGAATTCCGCTGCGCAAACAACCCGAACGCGGCTACCGGCGAGGCTGGGATCCCGAACACGAATGGCAGGGACTGATTCCTTTTGAAGGCATGCCGCGTCTGGCCGATCCGGCGCGGGGGTTCGTCGTCACGGCGAACAACCGCACCGCGCCCGACGACTTTCCCTATCACCTGGCCGGCACTTGGACGAGCGGCCAGCGGGCGCGGCGGATCAGGCAGATGATCGAAGCCGGCGGCAAGCTCACGCGCGACGCCATGGTCGCCATGCAGCACGACACGCTTTCACTGCGGGCAAGGAAGTGCGCGCCGCGATTGATCGAAATGCTGGCCGGCGATTCCGACCCTCAAATCCGGCAAGCGGTCGAAACGCTACGTCTCTGGAACGGTCGCATGGAGACGGACCAGGTTGCCGCGACGATCTTCGACATGCTTTTCGCACAATGGTCCCAGGATGTGGCTGAGGAGTGCGGATCGCGGCCACTGGCTGCGTTTGTCGCGGGAGCCGTCGGCGGTCTCGCGGCGGAATTGCTGTCTGACGATGCGCTACGGTGGTTCGCGATTGAAGGACGTGTACGACGAGCGTTCGTTCTCGCACTCGCCACGCTTACCGCTCAGTTCGGTCCCGACATGTCGACGTGGACCTGGGGACGGCTGCACCAACTTCGACAGCCGCACATCCTTTCCGGCCGGGGCGAGTTGGGGACGCTGTTGGACCCTGCGAGCGTGCCGGTCAAGGGCGACATGGTCACCGTCTGCAACACGGGCAACGACGCCGCTTTGCAGGCGACGATCGGGGCGGGCTACCGGATGATCGTCGACATGTCGATCGCGCCGCCCGAGTTGTGGGCCGTCGACGCCGGCAGCCAGTCGGGGCACCCTGGCAGCCCGCATTATACCGACCAACTGGCCGATTGGCTCGCCGCGCGATACCATCGAGTGCCGCTGGACTGGGCGGAGGTCGAGGCGATTGCCAAGTGTCGCTTGAGGCTGGAACCGGACGTCGGGTAGGCGTTCCGGCCTGACGAACATGGTTGTGGCGAAATGGCACCTGACGTAGACTATCCTGATGGACCGTTCTTCGCGATTGAGGGATGTAATATGAATGATGGTATCACGCGAGCGGAGACATTTGCCGCCCTGAAATCGTTGTCGGACATGGTTCCGCAGATGCGCATTGGCCAAATGTTGGCCGCGCTCGGAGAGTTGTGCGCCGACCTGCACGGCCGCGGCCTGTGGGACGCCGAGGACGTCGAATTCGTCGAAGCCGTATGGCGATTTCGCCGCGGCATTGAAGATTCCACCGGCGGAGGGAACTGTTCAAAAGCCGCGCCAGTCGCTGCGGCCGATTTTCCTAGCGCCAGGCCCGCCGAGACGAGACACGGATGAAGATCGAATACGTCTAACGGCATTGCGCCTTAGGTTGTGAACCTGCACTTCGATGCAACGAGGACGCGGAGCGTCCGAAGAAGCGTTCCCACGCGGAGCGTGGGAACGAGGATACTTTCTCCTTTTTCCTTTCCATTTTCTCGTTCTTCCCCATGCCCCTCATCGGATACGTCAGCGACGAACGTTACGTGGCTTTGCCCGACGTGTTGTTGGAATTCAGCGGCGAAGGCCGCTCGGTCGAAGCTCGCTCCCGCGCCGGCGGCTCGGTTCATGCTGATGTGCCGCCGGGCGACTACGAGGTCGTGCTCTCGAAACAGGGCTACGGCTCGAAGCGCGTGCGGATGACCGCGCGGCTCGGCGAGCCGTACCAGTTCCGGCTGCTTTCGGATTGCCTTCTGGGTTACGTCTGGCCCAAGTGGGTCAAGGCGGGCGACGAGGCCGAGTTCCGCGTCCATGCGGTCGAGGCCTACAAACTCGAACTGTGGCGCTATGGTCTGGAGAAGGAGTTCCTACGGAATCTCGGCTGGCACGACGAGCACGGGCCGCGAGCGACGATGCAGATCACGCCCGACGGCGATTATACCCAGACCGGCGTGCGCTGGAACCAGCAAGGATACAACATCAAGGTCCACCGCCAATTCGTCGCGGCCCCCGAGCACAGTGGCCTTTACTACTTTCACGCCGGCACGGCGTCGGGGGCGTTTTTTTCGTTCCCTTGGATCGTCGCCCCGCGGCGGCCGACGTGCAAGCTGGCGGTGCTGGCCTCGAACATCACTTGGAACGCTTACAACGCCTTCGGTGGGCGGAGCAACTACATCCATGCCGACTGCTTCCCCGCCACGCCGACGGTCAACTCCCGGCAGGAACTGAAACGCTACACCGACCCCGATCACCTGCACTACGACCGCGACGACTACGCCCCGCTCTCGTTCGACCGCCCGGAGCCGATCAACTCGATTGCCGCCGCCGAGCGGGCCACCGATCCGATCGAAGGGCGCGCCGCCTGCCATGTGGCGCCGGCCGAGTGGCGGTTCCTGGCATGGCTTGCGCGCGAGCGCTTCGCTTACGACCTGTACGCCGAGACGCAGTTTCATCAGGGGGCGTTCGACCTGGGCGATTACCGTGCGCTCGTGCTCAGTACGCACCCCGAGTATTGGTCGCGCTCGATGTACGAACGGCTCAAACGCTGGGTCTTCGAAGAAGGGGGCAAGCTGCTCTACCTCGGCGGTAATGGCATGAACTGCGAGGTCGAATTCATCGACGACGCGACGATCATCTGTCGCAACGGCGACCAGCGTGAAATGAAGCGCCGCAAGCTGGAAAGCCGCTTCCACCTGCGGCACGAGTCGGAGGCGAACTTGCTGGGCGTGGTCTTCACCGAGGCCGGCGCCATGACGGCCGCGCCCTTCCGCGTGGTCGATGCCGGGCACTGGGCGTTCGCCGGCACGGACTTGAACGCCGGCGACGCCTTCGGCCGGCGCAGCCTGCACCGACGCTGCGACGGAGGCGCCTCGGGGCATGAAACCGACAAGATTTCGCCCAGCTCGCCCAAAAATGTTCATTTGTTGGCCCAGGGAACCAATCGCGATGACGGCGGCGCTCACATGATCTACTACGACACGTCCAAGGGGGGAGAAGTTTTTTCCGCCGCTTCGATCACCTGGACCAGTTCCCTGCTGGTGGATGACGCCGTATCGAAAATCACGGCGAATGTGCTGCGAAGGTTTTTGAAAGAAGCATGATGTGCGGACGCTTCACGTTACGAACGCCGGCTGGGGATGTGGCCGAGGAATTCGCCCTGCCGGCCTTGCTCGACCTGGCCCCGCGCTACAACATCGCCCCGACGCAGAGCATCGCGGCGGTACGGATTGGCGAGGGCGGCCAGCGTGAATTGTCGATGCTCCGTTGGGGCCTCGTCCCCTCTTGGGCCGACGATCTGGCCATCGGCAGCCGGCTGATCAACGCGCGGGCGGAAACCGTCGCGACGAAGCCGGCCTTCCGCCGTGCTTTCGCCAAACGGCGCTGTCTCATCCCGGCCGACGGTTTCTATGAATGGGCCAAGGAGGAGGGCGGCAAGCAACCGTACCTTTTTTCGGTCGACCGCCGCCCATTCGCGCTGGCCGGGCTGTGGGAGCGATGGCGCGACGTCGAGAGTTGTACGATCATCACGACGACAGCCAACGAGTTGATGTCGCGCTTCCACGATCGCATGCCCGTCATTCTTCCGCCCGACGACTACGCGGCCTGGATTGATCCGCAGTTCGAGGATCTCGACCATTTACGGTCACTGCTGCGTCACTGCCCGGCCGATGGAATGACGGCCCGGCAGGTTAGCCGCGTGGTGAACAACCCTCGCCACGACGTGCCTGAGTGCTGCGGGCCGTGAAACGCCATATACCAGCAACCGAACTCTTGCGCGTCCGGCTACCGCCGCTAGCCCGGATTATTCATGGTCCCGTAGCTGCCTTCGCAAGAAGTCAGGCCGTGGAACGAGTTACGCCAGAATTCTTGCGAATTCTGCCACTGCACAGTGCGCGAGTTCCTCCCTGGACCATGAATAATCCGGGCTAGCTAGCTACGCTCATGAGGGTTGTGGGTCGGTTGCCTGTAATGTCGCCTTTCGCTCCGCGAAAGAACGCCCTTTCGCGGAGCGAAAGGCGACAGACAGGGTCCGTCACGGCATTCGCGTGCAGTTCAAATACCACCCGGAACATTGGCCAGTTCGGGCCAGTGGTGTGGCCGCCCTTGTGCTGACGAACCACGACGGATAAGGGCGCGGCTGCCCTGGCTGCTGCGATCTCCAACAAAATGGGCCGATCAAGCCGCCGGCACACTGCCAACGGCTCCCGCCAGTTTAGCGGTGCCGATGTCGAGATGCAAACTCTCGGCGAAGAACGGCGAAGAAAACTGTCTGGTGGTTCCGTCTTCCAGGTGCGAGGGACCGGCTAGCCGAGCGATTTGAAATACTCGCCGCCGACCTCGGCGACATCACGCGGAAGGACGCTCGGCCAGGTCGCCGACAACCTGGCTCACGCCCTCGTGGTCGAAGATGACGGGTACGCGCCCCGGCCCCACGAACAGCGCCACGCCTTCACGCACCGCCAGAGCATCTGGGTGGTCCACCTCCAGCCGGTCGCCGTTCACCATGGCAACGGTGAACGGCCGGAACGGCGTGCGGTGCTTGAATACCAGAATCGCGCTATCGAAGGTATCTCGGTCCATGTGTCGTCCTCTCAGCGATGTTCGGCGCTTGCGGCAGGCCACATCATACGCCCAACTCACCTCACGGGCAAACCGCCGTCCGCATCCCCTGGCCGGCACGCCCGGTTCCTGGACGTTCGAGATCGACGTTCCGACGGATGCTCCAAACGAGATTCCCTTCAACATACCCTGAACTCCCTGACTGCGGAGAAATCCACATGTGCCGTCCTCTGCGTGGCGTTTTCACTGTGATCGAGTTGCTGGTGGTGATTGCCGTCATGGGTCTCTGTTGGCGGCGATGTTGCTGCCGGCCGCGCAGGCCGCGCGCGAGGCGGGACGCCGCGCCGGGTGCGCCAACAATCTGCGGCAACTGGGGATCGGCTCGGGGGGTCACGCTCTCGGGCGCGGGCGACAATCCGTTGAACACGGCATTGGGACTGGTGCCGGGGATGGCTTGTTCACGAGCTTGGCCATTCAACCGCCAACGATTAGAATCAAGCGACTAACCCGGATTATTCATGGTCCGGGGAGGAACTCGCGCACTGTGCTGTAGCAGAATTCGCAAGAATTCTGGCGTAACTCGCGTCCACGGCCTGACTTCTTGCGAAGCCAGCTACGGGACCATGAATAATCCGGACTAACATGCATTTTCATTTCCGCGCTCTGTTCCGGCTGCGCAATGTGCCGGTCCTGTTGGCCGTTGGTGCGATCATCGCTCTCGGCGCGTGGCTGGCGCCGCGTCGGATCGAGGGGCTGGCACTCATCGACGGCAGCCACCGCTGGCTGGCCGAGGGCGCGCCCGCGCGGCGGCAGATCGTCTGGCAACCCGCCGACGAACTGACCGACCTCGTGCCGCCACGCGATCCGCCCGACAGCCTCAGCCATCCGCACTGGGCCGACGGCGGCACGATGCTCTACTTCACGCTCCGCCGCGCGCGCGGAGACGCCGATTTGTACCGCGCGCGCTGGCTCGACGGCCGCTGGGAAGAGGCCGTGCCACTGGTCGAGTTGAACACGCCCTCTGACGAAGTTGGCGTGTCCGTCGCCTCAGACGGGAAGGAACTTTACCTGGCCTCCGACCGCCCCGGTGGCGAGGGAGGGTTCGACCTCTACGTCAGCCGACGGACCCAATCGGGCTGGGGACTGCCGCGGAACCTTGGCAAGGCAGTCAACACCGCGGCGGATGAGCGCGACGTCACGCCGGCGCCCGATGGATTGCGGCTGTTCTTCGCCTCCGACCGCGCGACCTCGCCGACGAAATCCGATCTTTACGTTTTGCGCCGGCCGCCGGCCGGAGGGCCTTGGAGCGCGGCGGTCGCCTTGCCGGGCGTGAACCTCGCCGGTTCCAACGAACGCGGCCCGCTGGTCTCGCCCGACGGCGCGTTTCTGTATTTTTCGTCCGATCGACCCGCTCGGCCGCGGGAGCCGGTCAATTTCGATCTTTACCGCGCCCGGCTGACGGAAGGCGGACAGGTCGGAAAGCCGGAGAACCTTGGACTGGGTGTCAACACTTCGGCCGACGAAGCCGGTTTGGCGCTCTCGGCCGACGGTTTTGCGCTCGCGCTGACCAGCAATCGCGCTTCGCAGGGCGACTCGCGCCGCTGGGCGATCTATCGCAGCACCGCCGCCGAGGTCGAGCGCGTGACGGCCTGGGACACCAGCCACTGGCAAGCCTTCACGGTCGTGTGGTGGAAAGCACTCAGCGTCACGCTCCTGCTGGCCGGGTTGGCTGCCGTCGTCCGCTACTCGCGCGGCTGGCTGTTCGGAGCGGCGTCGATGGCCCGTTTCCTCTTTGCGAGCCTGTTGTCGCACGCGCTCATCGTCGGTCTCCTGCTGCTGGTTCCCTTGAGCCAGGAGATCGCCCAGCGAGTCCACGAAATCCGCGAGAGCCAGGCGGCGGCGGATGTGTTTGAAGACGTCTTGCACCCGTCGCGCGAGGCGTACCAGCGCGTGGCCGACTTGCGCTCCGTCGACGCCGTCGCCGTCGCCGTCGCCGATTTGCCACGGCAGAGCATTCAGCCGCCTCGGGGGCCGCTGCCGAACGACAACATGCCCGCTCCCGCGCTTCCGGCGGACCTGGCGGCACGCTTGCCGCCCAACCGCGTGATCTTCGTGCCACCGCGGCGAGCGGCGCCGGCCGAGGAGCTCCTCGAGATCGAGCGTCGCGAAATGGCGGCGGCCCCGCGGGCGGCGGAGATCGAGGCATTGGCGGTCGAACTCTCGGCGGCGGAGGCCATGCCCGTGGAAGCACCCTTGAATCGAAAGGTCGAGCTTGCCAACACGGCGACTGATGCCATTCCAGCGCGCACCGCGCCGCTGGTGCCTCGCGCGCCCTTGGAGTTGACGGTCGAGCCGGCCGAATTCAAACCCGACATGGACCAGGCCGCGCCGCTTGCCGACGCGCCGCTGGACGTACGCGAAGCGCGTCGCGCGCCGGTGCCACGGTCGGCCGAGCCGATGGTGCCCGAAGCGGAAATCCCCAAGCTGGTTTTGGCCACCCCGGCGCCGGGGCTGGATTCGCTGCCGGCCGATGCGGACAAGGCGACCCTCGAGCGCCGCGACGCGCCGCCGCCAACGCCGAGGGAAACAGCGGCTGTAGCTGAATTCGCAAGAATTCGGGTGATGGTCGACGACACCTACGACGCCGCGAAGCTGCGTCCCGAGGCGTCGCCAGCCGCGGCGATCGAGGGGCCGCCGCTGCCATGGCGCGAGCGGTCCTTGCCCCAGCGCGCCGTCGGGCCGCCGGCCGACGACGCGCCGGCGCCGGCGGCGGTCGAGAAGCCCGTCGCCGCCGCCTTGGCCGGCGCCGTCGAGCTCAGGCTCCCCGACGCCATGCCCATCGAGTTGGCGATCGAAACGCCCGACAAGCTGGCCGGTCCGGACAACCCACTTCGGCGCGAGTTCATCGCCGGAGCCTTGGCCAACAAGGCGATGGAAGCACCGCCGTCGATATCCCCCCTGGCCGTGCCGCCGCGGCGCCCTCCGGCCGGCGCGGCGCCGGTGGCCTACGCCGAGGACAACATCGGCATGCAGGCCATGTTCGCCCTGCGGCAGGGAGCCACGCGGCGCGAGTTCATCGAGTTGGTCGGCGGCACCGATCAGTCGGAGACGGCGGTGAAGCGGGGTCTTGATTGGCTCGCCCAGCACCAGCACGCTGACGGGCGTTGGAGTCTGCACCAACTCGACCCGCCCGAGAAGAAGTTGCCGGCGACCGCGGGGGCTGGGGGTACGCAGTCGGACACGGCCGCGACCGGTTTTGGCTTATTGCCGTTTCTCGCCAGCGGGCACACGCACCAGGCGGGCGACTACCAGACCGTCGTCGGCCAGGCGATCCGCTGGCTGACGGAGCACCAGAAGCCCAGCGGCGACTTGTTCACCGGTCCCGCGTCGAGCGCCCACATGTACAGCCACGGCATCGCGGCGATCGCGCTGTGCGAGGCTTATGGCCTGAGCCAGGACGCCGCCTTGCGCGAGCCGGCGCAGCGGGCATTGAGTTTCATCGTGGCCTCGCAGAACCCGTCAACCGGCGGTTGGCGTTATTTGCCCGGCGAGCCGGGCGATACTTCGGTCGTCGGCTGGCAGGTGATGGCGCTCAAGAGCGGCGAGATGGCCGGGCTTGCCGTGCCGCTGGCCGCGCTGGAGTTGGCGAACAAGTGGCTCGCCTCGGCGGCCGGCACGGGCGGCTCGTTAGGCACGTTCGGCTACCAGGGATCTGGCGGCGGCCCGGCGATGTCGGCCGAAGGGCTCCTCTGCCGGCAGTTCCTCGGCGCCCGCCGCGGCGAGCCGCAGATGCGCGCCGGGGCGACGTACTTGTTGCAAAACCTGCCGCAACCGGGCCGCGAGACGAGCTATTACTGGTACTACGCCACGCAGGTGATGTACCACATGCAAGGCGATTACTGGACCCGCTGGAACGAGCACCTGCGCGACATGCTCGTGGGCTCGCAGGTGAAGGACGGCCACCAGGCCGGCACCTGGAACCCGCAAGACCAGTGGGAACAATCGGGCGGCCGGTTATTCGCGACGTCGCTACGGCTCTTGATGCTCGAAGTCTACTACCGGCACCTGCCGCTGTACCAGCAGTTGGAGGACTGACGGGTAGGCACGAGGACGGGATAGGCTCATTCCTGGATTTTCACGCCGTTTTCCTCGACATCCTTGATCGCCTTGCTGCCGTCGCGAGCTTCCAGTTCCTCGCGCGACAATCGTCTTGGGTCGACCGCCTTTTGAGGCGCCTCATCGGAATAGACCGGCTGCAATTCCTTTTCGGGGGGCAGGCGATGGGAGCCGGATTGACGATCGCCCAGGCAGCCCGCCGTTGCGGCAGCGAAGAACAAGAGGGGCGCGGCCATCCATCGGAACGAAGGCGTGACGTGCGAAATCGGGGAGCAGCCCGTCGGGGGGTTCGATGGTGTCGGCGGCATGTCAATCCTTTCAATCGCGGCGACCCAATATCGGAGTCTCAGGGGCGGCATGGTACTCGTTTGCTCGTTCTCAGGCCACGCCGATTTCTCGCACCCGCCGCGGGCCTGCGTAGCCTGCGGTGGGCAGAAGCCGGCCTTGATCGGATTGTTGCGCATTCTGGCGAGCCCGACCCATATTACCCGAAACTCTCAAAATGCCTCAAAACTCACTCGCAAGGTGCGAATTCATCGTCACAAGCGTCACAGCGTCACACATGGTTGCCTTGATCGTCCTCGATCGGGCAATGAATGCTAGCAGAATTCACAACGATCCGATCAAGGCCGGCAGAGCCTAGGCGATGCCCCGGTCGCTGTCTATCTATACTGCGAGCGGCCGCGAATGAGACATTTGTCAGTTTTGTACACCAACCCGAAGCGCAAGCAAGGCAAGTAGTTACGCGCCTTGCTTGCGCCGCGGGTTAGTGTCGAAGAAGCCCGCTCGCAGTATAGCCGGGGCATCGCTTACGCTCTGCCACCAGCCACCATCGCTTTTTCTTCGTGGCAAAATATCTCATTGTCGGCCGCGGCAAGTTCGGGGCGCCGCATGGGGGGGGCCGGTTGTAACGGTTGTACTCAATATGGCGGATTTGCCACGAATATCGGTTTTGCCGCCGGCGGCGTGTTTGTCGACGCCGACGTAAATGATAGGGCAAGTGGTTAGGTTCGTCGATTGAGATTTCTGGAACCAATCCGGAAAACCCCGGAAAGCCATTGATTCCAACGAACCGTCCCCACCGCACTCCGAGGAAGATGACGTGAAATTGCAAACCCTCCAAGTCGTGGTCGCGGCCACGCTGGTGTGCGTTGGCACACCATCGCACGCTCAAGAACCGTATCGCTATCAAGCGGCGGTCGATTCCGCCGCGCCGGCAAGGTCGGCGCAGCCCGCCACGCCGCCTGTTTACCAGTACCCCACGATTTCCGTCAACGCCGAGGCCGGCGGGGGCCCCGCCGACCAGGTGCCCGTCCATGAAACCGACCAGTTGACTTACAACGACTATTACGCCGATGAACCCACGCCCGCCGACGGTTCCGCCCCGGCCGGCGATGCCGGTGCCACGGCGGTCGATCATGCCGCCGGCTCGTGCTGCGACTCCGGCTGCGACTCCGGCCGCGGAGGGTACGCTTCGTGCGGCTCCAATTGTTGCGAACCCTTCTGGGCGCATCGTAGTGGCTTCTTCGCCGAAGCGCTTTATTTGCGTCCGCGAGGCGCCGGCGTGGCGTACGCCGTGCCAGACAGCGGCACCGGCCCGAACGCGGTGCCCTTCGGCGGCGTGGGCACGGCCAACCCCAATTACTCGATCGGCTACCGCGGCGGCGCGACCTACGCCCTGAGCCGGTGCGCGAGCATTCAGGTCGCGTACACCTACTACCAGAGTGAATCGAACGGATCGCTCTTCACGAACCCGCCCTTGACGCTCCGTTCCCTGGTGACCGACCCGCATGTGGCCACCGCCGCCTCGCCGAGCCTGGCGGACTTGGCGCGCTATACCACGCGGTTCCAGTTCGCCGACGTTGATTACCGCCGCTTGCTCGCCGGCGGGCAGAACTGGTACGTGAATTACTCGATCGGTACCCGCTACGGCCTGCTCACTCAACTGTTCCGCGAATCGCAGTCGCTCGGCGCCGGCGGCGTCACCAACGTGGGCACGAACATCAATTTCGAGGGCGCGGGCGTCCGCGCCGGACTGCAAGGCGCGCGGCAACTCGCCAATCGTGGCTTCCTGATGTACGGCAAGACCTTCGCCAGCATCTTGGCCGGCAACAGCCGCGGCAGCTATCTGCAATTCAACAACTTCACGGGAACGCAGTCGGCGAGCCAATGGACTGATTTCCGCACCGTGCCGATCCTCGAGTACGAATTGGGCACGGGCTGGCGCAGCGCCAACGGCCGCGTGCAGATCACCGCCGGCTATTACTTCGGCGTCTGGTTCAACACGGTTTCGACCAGCAATTACATCCAGGCCGTGCAGACCAACAACTACGTGAATGCCAACAGCGCCGTCACGTTCGACGGCTTGACCACCCGCTTCACGTACCTCTGGTAAGGCGCGCGTCAGGCGTGAAAAATCGCTTTCGCAGCCGGGCCCGTTTCACGACGGGCCCGGCTTTTTTTTTGCGCCGCGCGCCAAAAACGACTCCATGTCCGCGGTTCCTGGCCTTGAAGCGCGCCGTTGAAACGATACTGTGCGCCTTGCGCCTTGTCGCTTACAATGAATCCAGCCCCCAAGGAACTAGAGCCAGCCAACCGACCCCACCACCCAACCCCGGCCGACGAACGCCATGAGACTCCAAGTGCGGATTCTGGCCGCGTGTCTCGGCGCTGGGTGCATGGCGGCGCCGCGTGGCATGTCGGCCGAAAATCGTTTCACCGCCGCCTGGTCGGACGGCACGCGCACCGGCGGCGATGAAGTGCTCGGCTGGCAAACCGAACCGTGGCAACCGACGCTGGCGGGCCGGCCGCTTTTTGATTCCACCAATCCGATCCGCTGGCTTCGCGACCGCTCGATTCCAACGGCCGACACGCCCGACGCCTACGTCGAGTTACTTGGCGGCGACCGGCTGCCAGGACGCATGGTCGGCTATGAGCGCGGCGGCGAAACACACGCCTACTCGCTGCCGCCGCGCTTGTTGGTCGAGCCTTCCGTGACGCTGAGCCTGCCCGACGGTCCTCGGCAGGGGCATGTGCGGGTGCTCGCCGAGCATGTGCGGCGCGTCGTCTGGCGGCGACGCGCGAGCGATCGCTACCAGCCCGGCACGCTCTTCTATCTCGATGGCCGGCAGCTCAGTTTTCGCTCGTTACGCTGGGGCCGGGGAGTGGTACGTCTGTTGGTCGACGACGGCGCAAGCGAAGTGCCGCTGGCGCAAATTGCCGAGCTGCATCTGCCGGTAAGCGACCCCTGGGAAGCGTACGTCGCTCAACTCGCCATCCTGTGTCCAAGCGGCGCGGGGCGACTGGTACGACTGGAAACCAGCGGCGGGCTGGTGGCCACCGTCTCGAACGAGCGGTTTCAGGCTCGCTCGATCGGCGCCGCGTCTTCGCCCGATCCGAACCAGTGGCTTCACGTCGCGCAGCCGGCTTGGAGCCTCGACCCCTTTTATCTGCGACACCGCTCGATCCGCCTGCGGCAGTTCTTCGCTGCGCATGAATTGCCGCTCACCTGGCTGAATCCTGCCCGCGGCCAGCAACGGCCGAGCCTGGCGCCGGCGCGCGTCGGTCGGATCGACCGCAACGTCGAAGGCGGTTCGCTGACGTCGGGCGGCGCCGATTACGCCTGGGGCTTGGGCGTTCACGCGCATTACGAGCTCGAGTTCGCGCTGCCGGCGTGCGTGCGTGGCTTCAGCACGCGCGTCGGGTTGGACCAGTTGGCCGGCCGCGGCGGTTGCGCGCGGGCACGAATTTTCATGGCGCCCTTGCCATCGGCGGTGCCTGCGCCGGCGGTTCCGGCCGCCGAGACAAGTTTGCTCTATGAGAGCCCGGCCTTGGTCGGCTCCGCCAAAGTGTGCGACAGCGGCCTGTTGCCGATCACCGGACCCGCGCGGCTGATTCTGGTGGCTGATTCCGTCGAGCGCGACCGGCCGGTGGGCGCCGACCCGCTCGACATTCGCGACACGTTCGATTGGCTCGAGCCGCGGCTACTGCTCGACCCCGCCGCGCTTGGGGTTGAGATCCGCCACCGTTTGCCGTCGAAGCTGGTGGCTTGGCGCGGTTGGCAAGTGACGGGCATCGACGACCCTGGCGTGGGCTGGACGAACCGATGGCAGGCCGACGACCAGGGGAGTTACAGCTTCCGGCTCTGCATGCGACCGGCGCCGGTTCTGACCGTTTCGCGACGGCTGCGCGTCGCGCCGGGCCAGGATTGCCTGGTGATCGCCGTCGAGCGCGCCGCCGAAGGGACCAGTCCGGCGCAGATCGAGGTCCGGCTCGACGGGCGCTCGGCCGGGCGCTTCGAAGTGCCCGTGCGCGCCAGCGCCGCCGTCGAGCCTGATCCGCTGGTGGTTTACTTGCACGCCGAACGGGGCCGCGAGTTGGCGATCGACCTCGTGCCGACGGCAAGCGATCAAAACTCGTGGATCGACTGGCGCGGGCTGGGCCTGGTTACTCGTCCGTCGCGGATTCATCGCTGGTTCGAAGACGAGCCGCGTTTCCTGGCCGGCCTGCCGCACGGTGATAGCCAGGCGAAGCTGGTGCGAGACGACAAATTCTCGGGCACCGATTGCGTACGGCTCACGCCCGGCGAGCGGTCGAACGCCAGTTACCCCGGCCTGCGGCTGCCGATCCGCTACCAGCCGCGGCCGGGCGAGTACCGTTACCTGCGGTTTGCCTGGCGGAAGCGCGGCGGTGGGCGTATTTGCGTGCAATTGGCGCACGACGGCCGCTTTGGTCCCGACCCACGGCCAGCCGGTCCCGATGCGCTGTTGAGTGCGCCGATCGTTGAAATGCCGGAGGGCCGCGGCAGCTTTCGCTACGACGCCGGCGCCGGCCCGCCCAGCCTCGGCGCGGCCTTGCGCGTTGACGAGCAGCCGCTGGCCGATCATTGGCAGGTCGTCACTCGCGACCTGTACGCCGATTTCGGCGGTTTCGAACTGACCGGCATTTCGCTGGTCGTGCCCGACGGCAAGGAGGCGCTCTTCGACCACATCTACCTGGCACGCTCGCTCGACGACTTCCAATGGATCGACCGCGAGCTTGCGGCCGAGCGGGCGGCGACGCGCTTATTGCGGCTGCGCCGCTTCTTGCCCAGCGACACGCGCGATCCGGCGCAGGCGCGACGAATGGTCGAAGCCTTTTCGCCAGGATTCATGCCCGGCGCCTTGGGCGAGGCGGGCTTGGCGCTGGTCGAAGAACACCAGGGACGTGGCGCCGTGCTGCGGACGTCGCCATCGGCCGCGGACCAGCCGTGTCGCTTATCGAGCGTGGTCGACATTGCCTTGGGCCGCAAGACACGTCTGTATGTATCGGTCGCGCACGAAGCGGGCCAAGACGGCCGGCTAATGGTCACGGCCAACGGGCAAACGCTCGTGAATGCGGCCATCGATGCCTCGACGAGCAAGGACGGATGGAGCGACCTGGTCGTCGATCTCACGCAATTCGCCGGGCAGAAGTTCGGCGTCGCGCTTCAAATCGAGCGATTCGGCCGGCCCGGCCAACCGACACCGGCCTACTGGAGCCGGGTCGAAGTGTTGACGGAATAGGTCCGCTGTCAAATAAACGCCACTGACAAACGCTCCCATCGCGTGATACGATCGCTGCATGGATCAACGAGATTCCAAGACGACCGACACGATCCCCCGTGCATCCGTTACGCAAATCCTTGGAACTCATGGCCACCTCGCTTCGGTCGAGAAATCGAACTTTGAAGCGATACGCCGATTCCTTTGTTCACTCTCCGGCCGGCGCGCCCCAGCTTCTGATAGCGCACTCTGGACTGTTGCCAGAGATTTGCCAGAGATGTATTGACGGAATTGCAGCGGCTCGGCCTCGGGACGATTGGAACACTTCCACGACGTCGCTCGGACATCGACCGCTTACGCGAATCGCCATGCGAGATCACCGCCGCGGGAAGAGACCTCGCGCAGGTTAACGCGACGAAGTCGGGGCAAGCGTATGACACCCTGTTGCTGGCTTGGATGAACTCGCATCCGTACTTTCGCGGGTTGATTTCGCGCGTGCTTGCATCACCCGTCTATGTACCCGACATCACCAACGCGGCGCAGTTGGGCGACAGCCGTGTGCCCGATGAGCTGGGTTCCCACGTCCTGCGAAACTGCCTGGATCGACTTGCTGAGGTCGACTTTGCTCCGGTGAAGATAGCAGTGTTCGAGCAATCGCTTCGCCGCCGCGTGACCGACATAGCGAAGCCGCTTGCATCGCCAGATCTCGACAGTAAGAAGTTCGTCGATCTCGTTCAAGATTCCGTGGTTATCCCTTCCCTCCTCGAAGCGGAGCAATTGGCTTTCGACGGAGTTACGTTTCAGCACCTGCTGAAGATTGTCCGGGAGTTCTTTGCAGCTTCATCAACGACATCGCACCCGGATTTCAGCGGACGCATCGTCTTCTCGACCTGCGATTTCGCCCCGAACCCGAACGGTGACGCCGGCGCGAAGATCGTAACCGTTCAACACCACGGCAATGCGCTTGCCCGGCCTCAATTCGCCGACGCATTGGTCGCCGCCTATTTACGGGTTGCCGGTGCATCCGGGGGCTATGCCGCCGCATATTCACTTCGAGCGATCGTTTGCGTTGATCTGCGCATTCAGCCAACGGTCTTTGCGTCCTGCCTCAGGGATCTCATTGCGGAGGGCGACGCCGCCGAGCCAATTGTCTATACCGAATTGCCCTTCACACCGCCGCCACAAGGCGAGGATTACGTCGAAGTCGGACGCCGACGGATCGGCAGGATTAAGCTCAAAGCAACCTGCGGAGCATGAATCATGGCGATCAGATCCTTCCTGCAAACAAAGTACGGCCTCAAACAGAATCCGTTTCCCGGTAATGCGACCTACGGCGAAGATACCCAGCGTGTCTACGTCCCGGAGATGTTCGGGACGCAACGGTCTGAGTTCCTTCGCAAGTTCATTCTCGCGCCGCTTGAGAATGAACAGCCCTTGATCGGAGCCGTGTGGTCCGTGGTGCCCGGCGATCCGCAAGCACGGGGATTCGGAAAATCGACCCTGATGGGCGAAGAAGCAAAACTGATCAACCGCGACTTCGGGCGACAGACGCTCGTCGATCTGGGCGTTTCGCCCGAGGAAGCCGCGGAAAACCCAATTCTTGCGAGCTACGTCTCGTTCAACGTCAAGGCCCAGGGCGGCATTGCTAGCTGCTACGTCCCACATTATTTGAGACGGAAAGAGGTGGTTGAGTCCCGATTTGGGTGAGACGATACCCCGCCGCTTGGGCAGCCCTGGGGGGCTTGAAACCCCGCCCCGTTGTCCGAAAATGAGACCCCGCCCCTTGCTTGC